>NZ_QTLZ01000028.1:0-916 GCF_003635425.1 Parabacteroides sp. AF27-14
CAAATTCTTCTATCTCTGGGCCAACGTCTTTTCCTTGAGAAGAGAAACAACACCTCTTGATCTTCTCTATAATAGACTTGTAGGCTCTTTGCGTCAATTTTCCATCACGCACACGAGCCTTCAATCTAGACCTCAACGGATCAAATCCATTACGATTAACAGACTCACGTAAGGTACTATTTAGCAAACTTCTTACTCCATCTATCTTATCAAGCGGCAAAGACTCTTTACTCACCTTGACTTTGGAATAACAAGACAAGAACCGATCCAGCAAATCATTCCAAAAGCTAGGATCATATAACATTGACGCAGTAACCGATTTCCCAAAGCACTTCCTAACTTTCTTTATCCGAAACTCGCATCGAGCTATATTCTTATTATTACTCCCCTGTTCCTTTCCTTTATCGTAAAACGAAAGTTCTTTCTCTGCTGTTTGAAACGTAATTCCTGTAGGATATGAAAGACGCCTAAAATAAGGTAAATCTAACATCCGATTGAAATATTCTATTGGAGACCGCTGTAACTCCAAATCCATTGCTGAATCCATTCTAGTCACAGTGACCTTATCCATAGGGATGTTTAAATCCTCTCCTATCCCCTCAATGGCTTTCCGTACGTCCTCTAAAGGGAAATCGTGCATGTTGGTACCGTAGTAATATTTACATAAGCTACAAGCATTGATTTTTAGAATATGAGTATTTACATACACATTATACCCCTTATATTTCCCACGTACATAAGGGAGGCCATCATTACCAATACAATCACTTCTATCCATCAAATATGGCGACACTTCCGCTAACAAATCTATTTCTGGAACATCTTTCTGATTAAGAACAAAGTCAACCGTATCATATAACATATGACCATGTACCATATCATGAACCATACTACTATATTCAGTACATGAATCATG
>NZ_QTLZ01000028.1:926-55984 GCF_003635425.1 Parabacteroides sp. AF27-14
AACCATACTACTATATTCAGTACATGAATCATGTCCTTCCTTACAGCTTGATAGATACACATAGTATTTAGAAGCTATCTCATCCATTCTTACGTCCTCCCTTCTTTCCTTCTAAAGTATTCTCGATATCGGAAATAGCATAAAGGACACGTCTTCCTATTCGTTGAGCGGGAATCATTCCTTGTCTTGTCCAATCGGCCAAAGTTGGCAAAGAAATCCGCAACATCTTCGCAGCCTCCGTACGAGTAAGAAGCCGGATAGAATCTTCGCTCTTCTGAAGCTTTAGATCATCTAATATATCATCTAATACTTTACGTACTACAGCTTCAATATCTGAAAGTGAAGCCTGTTGGATTAATATACTTTGTTTCATTAACAAATAATTTAAATTAATGGCACAAAGTTTATCAATCACACATTTCCACTTTTTCCATTATTTCCAAATGGAAATAACTATTTAGAGAAATGAGCACAAATAAGCTTAAAATTCGAGATTTCTTCTTTCGAAAGTCCTTCAATCCCCTTTTTCTCTATCTCACGTAAATTTCTCTCAGTAACACTATTTTCTCCTATTGACGCTTTACTAACTACGACATTAAAATAGTCATAAAAGATGCGTGCTACAATTATCATTTTACTATATCTAAGAATCTCCTGGTCTTTCATGAATATTATTAATTTGGCCAAATGATTCTTCGTCTTATGGACATACCGCTGTTCTCTTACGATATTAAACTCCTCCAGTTTCTCTATCAGTTTATGTACAACATCCTCGTTATAGCCGTTAAATAGGTTGTAGAACCTATCTTCCTTATATGATGATTTATCGCCACCCTTATCAGAAACATTTGACAGTTCACTTTGAGAGTAATTCAACGGTTCTTTTTGAGAAACACCCGACGAATCATCAAGAATATCATTTTCACCATAGCTTGATGACCTATCGCTACCCTTATCAGAAACATTTGACAGTTCACTTTGAGAGTAATTCAACGGTTCTTTTTGAGAAATATCCAACGAATTATCATGAATATCACTTTCACCATAGCTTGATGATCTATCGCTACCGTTATCAGAAACATTTGACAGTTCACTTTGAGAGTAATTCAATAGTTCATCTTGAGAATCATCTGACGAATCATCAATAATATCACTTTCACTATAAATACATCTTTGTACCCCTATCGTATCAGAATGGGGTTTGAAGAACTTTAACCAATAGCAAAAGAACGTACCATGCCTTTTTTGGCAATCAATTAGAACATTTCGCAAATTAATATCATATCGTTCAAAAGCTTCTGTGACATCTGAGAAGAAAATTGGTATAACAAACTTTTGAAATACTTTGGAATGAAAAATGGGATGATTTAGCTGTATTTCATATAAACGCTGTAATATTTCCTCCGCATAGACCATTCTAGCTTTAGGATCCATCCCTAACAATCGAGATTTTATCGCATCTACATATTTTACACGTAATTTCTCACAATGTTGACCAACCGCAAAAGTTAAACCCAAATTCACACAAGCCTCATTCGATCTATTGTCCGAATCATCAGAGTATGCAATATCGTTATTGATATTATTATCAACAGAAACAAACAAATCTTTCCCATCAATGATTTTAGTTCTGGGGTCATAGATATACTCTTCCCCAAATTTATGTATAACATCTAGAATATCATCACAATACGATCTTACATTTTCCATAAAAATAATCAATTAGCAAGTTACTATCTGATTAAAAAATTCATGTCCTTTCAACTGTATAGCATTCTCCTTCTCCGAGATCTTAATATACTTCATGAATGAAGATTCCGTCTTGTGTCCCGTTATCTTCATTATACTAATGGGTGGCAATCCTGCTAAATAAGCATTCGTGGCAAAAGAACGCCGAGCCGTGTGACTCGTTACAAGATCATATTTAGGCTTCGTTTCAGCATAAGTTAAAGTACCTTTTGTTCTTTGCAATAAGATTGGCTCATTAATCTCAGCCTTCTTCGCAATCTCTTTGATATAATCATTAAATTTTTGATTTGAAGGAACACGAGGCAACTCATTATCATATTTCTGCAATATCTGCCGAACTATCGCATGCAAAGGGATAACTACAGTCCTACCGGTTTTCACAGTCTTTATAGTAATTACACTCTCTACATTATCAATATTATCAGAACTCAACAAAGACAAATCACTAAAACGTAATCCTGTACAGCAGCCTATCAAAAACAAATCCCGAACCCGATCCAATCGAGGTTCATCACTTAAGTCACACTTATAGATTTTCTTTAGCTCATCACTATTGAGGTAGACAGAATAGGTTTCCTCTTTAGGCTTACTAAAACGCTTCTTTTTGAAATCCATATTTGTATGTAGATTACGTTCATAAGCCTCATTCATAAACATTTTCAAATCCTTTATACGAGCACCAACCGTATTTGGAGAATAACCTTTATTCGTTAAATATTCAACAAATGACAAATAAAAATCCAAGTCTACATTCTCAAATTGTAGCCTTTTCCCTGTTAATGCAATATACCCCTCAATCTCACGAGCTGTTTGCTTATACCCCTTCACAGTATTAGGTTTCTTATCAGTTTTCTCTATAAAGGATTTGACAAAACAAAGTAAATCCTTGACATCTCTATCCGGTTCTATCTCCTTGTAACCTTTAAATATCTTATCCAACTCCTTTGTTAGTAGCTCATTCGTTGGCTGGATACCGTCATTCTCCAACCGACGTAGCACATCTTTAGCCGTAACTTCGATATTATCCAAAGCCGCTTTCAGTTCTCTATACTCACCAGCGTTCATCCGGTGATTCCTCGCTGTAGGAGCGATCGGAGCACCAACTTTCGTATCCCATCTTTCCGGCAAAATTGTCTCATTAGTATAATACTTCAACGGTAAGTACTTTTTCTTCCCATCGGGTAAAATAGTATATGCACCGTAATTCATCAGAAAAAAAATAGCGGTAGGCTTATCTGACTTCGGACGTGTCAAATAGAATTTTACTGTTGCCATAATATATCTGTTTATTTAACTTACGCAAATATAGACAATATTTTATCGACAAAACAAGGATGCGGTAAGAATTGCGGTAAGAAAAAATCTTCTTTTATTTATTTTCTCTTTACAAAAACGATATACAAAACACTCAAAAGTCAAATATAACTCGCTATCTATTAATAAAATAAGATAAAAAGAAAGAAGGATAAAAGTAGTCTCGCCGGGAATCGAACCCGGATCTAAAGTTTAGGAAACTTCTATTCTATCCGTTGAACTACAAGACCAACTCTTTTGAGATTGCAAAAGTATAATCTTTTCCTCAAATAGGCAACCGTTATCGGATGTTTTTCCCGCCTATCCGGAAGCTTCTCATTATTTCCGAAAAAACATGTACGTGTTTCCGGAAAAACATGTACGTCTTTTTCAAAAAACACGTACGTGTTTTCAAGAGCTAATATAACATCAAATAGATCAATCAAATAAGCTTTGCATCACCGATAACGATTTGATTTCCGGAAAATCCGGGAGATGTAGACGGTAATACTCAAGAATACGATGAATAATACGGACCCGCTCTTGCCGGGAAAAACCATAAAGCGACATATTCTCAAAACTGATACGCAGCAAACGGGAAAAGAAAGCGCTCTCCACCTTATTTAAATAATGCCGATGCATCGGGATATGATCCGTAAACACCCCATTCAACATATCGAAATAATATCCCACCCTATGCGATTCCATATTCGGGAAAATACCGAGATGGTGGAGAAGACCTAACAAGAAAACCATATGAAAATTAGCGATACCCTTATCCGCATACTCCAATAGATGTATGGACTCGTATAAATAATCAAATAAACGGGGATCCGACTCCGTATCTTTCACGACCCTAAAAAGAACCTCCGAGAGGAAAAGCGCCAATACATTCTTAACCGGATCACAACAAACATCATTCAGCGGAAAACAAATGCGGGTCTCCTTAATCCGGTGCAAGTCCCGCTTATTCAAGTGCTCCACCTCCATTTCCAGAACGGACAAAGGTATAAACAAAGCCTTCGACACCGTGCTTTTCTTCCCACGGCTACGACTAACCAGATACGAGGCCTGGCCAAACGCCTCCGTATACATATATATAATAGAATATTTATCATTGTAAGGGATCGTATGCAAGACAATCCCCCTCGTTTTACACAACATAATTCGTATCTTTGCGACGATGATTAAGAACAAAGATACTCAAATTAACGTTATACATATAATTAAAGTATAGAATTATGTTGGACTTAACGACCCCTTCTTTATTATTTTCCGCCATATCATTGATATTGCTGGCCTATACGAATCGCTTCCTTTCATACGCCAGCGTAGTGCGCGCCTTGAAAGAAAAGCATCAGCAAACCCATGACCCCAAGGATATCGCCCAGATAGCGAACCTGCGGAAAAGGCTCTATCTGACCCGTTCCATGCAAATATTAGGAATACTCAGTTTGCTGCTCTGCGTGATCGCTATGTTCTTCATTTATGTATCGTGGCAGATTTTCGCCGCATGGATATTTGGCATAGCCTTATTGCTATTAGCGGCGTCGTTATGTGTATGTATCTGGGAAATAAATATTTCCGTTAAAGCCTTGGAAATTCATCTGGAAGATATAAGTTCTAAAGAGAAGTTAAAACAGTGAGTAGTATTAAATTTTCCTTCGAAATGTTTTGCCAGTTCGGAGAGATCGTCTATCTTTGCACTCGCAATCGGGAAATCACTTTCTTAGAACGCTATAAGTGAGAGCTTTGACATTTTGGCCCATTCGTCTATCGGCTAGGACGCAAGATTTTCATTCTTGAAAGAGGGGTTCGATTCCCCTATGGGCTACAATAAACAGGATTAAAAAACAATAAAGAGAAGATCGAGAAATGGCAAATCATAAGTCATCAATCAAGAGAATCAGACAGACAAACGCAAGACGTTTGCGTAACAGATATTACGCAAAGACAGCTAGAAACGCTATGAAAGTTTTGCGCGCTACTGAAGACAAGAATGAGGCACAGGCTTTGTTCCCTAAGGTATGCTCTATGTTGGATAAGCTTGCAAAAAAGAACGTTATCCACAAGAACAAGGCCGGTAATCTGAAATCTAAGTTGGCTAAGCACGTTAACGCGCTAGCATAAGCAGAAGGTAATTACTTTTACAAGTATAAAGCCGGACTCTCAATAAGCCCGGCTTTTTTAAACCTAATGGCCCATTCGTCTATCGGCTAGGACGCAAGATTTTCATTCTTGAAAGAGGGGTTCGATTCCCCTATGGGCTACCAACCAAAAGGAGAGAGATAAGTTCATGGCTTATCTCTCTCCTTTTTTATTATACCCGTCCTTTTTTCGCTATTTTCACATCCCCCACTTCGCTATCTCGATAAAAATCACTACATTTGTTAGATTTTTTTTGAGGACATAGATAATTACAGATTTTAAAGAAAGATAAACTCATGAGTGAAGAAATTAAGAATACTTCTACAGAGTACTCCGCAGATAGTATTCAAGTACTTGAAGGGTTAGAGGCAGTACGAAAAAGGCCATCCATGTATATTGGCGATACCAGCGAGAAAGGTCTCCATCACTTAGTGTATGAGGTCGTAGATAACTCCATAGACGAAGCGCTAGCCGGATATTGTACATACATCGACGTGGTAATCAATGAGGACAACTCGATCACGGTTACCGACGACGGCCGTGGTATCCCCGTGGATATTCATGAGAAAGAAGGTAAATCAGCCTTGGAGGTAGTATTGACGGTGCTGCACGCCGGCGGTAAGTTCGACAAGGGAACCTATAAAGTATCCGGTGGTTTGCACGGTGTGGGTGTATCTTGCGTAAACGCCCTCTCTACTTATCTGAAAGCGGAAGTTCGCAGGAACGGCAAAGTACATATGCAGGAGTTCTCTTGCGGAAAGCCGTTGCACGACGTACAGGTTATCGATAATACGGATAAAACAGGTACTACGATCTCTTTCAAGCCGGACGGTTCTATCTTTACGGTCACGGAATACAAGTATGATATCTTGGCTACCCGTTTGCGTGAATTAGCGTTCTTGAACGCTGGTATTACGCTACGTCTGACAGATAAGCGAGTTCTGAAAGAAGACGGTTCATTCAAGTCCGAGGTATTCCATTCGGATGAGGGATTGAAAGAGTTTGTCCGCTATATCGACCGTTCTAAAGAGAAACTGATTCCAGACGTAATCCATATCGTTACCGAGAAGCAGGGTATCCCTGTCGAGGTGGCGTTAACTTATAATACTTCTTACAACGAGAGCGTATTCTCTTACGTAAATGATATTAACACGATAGAAGGTGGTACACACTTAGCCGGTTTCCGCCGTGGTCTGACCCGTACATTGAAAAAGTACGCCGAGGATTCTAAATTATTGGAGAAAGCCAAGGTGGAGATTCAAGGGGATGACTTCCGTGAAGGTTTGACCGCCGTTATCTCTATCAAGGTAGCCGAGCCTCAGTTTGAGGGACAGACAAAGACGAAGCTGGGTAATAGCGAGGTTACCGGTGCAGTGGATATGGCGATCGGCGAGGCGTTAGGCTATTATTTGGAAGAACATCCGAAAGAGGCGAAAATAATCGTCGACAAGGTGATCTTGGCCGCTCAAGCCCGTCATGCCGCTCGTAAGGCTCGCGAATTGGTACAACGCAAATCTCCGCTGACAGGAGGTGGACTTCCCGGTAAATTGGCGGACTGTTCCTCTAAAGACGCGTCGATCTGCGAATTGTTCCTTGTCGAGGGAGACTCCGCAGGTGGTACGGCTAAGCAAGGACGCGACCGTAACTTCCAAGCGATCCTACCATTGCGCGGTAAGATATTGAACGTGGAGAAAGCGATGGATCATAAGATCTTCGAAAGCGAGGAAATCCAGAACATCTATCGCGCGATGGGCGTAACCGTCGGTACGGAGGATGACCCGAAAGCGTTGAACATGGAGAAGCTGCGTTACCACAAGGTGATTATCATGACCGATGCCGATGTGGACGGTAGCCACATCGCCACATTGATCTTGACCTTCTTCTTCCGCCGTATGCGTTCCTTGATCGAGAACGGATATGTGTATCTGGCGACTCCTCCCCTCTATTTGTGTAAGAAAGGTAAGGTTGAGGAATATTGCTGGACCGAGCAACAACGTCAGCAGTTCATCTTAAAATATGGAGGAGGCAACGAGAACTCGATCCATACACAACGATACAAAGGTTTGGGAGAAATGAACGACCATCAATTGTGGGATACGACCATGAACCCGGAAAACCGTACGTTAAAGCAGATCACGATCGACAACGCAGCCGAGGCTGACCAAATCTTCGCCATGTTGATGGGTGAAGACGTAGGCCCTCGCCGCGAGTTTATCGAGGAAAACGCTACATATGCTAACATAGATGCTTAAAATCATGAAAGTCCGTCGTCCGAATCTAGAGGCCCTATACAAAGAAGTTGATAATTATATACCGGCTAAAGAAAGCCTTCAACCTCCCCGAATAGGAATATCCGCTAACCGGAGAGACGGACTTTCCTGTATAGCCGAGACCTACGTGCAAGCCGTGCTGGACGCGGGGGGAGCCCCGGTACTTATCCCAGTGATCACGGATCTGAAAGCATTGACCGTACTGGTTTCCGAACTAGACGGATTGGTTATGAGCGGGGGTGGAGACATCAATCCGCTCTATTTGCATGAGGAGCCTATCCCGCAATTGCAAGACGTAGATACGCTACGTGACGAATACGATTTGATCTTGCTTCGCTTGGCCGCTAACCGACAAATTCCGATCATGGGTATTTGCCGGGGGCATCAGATCATGAATGTAGCGTTCGGAGGAAGTGTCTATCAAGACATCCATTCACAAGCCGATCACCCGCTATTGAAACACAGCCAGACATTGGCGCGGGAATATCCGTCGCATACGGTAACTCTCGAACCGGGAACGAACCAGCTACGCACTATTTTCAATGGAGAAAAACAAATCCTTGTCAACTCTTTCCACCATCAAGCGGTAAAAGAGGTCGCCCCCGGATTTACGGCGACAGCGACCGCCCCGGATGGAATCAATGAGGCTATGGAACATACGGAGAAAACGATATTCGGTGTACAATGGCATCCGGAGGCCATGGCTCCGCAAGGGGATGAGGCCATGAAAGCCCTATTCGCTTACCATATCGAGAATGCCCGCCGTTTCGCGAAAGCCAAAGCGATCCATCAACGGATCGTGACGATCGATTCCCATACAGATACCCCGATGATCTTTCCCGGTGAATTTAATATCGGGGAGAAAGAAGGAGGGAAAGTGAATCTTCCTTTTATGGAAGAAGGGCGTATCGACGCGACCTTTATGGTCGCCTATATCCCGCAAGGTAAACGAGATGAGGCATCCTTACAGGCAGCGACAGCGTATGCGATAGAACGGCTGAATCAAGTAAAACGCCAGCAAACCTTACATCCGGACCGGATGGTTATAGCGACTACCCCCCAAGAGATCCGGACGATTAAGGCGCAAGGGAAAAAAGCGATCTGCCTCGGCATCGAGAACGGGTACGCTTTAGGGAAGCAGATCGAAAACCTACGGATGTTCAAGGATATGGGAGTTTCTTATATCACCTTATGCCATAATGGGGATAACGATATTTGTGATTCCGCTAGAGGAAAACAGGAATGGAAAGGACTAAGTCCTTTCGGTAAGGAAGTGGTAAAAGAGATGAACCGATTAGGAATCATGGTTGATATCTCGCATGCGGCGGAAAGTACCTTTTATCAGGTACTGGAAGTGAGCGAGACACCAATCATAGCCTCCCACTCTTCCGCACGTGCGCTTTGCGATCATCCTCGCAATTTAACGGATGATCAACTGAAAGCGCTGGCCGCTCAAGGGGGTGTCGCCCAAATCTGCCTATACAAAGGATTCATCAATAAGGAAGAGGACAAAGCTTCTTTAAGCGACGCTATCCGCCATATCAATCATATCGTGGATTTAATCGGTATCGATCATGTAGGAATCGGCTCGGATTTTGACGGAGACGGGGAACTGATCGGTTGCTCGGCTACCAACGAGTTGATTAACATTACCGTCCGACTTTTAGAAGAAGGATATACGGAAGAAGATATACGGAAAATATGGGGTGGAAACTTGCTAAGGGTTATGACCGCTATACAAGATTTCCCAAACAAATAGCAAACGAAAACAACTACATATTATGAAAAAGATCTTATACACAGCAATATGCGCCTGTAGTATCTTATGTGGAGCACAGGCACAGACACCCGGATCGGAAGTACCCAACTTAAAAAAGCTATATGAGTTGACAGACTCTTGCGATGTAAACGTGCGGGCACGATTCTCCCCATTGATCGGGATTTCCGCTAGTATCTCCAATGGTGCTTCCCGGGTGGGGGCCACCTATATCCAATCCATCGTAAAGGCAGGGGGAACTCCGGTTATCATCCCGGCTGTTACTGACGGTAAGGTACTCAGAAATATCGTATCGAATTTAGACGGGCTAGTTCTTATAGGAGGAGCGGATGTAAACCCTCTATGGTATGAGGAGGAGCCTCGGGAAAAGCTGGAGGAAGTCGATCCGGTACGCGATTTGTATGAGTTGAAACTAATCAAGATGGCTACCGACCAAAATATTCCCGTCTTAGGCATATGCCGGGGATTGCAACTGTTGAATGTAGCGTTTGGCGGTACGCTTTACCAAGACATCCCCTCACAACGTGGCGATCATTCTGTCAAGCATAGGCAAGATTTACCCAGTTCGTATGGCTCACACCGTGTCTTTGTTGACGCGAACTCACAGCTAGCCACTATTCTAGGGAAAGATACCTTAGCCGTAAACTCTCTTCATCATCAAGCGATCAAGGAGTTGGCGCCTATCTTCAAGGCTACCGCTTATGCGCCCGACAGTATTATCGAGGCTATCGACGCTTATCCGAACCGATCCATCATGGGAGTTCAATGGCATCCAGAAGCATTGACTTACGGAGGCGACACTACGATGTTAAAGATATTCCACCATCTGATAGGAAAGGCCGAGACTTTCCACCAAGCCAAAGAGATGCACAAGCATTTCCTTTCCGTAGATACACATACCGATACTCCTTTCTGGTTTAAACGTGCCGGATTCAGCATCGCCGACCGGGAACGTAACCGGGTAAACATCCCTAAGATGCAAGAAGGGAAACTAGACGGGGTGTTCCTTGCGGCCTTCATCGGACAAGGTAAACGTGATGAGGCCTCTTTACAAGAAGCCGTACAAAAAGTAACAGGCTTGATCGAAGGTATTCGCAAGCAAGCTGAATTGAATAAGGATTTATGTGGCATCGCCGTTACGAACCAAGACTTCATCCGCTTGAAGAATGAAGGGAAAAAAGCGTTCTTTATCGGTATAGAGAATGGATACGGCATTGGTAAGGATCTGGCGAATATCGCTAAGTTCAAGGCGATGGGTGTCAATTATATCACGCTCTGCCACTCCTACGATAACGATATTTGCGACTCATCCACCCATACCAAGAAAGAATGGGACGGTTTAAGTCCGTTTGGCGAAGAGGTCGTGAAAGAGATGAATCGCCAAGGTATCATGGTGGATATGTCTCATGCCTCTGAGAAGGCATTTTGGGATGTTATCAAATTGTCCAAGGCCCCGATCATCTGCTCGCATTCCTCATCCATGGCGATGTGCAAGCACGACCGTAACCTGACCGACGAACAACTAAAGGCCCTTGCCCAAAATGGAGGCGTAGCGCAAGTTTGCTTGCTCGACCGCTATATCAATGAGGATTATAAAAACGCGAGCCTTACCGACGCGATCGAACATATCGATCATATGGTGAAAGTCGCCGGTATCGATCATGTAGGTATCGGCTCTGATTTTGATGGCGGTGGCGGAATTATCGGTTGCGAAAGTGACAACGATTTCATACAGATCACTGTTAAATTAATAGAGAAAGGATATACAGAGGAAGATATCGCCAAGATATGGGGTGGAAACTTGATGCGTGTATTAGACGAGGTTCAAGCGACTGCCTCCGTAAAAACATTATAAACAAAACAGATTTATGATCAGATTATTTTTTGCGTTATTGAGTTTTGCTCTTTTATCATGTGGAGCCAAAGGAACCAAAGAGACAGGTAATATGCCGGAGATCAAAAAACAACCGATCGCCTCAGCTGTTCCCGATTTCAACGCAGACAGCGCTTACGCCTATGTAGCGAACCAAGTCGCTTTTGGTCCCCGTGTACCTAACACGGCGGCTCATAAAGCATGCGGGGATTACTTAGCATCTGAATTGAAGCGCTTTGGCGCCAAAGTCTACCAACAGGAAGCGATACTGACCGCCTACGACGGAACGAAGCTGGAAGCGAGAAACATCATAGGCTCGTTTGATCCGGAGAATAGTAAACGTATTTTACTATTCGCGCATTGGGACAGCCGTCCCTATTCGGACCACGATCCCGATCCTTCCAAGCACCGGACTCCATTGGACGGGGCGGACGATGGCGGTAGCGGCGTAGGTGCCTTATTGGAGATCGCCCGTCAAATCGGACAAAAAGCCCCGGGTATCGGCATCGATATTATTTTCTTCGATGCGGAGGATTATGGTACGCCGGAGTTCGTAACCGATTATACACCGGATAGCTGGTGCCTAGGTACCCAGTTCTGGGCAAAAAATCCGCATGTCCCTAATTATACGGCGGAATACGGAATCTTATTGGATATGGTGGGCGGCAAGAACGCTACGTTTTTCAAGGAGCAACAATCCTTACGTGCGGCAGCCCCGATCGTCGAGATGGTATGGAGCGCGGCCCGCGATCTGGGATATGGCAAATATTTCATTAACGCCACCGGCGGAGCGCTCATAGACGATCACCAATATGTGATTAGCGGACGTAATATCCCGAGTATCGACATCATTAACTACGACCCTGAGTCTAAAACAGGTTTCGCCAGTTATTGGCATACTCAAAAAGATAATATGGAGAATATAGACCGTGAGACTCTAAAAGCTGCCGGTCAAACCGTACTGGAAGTAATATACAATCGATAAAATACTGATAAAATGACAATCAATGAACTTCAAGACAATGTAATCGAAGAATTCTCAGTCTTCGATGATTGGATGGATAAATATGCGTTATTAATAGATCTGGGAAACTCCCTTCCCCCGCTAGATGAGAAATATAAAACGGAAAGTAACTTGATCGAGGGTTGCCAAAGCCGGGTTTGGTTCCAAGCGGATTATGCGGATGGTAAGATTATTTTCCAAGGAGAAAGCGACGCCGTGATCGTAAAAGGTATCGTATCCTTGCTGATACAGATCTTATCGGGCCATACCCCTCAAGAAATCTTGGATGCGGATCTATACTTTATAGACAAGGTAGGATTAAAAGAGCATTTATCCCCTACTCGTTCCAACGGGTTGGTAGCGATGGTGAAGCAAATGCGTCTGTACGCAATGGCTTACCGAGCAAAGGAACAACAATAAAAACAGGTATTTTCACACGTATATAGGCACGAGCCGATACGTATATACGTGTAAGCCTACACCGATATAGGCATAGCCTCATACGTATATACGCATAAGGTTATGCCTATATACGTATTAAAAACCTAGTGTAAGCTGCTCCGGTAACAGTGTGAATGTCTTACGATGATAAGGTGTGATGCCGCATTCCCGGATCGCTTCCCTGTGGGCCTTGGTAGGATAGCCTTTATTGTCCAGCCAATGATAAGCGGGGTATTCCAAGGCCAATTCATTCATATAATCATCCCGATACGTTTTAGCTAATACAGAAGCGGCGGCGATACTCAGGTATTTTCCGTCGCCTTTTACTACGGTCGTATGCGGAATATCGGGATAAGGGGTAAAACGGTTTCCATCGATCAATAAATGTTCTGGAAGTACTTTCAATTGCTCGATCGCACGATGCATGGCCAAGAAAGAGGCTTTCAAAATATTAATCTTATCGATCTCTTCCGGGCTAACGATGCCTACCGCCCAATCGATCGCCTCACGCTCGATAACGGGACGAAGCTTATACCGTTTCTTCTCGCTTAATTGCTTGCTATCGTTTAAATCCTCATTCTTAAAATCTTCCGGAAGAATCACGGCGGCGGCGAATACCGCACCCGCCAAGCAGCCTCTTCCCGCCTCATCACACCCAGCCTCTACACGCCCGGTTTCCATATAGGGTAATAACATATCCCAGTTTATTATTTATCGTATATATAGCTTACATTATTTTTGCTCCTTTACAATCCAAGGGCGAAGCACAAACCAAGCGAATGCCGTAGCGGCGATCACCCCGCAAGTATTCGCCAAGAAATCAAACCAATCCCCACCCCGGTACGTCGTACAATATTCTTGCAATATCTCAATAATCCCACTCATAACGATCGGGCATAAAACCGCCCCGATCCAAGCATGCCATAATACCGTCTCATACTTCCGGTGATTCCGCAAGAACTCCAGCCATAGCATACCCGACATCCCCCCATACATACAGAAATGAACCACCTTGTCCACACCCGGGAATAAAGGGATATCATCCATCTTCGGCGGCTTAAAGAACGACAAGTAAATAACGATCAATATAATCGCCAGTGAAAACGGATATTTCTTAATATAATACATCATACTCAAAACATCTTCCGAACTCGTTCCACACCTGCGATGAACGTATCGATCTCCTCTTTCGTATTATAAAAAGAAAAAGACGCCCGCACCGTACCTTCGATCCCTAAGGCATGCATCAAAGGCTGGGCACAATGATGCCCTGTACGAACCGCTATTCCCAGACGGTCCAGCAACATCCCCATATCGTAATGATGGATATTACCCACCAAAAAAGAAAGCACCGCTCCTTTATGATCCGCTTGTCCGAAAATACGCATCCCTTCGATCGTATTTAATCCAGCGGTCGCATACCGCAAAAGCTCATCCTCATAAGCAGCTATATTCTCTATACCGATCCGGTCTACATACCGCAAGGCTTCCGCCAACGCCGTGCTACCAATATAATCCGGAGTTCCCGCCTCAAACTTAAAGGGAAGCTCATTAAAAGTTGTCTTCTCGAACGAGACCGTAGCGATCATCTCGCCTCCTCCCTGATACGGAGGAAGTTTATCCAACCACTCCTCTTTGCCATACAAGACCCCGATACCCGTCGGTCCGTAAATCTTATGACCAGAGAAAACATAGAACTCCGCATCCAAGTCCTGCACATCCACCTTCATATGCGGAACGGCTTGAGCCCCGTCTACCAACACCGGCACGCCTTGTTCATGAGCGATCTCGATCATCGCCTTTACCGGATTTACCGTACCCAAGACGTTAGACACATGAGTCACGGAAACCAGACGAGTCTTATCCGAGAATAATTTACGATACTCATCCAGATTCAACTCCCCTTTCTCATTCATCGGGATCACCTTCAACGTAATACCTTTCCGGGCCGCTTGTATCTGCCAAGGAACGATATTGGAATGATGCTCCATCACGGACACGATCACCTCATCCCCTGCCGACATACATTCATCCGTAAAGCTGGAAGCGATCAGATTGATGGATTCCGTAGTTCCCCGGGTAAAAATAATCTCATTCGAGGAACGGGCATTCAAGAAATGCTGTACCGTTTTGCGAGCCTCCTCATGCGCCTCTGTCGCCGCTTGGCTCAAGAAATGTACGCCTCGGTGGATATTGGCGTTTACGTTATAATATCCATTCTCTATCTTTTCTACCACTTGACGAGGTTTCTGGGTAGTAGCGCCATTATCAAAATATATCAGCGGTTTATCGTATATCTTATGATCCAAGATCGGAAAGTCTTTTCGGATCGCTTGAACGTCTAACATAGTCTTACTTCTTTTTGTCTTAAAATTACGAGAGCCAAAGATACAAAAAAAAGGCTTTCTCGCTGAAAGAAAGCCTTTTTTATCATTACCTAACAGATATTACGCCTACACTTTATCCTCTACTCGCACGCCTACTTTTCTCTTCCAAAGTCAAAGTACGGAGACTCTGTACGGGCGTTGTCCATTAAGGATACTAGTTCTTTTACCTTATCGGGATACTTCTCCGCTAGATTCGTATCCTCATGTATATCATTACTTAAATCATACAGTTCCAATATAGTTTCACCCACGATCGGTTGCCGGATTAGTTTCCATTTACCGGAGCGCAATGCTTCCCGGCCATTCAACTCGTGAAATTCCCAATATAAATAATTATGGGCCTGTTGATTTTTCTTTGATAACAAGGTTGGTAAGAAAGAGATTCCATCCGTCTGCTCGGGCAAAACCGTACCTGTAAGCTCTGCCAACGTAGGCATGACATCCCAGAATGCGCTTATATGATCCGATTGAGCTCCGGCCTTGATCGTACCCGGGCACCATGCCACCATAGGTATACGGATACCTCCTTCATATACATCCCGTTTGATCCCCCTGAAAGGTCCGTAGCTCTTGAAAAAGTCCGGATCAGCTCCACCCTCATGATGCGGGCCGTTATCGCTGGTAAAAATCACGATCGTATTCTTATCCAAACCCAACTCTTTCAATTCAGCCATTACATCCCCCACGTATTTATCCAACCGGGAGACCATGGCGGCAAAGGAGGCCAAGGGCTTCTCCGAGGTGTTATAACCGCCATACACTTTATCAAACTTACCAATATAAGGAGTCTCCTCGAATGAGTTCTCGTACATCTTATAAATAGAATCATGCGGAAGATTCAATTCCGCATGAGGCAGCGTATAGGTAAGCATCGCGAAGAACGGTTGCTCCTTATGATCCCGGATGAATTTCAAAGCTTGCTCATGAATCAAATCTTGTGAATATGTCTTGCAAGCATTGTTCTCGTTTTCAGGAAAAAGAACCTTCTCCTCATTATGCCATAAATGATCCGGATAGAAGGAATGCGACTGGCGTTGGCAATTATACCCATAAAACTCATCGAAGCCCATCTTATTGGGAATGGAGACAGAGCCCGGATTTCCCAACCCCCATTTACCAAAGATACCGGTCGTATAACCGGCCGATTTCATTAATTTACCCAACGTATAGGTATCTTCCCGCATCGGCTGTTGGCCTTCGGGCGTGATCTCCCGGTTTCCCCGGACTTGCGTATGTCCCGTATGCAATCCGGTCATCAAGGAGCAACGGGAAGGGGCACTCACCGTACATCCGGCATAATGCTGCGTAAACAACATTCCCTCCTTCGCCATCCGGTCTATATTGGGAGTCTTGATAATCTGTTGGCCATAACAGCCAACATCTCCATAGCCTAAATCATCGGCCAAGATATACACAACATTCATAGGACGCTCCGGAGTTTTTTCGCAACCGGACATTCCGATAAGCAGCAATGTCCCGGATATACATAAAGTCAATTGTGTTTTCATATACCTTTAAAATAAATTGAAGTGTTAGAAACCAATTACAATCTTCTGATCCTGATTCGTAGACAAACGGTTCGTCCGTACCTTAACCCTTCCCATACGGTCCGAGGCATCGAAGTACCAGCCTTCTTGTCCGGCATTGAACACTTCGGGGGAGATAGCAGATAGCGGCTTCCCGGCTACGGTTACGTTTGACGGGCTGGATTCTGAGCGGACATCCAATAGGTAAGTACGCTCTTGGTAACGTCCTTTATAATCTCCTTTCGCTTTCGCAATATCCACGGTGATCGTGCCTTTCTCACCTTTCGGGGAGGAAACAGAGATTAAGGTACGGGCAAACTCGCCTTTCTTATAATCACGGGTGAGACCGTCGTCTTCATATAAGTTGAAAGAGGTATTCCCGTACGGATATAAGTCCAAGGTCAAGACATCCGCAGGTTTCTCGCCGACATAATTCATATCCGGGTACATCGGGATAATGGCGCCTTGACGGATAAATACCGGGCAAATATCCAGTTTAGCCTCATATTTATCCAACCACTTGCCACCCTCGTATGTCTTTCCGGTCCAATAGTCGTACCATTCTCCGGCAGGGAAGTAAATACTATCGCGTACATTCTTACGGGTATATACAGGGGCAACCATCATCCACTCGCCACTCATAAATTGATATTGGGTGGTCGTATCACGGGTAACCACGTCATCTGGGAATTCCAGTACCATCGCACGAGCCATCGGTACACCGGTCGTATGCGCCTCATGGCAATAGGTATAGGCGTACGGGTTCAGACGCATCTTCAGCTTTAGGAATTTACGGTTGATATCCGTGTACGGATGCCCATATACCCAAGGCTGACGGTCGGCATCCGCCCAGCCGCTCATGGTCATAAAGATCGGGGTGAAAACCTTCCATTGCAAGTCGCGGGTATAGGTTTTCGGAGAACCGCCGAAGATACCGTCCACATCGCTAGTAGCGGCGTTCATGGCGGAAAGGCCGGCACCCGTGATCGTCGGGATATGGTAACGGATATAATCCCAGTTGCTCACTTGGTCACCGCTCCATACCGTAGAATACCGCTGGGTTCCGGCCCAACCGCAAACAGCCCATACGAAGCCCCGTTCGTTCGTATTGCTCTCGATCCCCTCGAATGCGGATTTACAGCCGTTCAAGGCAAACTCATAGCCTTCTCCAACCCAAGCCACATCCAATTTACACAGGCGGGTACCACATTTACCTACCTCGTAGGCAATCTTATCCACACCATTCTCTGTCCACAAGCCCGTATGGAAGCCTCGTTTACCTAATTCCGTCACAACAGAATCCAATTTCACATAGCCGCAACCATAGCCATCGTTCGGCAAGATCCAGCCACGGGGCATATCATATTCCACATATTTATCGGCAACTTGGCTGATTACGTCCGGGGTGGATTGAGGCCATCCGGTGCGCTGTTCCCCTTTGTTATAGCAGTCGGCGTCTCCCATCGTAAGCATCCACATCGCCGGCATAAAAGGTTTTCCGGTGATATCCGTATAGTCGTTCAATAGGTCTTTCAAGGAAGGGCCGTAGAAGTAGAACGCGTCAAAGCGATTCTCGTTATGCGTCAACTGACTGGTGAAGCCCATCAGCTTAAAGCCATCATCATAGCTCTTGTCCAGCATCTCCGTGCCGTTGAAGGCATAATGGCCCGGGGCAAACGTATTGCGGAATACGCCATATCCTTTCGTGGACATATAGAAGGGAGCCGGGTTAGAGGATTGATCCTCATCCCAACCGGTCACCTCGATATCCGCTTCCTTCCCAGCGTATGAGAAATTACCTTGTTGCATACCGCAACCGTAGAAATCCTCATCACCGCTACGGCGCATCGTTTGGGTCGTTTTTAGTCCGAAGGCAAGTGGTTCGGCCTCCTCGTAGATCACGGCACGGTTATTCTTGTCATACATGGCGAAACGAATAGGGTTCTTATAGACACGTACGACACATTGGGGAGTCGTGAACTTATAATAGCTGCCGTTGTCGGCCATGGAGACTCTCGGGTTCTTTACCCCATAATCCACAACGATCGAGTTTGCCGCCGGATTGGTATACTCCCCATCCGGCGCCAACCAGATACGGAAGATATCATCCCGGTAAAACATCAACTTAACCTTAGCGTACCCGGAGACGAACTCATATTCCGTGTTGCTGATCTTATTGAACTTCGTCAACTTACCCAAGTTCATACGGGCGGCGAACAGGTTCGCTTTTAATACGTTGTTTGACGAACGCTCATCCTTCGGATATTGGATAGCGAACTCTATTTTATAGGAGCCCATCTGGGTTAGGTCGGTAGCGGGGAAAGCTACCTCATATTCCTCTTGTTTAGCGATCGGATGCCCGGAGGCGGTTACCGTGGCGGTTAGTTTCTGACCGTTGTTCAAGGAGGCGGTTACCGTGAAATCCTCGTCTACGGGCTGGGAACCAACGTTCTTCAGCTTCACTTTCAACACGTCTTCCTTCGTGAACGTATTCCCGATTTCTTGGTGTGAGGTCACTTTCTCCAAAGCCAAATCATGCGCGAAAGGCTCTGTCAGCTCAATATCATCGACCATCCAATACCAAGAGAAGATATCCCGCCAGAAGAAACGCAAGTAGACGGTTTTCTGGTTCGCGGTTACCTCGCTGATGTTAATCTCCTCATTCACCGGGGCGTGAAGCTGGGTAGCGGCGGGGATCTTATCCATCACGTTATACTCTTTCCAATTCACCCCGTCGTTGCTGACGCCAACCCAAAGGCCGGCACGTTTTCCGGTGAACCAATTATTCCAACGAAACAAGTGCTGGAATTTCAATACCACATCGTTCTTTCCTGCGCAATCGATAGCGCTGGTCTGGAAATAGCCGTTCGGGTATTCCTCCCGTTGATTCCACTTCGTGATCTCCTCCCCGGTGACTACGCCCGGCCGGAATTGCATATGATAGCCACGGCTTGTAGATGCGATGGGAGGCGCTTGTTGCTCGAACTGGAAAGAGCCGGGATAAGGCTGATCGGTTACAATCCATTCACACTTTGCCGATTTCGTTGAATCGACAATCATCCAGCCGTCGGGTAATTTCCCGGCAGAGAAATCTTCTTTCCAAAAACTTTGTTGTGCGGACAGGGAGGAAACGCAACCTGTCAGAAGCATGGATACAATTAGACTTTTTATCATTTGAATTAGTTGATTAGATTTAGGCAGTAAAGATAGTCTTAATTTACGAGGGTTCGCAAACGTTCGCGTGATTTTTATTCTCTTTTCGCTGGGCGGAAACGTGTTATTATCAATGGAATCCTTCTATCTTCGCGTATGTACAACCTTGTCATATAAATCAATAAACATATATCATGAACAGACATTTATTCTTGAGCCTTTTACTGGCCCTTTTCGCTTCCAGTACGCTTTCTGCCGATAACCTTAAAATCGAGCCGGCCTTCTGGTGGAGCGGTATGAAGAATCCGGAACTCCAGCTGATGGTGTATGGTAAGGATATCGCCGGATATCTCCCTAGCGTGAAATATCCCGGCGTACAGTTGAAAAGCTCGGTAGCGTTGGAAAGCCCGAATTACCTATTGATCTATCTGGACGTGGAAAAGGCCAAGCCCGGCAGGTTTGATATCACGTTCACGAAGGACAAAAAGAGTTTCAATTACTCGTATGAGTTGAAGGCCCGTAAACCGAACGCCGATCGGATCAAGGGGTTTGACTCTTCCGACGTGCTTTATCTCATCATGCCGGATCGTTTCGCGAACGGAGATCCCTCGAACGACCAGATCCCGATGCGTACCTCTTATAAGGTAGACCGTAACAGCCCGAACGCCCGTCACGGAGGCGACTTGGCCGGTATCGAACAGCATTTGGATTATATCGAGGATCTGGGCGTTACCGCTATCTGGCTGAACCCGGTATTGGAGAATGATATGGAGGGAGGCTCTTATCACGGATATGCCACGACGGATTATTATCGGGTAGACCCACGCTTCGGCACGAACGAGGATTACGTCCGCTTGATCGAGAAGACACACGAGCGGGGTATGCGTGTCGTAATGGATATGATCTTCAACCATTGTGGAAGCGATCATCCTTGGATGAAAGATATCCCTAGCCACGACTGGTTTAATAATCTCGATAACTACGTGCAGACCAACCACGATAAAGAGGCTTATTTCGATCCTTACGTGTCGGATTATGATAAGGAGACGATGCTGAACGGCTGGTTTGTCCCGAGCATGCCGGACTTGAACCAAAAGAACCCACATGTAGCCAAATACCTTATCCAGAACTCTATCTGGTGGATCGAGTATTGCGGCGTGGATGGTATCCGTCAAGATACGTATCCGTATGCCGACGTGGACATGATGCGGAATTGGTGTACGGAGGTCATGAACGAGTATCCGGAGTATAACATCGTAGGCGAGGCGTGGATGAACTACACGATCGGTTCCGCTTATTGGCAGAAAGGCAGCCGGTTGAACTTCGGACAGGATACTGAGTTGAAATCGGTAATGGATTTCCGCTTGATGGGTATCGCGAGTAAGGCGTTCCATGAGGAGACTGGGTATTCCGGAGGCTTGCACACGATCTTCGAGCATATGTGTTATGATTATGTATATCCCGATATCTATAACGTATTGCGTTTCTTGGAGAACCATGATACGGATCGTTTTCTTCCCTCCATGCCTAAGTCTGTCGATGATTTGTACGCGTTCAAGCAAGGGGTGACATTCTTGTTGACGATCCCCGGTATTCCCCAGCTCTATTACGGGCAGGAGTTGCTGATGAATGGCACCAAGGAGAAGGGAGACGGATATATCCGCTTGGATGTTCCCGGTGGCTGGCCCGGCGACAAGGTGAATCAATTCGAGGCATCCGGTCGCAGCGAGGTGCAAAATGACGCATGGAATTTCCTCCGGACTTTATTGAAATGGCGCAAGGGCAACGATATCATCGCTAAGGGCAAGATGAAACATTTCATGGTGAACCAAGGTGTCTATGTTTACGAGCGCAGTCTGGATGGCCGGAGCGTATTGATCTTGATGAATGGCAGCGACAAGGAGGTGAACCTCCCGTTGGCCCGCTATGCGGAAGTATTGCGAGGTAAAACCTCCGGAAAAGAGATATTAACCGGAAAGGAGATTCCATTGGGAGACGAATTATCCTTGGCACCGAAAGGGATCTTCGTACTGGAAATGTGATGCCATTAGCCCCGATGATTTTTCATTCGAGGACCTATTCATAGATTACTAATAATTAAATCGGGAGGCCTTAAACCTCCCGATTTTCTTTTCATATATACTATTTTAATCGCTTTTCAAGAATCAATTGATGCCTGCATTGAATGCCGTTCTCCCAGATAGGCTCGGCATAGTTCCGCACGAAATAATCGCGATCTACGGCAACCAAGTCGAAGCCTTCCTGTTGATAAAGCATCATCGGGCCGGCGGCTGAGGTTCCGGTGCAAATACGCAAAAGCTCGACATCTTGAGCCGGAGCCCATTTATTAGATACATGCCGTAATAGTTTCCGGGCGATTCCTCGCCGACGGAAGATATCCGCCACGGCAAGGTTCATAATCTCCGCCTTGCCACCCTCCTCCTTGCGAACCACGATCACGCCGGCAACGGAATTTCGTACCGTAGCGATAAAGCAATCCGAATCCTTTAGGTAAGCCTCTACTTTCTCCCGATCCGGATCGGCTTCCAGCAGTAACTCATAAGGAGGAAATAAAGCTACTTGTATCTCCGGCTCCCCGCCCACGACGATCTCTACTATATTTCCGTCAGGATCTCGGATTACACCCTCATAGTAACCATCCCCGGAAGTGCGGGTCTCACCGGCGATCGTGTATCCATCCATCCGGAAACGTTCGATCATTTGATCCACTTGCTCCTTCTTATCCGCATGAAAGGCCAGATGAGCCAAGCCGATATGATCCTTGTCGTAGGTATCGGAGATATCTTGCCGTTGCATAATCTCTAAAGCAGGACCACTCTCGAAAGAGACAAAATAAGAAGCGAACCCTTTCTTTGGATTCACATATTTCTCATTACTCTTACCGTTGAAATACTTTACATAGAAATCCCGTAAACGTTCCAGATGATTCGTCCATAGGGCGATGTGTGTTAACTGCATAAGTTGGAGGTTTTAATTTGTCACTGCCAAAGATATAAAAAAATCAGACATGGTTCCCTACATTATCGTCGGGATAATCCATGTCTGATTACTGTTTTCTTCTTATTCGCGATTATTTACAAATCCGGCAACCGGCGCATTTAGCCAGTTCACCGCGGAAACGTTTCTCTACCAGTTTATGCAAACGGTCTTTCAACGCCTCCAAGCGTACATGGTCGATCACGTCGGAAGTGAAAGCCACGCTCAATAACATACGGGCCTCGTCACGCGGGATACCGCGACTTTGCATATAGAACAAAGCGTTCTCATCTAACTGACCGGTCGTCATACCGTGCGAGCATTTTACATCATCCGCATAAATCTCCAGTTGCGGCTTGCTGTACATACGGGCCTCACGGGTAGCGCACAGATTACGGTTCGTCTGGTAAGCGGCGGTCTTCTGGGCATCCTCTTTCACCAAGATACGTCCACTAAAGACACCTACGGCATGATCATTCAGTACGTTCTTGAACAACTCGTTGCTGGTACAATTCGGGACCGCATGGGTGATATGGCTATAGGTATCCATCTGTTGCTCCTTGTCCAGAACGGACATACCGCATAAGGTAGACTCGGCATACTCGCCATTCAGTTCCACATAATAATTGTTGCGAGTCAAGCCATTCGTCAACGTAATACCGTTTACCAAGACATTGGTCGAGGCCGCCTGCCTTACGTGTACGGAGGAGAAACGGGTCGTGGACACACTGCTTTCTTCCAAATCATAATAATCAAAGCGAGCACCTTCCTCCGCGAAAATCTCAACCACTTGAGTCGCCAAGAATTTCACGTCATCGATACTATGGTCGCAAACCAACAACTTCGCCTCCGAATGAGGTTCCATAATCACCAGGACACGACGGTTCGCCATCGTATCCACATCATTACGGAATATATTCACTAATTGGATAGGACGCTCAACCACGACATTTTTCGGTACATACACCACGAAACCATCTTGGGCTAACATCGTATTCAACGCGATAATACCATCCTTGCTACTCGGTGCCGCCTTTCCGTAATACTTGGAAGCGATCTCCGGATATTGCTCCGTAAAAGCCTTCAAGCCTCCGGCATACACGCCTTCCGGCAAATGTGCTTTCGGTAAGTCCTTATCGTAAAACGTATCGTTCACGACAAAGTATAACGATGTGCTCAGGTTCGGCACGTCACAACGGAACACGTCATAAGGATTCACCGGGATAGCGACCCGGTTGATATTCAAACCGTAATCCGGAGCGAACGCTTGGGCTACATCCGTATATTTATAATCCTCGCTTCTCGTGGAGGGGAATCCGAGTCGCTCAAAGTTCGCCAAGGCATCAGCCCTAAGGGCATTCATCACCGGCGTACTATGACGACATACCAGATCCTCACATTGGGCGAAAAGATCGATATATTGTTGCTCGGCCTTCATATTACTCATCTCCCATCTCTTTCTTGATCCAGTCGTAACCTTTCTCTTCCAGTTCCAAGGCCAATTCCGGACCGGCGGTCTTCACGATACGGCCTTTGTAAAGCACATGCACCACATCCGGTTTGATGTAATCCAGCAGACGCTGATAGTGCGTGATTACGATAGCGGCATTCTCCGGAGTCCTCAACTGGTTCACGCCATGCGCTACGATACGCAAGGCATCGATATCCAAACCACTATCCGTCTCATCCAAGATCGCCAATTTCGGCTCTAACATCGCCATCTGGAAGATCTCGTTCCGCTTTTTCTCTCCACCGGAGAAACCTTCGTTCACGCTACGGCTGGCCAGTTTATTATCCAGCTCGACGATCGCACGTTTCTCACGCATCAATTTCAAGAAGTCCGTAGCCGAAACCGGTTCCAGACCGTTATATTTACGGTGCTCGTTCAACGCCGCACGCATAAAGTTCACCATACTAACTCCCGGGATCTCGACCGGATATTGGAAGCTCAAGAAAATACCCTCACGGCTACGGTCCTCAGGAGAAAGATCCAGCAGATTCTTACCGTTGAAGATAACCTCTCCTTCCGTTACCTCAAAAGCGGGATTACCTACCAATACACTACTTAACGTACTTTTTCCGGAACCGTTCGGTCCCATGATAGCATGTACCTCACCCGCTTTCACCGACAGGTTGATACCTTTCAATATCTCTTTGCCATTTACGTTGGCATGTAAATTCTTAACCTCTAACATCTTTTCTAATTGAAAATTGAAAGTTGAAAATTGAAAATTATTCTATCCTACGCTGCCTTCCAGCGAGATCGTTAGTAATTTCTGAGCCTCGACGGCGAACTCCATCGGTAACTTATTCATTACCTCACGGGCATATCCATTCACGATCAAACCGACAGCCTCTTCTACCGAGATACCCCGTTGCTGGCAGTAGAACAATTGCTCCTCGCTGATCTTACTCGTCGTAGCCTCATGCTCCACGATCGCCGTCTCATTCTGAATATCAGCGTAAGGGAACGTATGAGCTCCACAAGTAGAGCTTAGTAACAAACTATCGCATTGGCTATGGTTACGGGCGCCTTCCGCACGGGCGGACACCTTTACCAATCCCCGATAGCTATTCTGGCTATGACCGGCAGAGATACCCTTGGATACGATCGTACTTTTCGTATTCTTACCCAGATGGATCATCTTCGTACCCGTATCGGCCTGTTGGTAATTATTGGTCACGGCAACCGAGTAAAACTCACCTACCGAGTTATCACCCGCCAAGATACAGCTCGGATATTTCCAAGTGATCGCCGAACCGGTCTCTACTTGCGTCCAAGAGATCTTGCTACCCTCACCTTTGCACAAACCTCGTTTCGTCACGAAGTTATAGATACCGCCTTTACCTTCCTTATCACCCGGATACCAGTTCTGTACGGTAGAATACTTCACCTCAGCACGCTCGTTCGCCACGATCTCCACGATAGCGGCATGCAATTGGTTCTCGTCACGCATCGGCGCCGTACATCCTTCCAGATAACTTACATACGCCTCATCGTCAGCGACAATCAAGGTACGCTCGAACTGTCCGGTATTAGCGGCATTGATACGGAAATACGTACTCAACTCCATCGGGCAACGTACGCCCTTCGGTATATAAACAAACGAACCGTCCGAGAACACGGCCGAATTCAAGGCGGCGAAGAAATTATCACGATAACTAACCACGCTGCCCAAATATTTCTGCACCAAGTCCGGATGATGTTGTACAGCCTCGCTGAACGAACAGAAAATAATCCCCTTCTCCGCGAGATTCTCCTTGAAAGTAGTCTTCACGGAAACACTATCCATCACGGCGTCTACCGCCATTCCGCTTAAATGCTTCTGTTCTTCCAAAGGAATACCCAGTTTATCGAATGTTTTCAACAACTCAGGATCTACCTCATCCAAGCTCTTTGGTCCCTCTTTTTTCTTAGGGGCGGCATAATAGATAATGTCCTGATAATCGATCGGCGGGATATTCAAGTGAGGCCATGTAGGCATCTCCAACGTCTGCCAATGGCGAAAAGCCTTCAAACGGAACTCGAGTAACCATTCCGGCTCGTTCTTCTTGGCAGAGATAATACGGACTGTCTCCTCGTCTAATCCACGATGGATCACCTCCGTATCAATATCGGTAACGAAGCCGTATTTATAATCTCCGCTCGTTACTTCATTAATTATATGATTTGAATCCTGCATAATTAAAAATTAACCATTGATAAAAGCCCTTCATTCTCCTAATGAAAACAAATTATGTGGGAAAATTGTTGGTACTATTTGCTTCACGCTATAATAAAAACGAGATTCTATCTTTGATTGGCGATGAATCAAGACCGATCCACGATCCACGAACTCCAGCGCGTTCAACAGCAAACTGGTAAAGACCAAAACGACCAGCAACCCGAAAAAACCACCAAACAAATGGTTGATAACGCTCAACGGTGTCGCCCCTACCACCTTGGTAACCAGTTCTCCCGCTAAAATAAACACCCCCATAATCAAGATAAAACCCGCTATATAACTCAAGATCGTAACCCCTTCTTCCGGAAACCAACCCAACGCCAAAATATATCCTTTCAGCCAAGCCGCCGCTTTTCCGCAGAAAAAGATCGCGATCACTAGGGCTATAAGCGAAACAACCTGTTTGATGATTCCATCAAACAGGCCTTTCACAAATCCTATCCCTGCCAGACATAGCAATGTAATGTCCAACCAGTTCATCGTTATAACGTCTTCTTAATTTCAGTCTCTTCGTAAGCCTCGATCATATCGCCCACTTGGATATCGTTGAAGTTCGTAATATTCAAACCGCAATCCAAGCCAGCCACGACCTCTTTCGCATCGTCCTTGAAACGTTTCAAAGAGCCTAGCTCGCCGGCATAGATAACGATACCGTCACGTATCAAGCGGATCTTGTTCGTACGTTTGATCTTGCCTTCCTTAACCATACATCCGGCAACCGTACCGACCTTGGTGATCTTGAATACCTGCTGAACTTCCACATAAGCGGTAATCTCCTCCTTGATCTCCGGAGAAAGCATGCCTTCCATAGCGCTCTTCACCTCCTCGATCGCATCATAGATGATAGAGTACAAACGGATCTCTACACCTTCCTTCTCGGCGTTTCTACGTGCTTGCAAAGACGGACGAACTTGGAATCCGATAATGATAGCGTTCGAAGCCGCTGCCAAAACCACATCCGACTCGGAAATCTGGCCAACCGCCTTATGAATTACATTCACCTGAATCTCCTCGGTAGACAAACGGATCAAGGAGTCGGACAAAGCCTCTACGGAGCCATCCACATCACCCTTCACGATCACGTTCAACTCTTGGAAGTTACCCACGGCGATACGACGTCCGATATCATCCAAGGTAAGCATCTTCTGCGTACGAAGACCTAACTCACGCTGCAATTGCTCACGACGGTTAGCGATCTCACGCGCCTCTTGCTCAGTCTCCAATACATTAAATGTATCACCGGCCTGAGGAGCACCATTCAAACCGAGGATCAATACCGGCTCGGAAGGACCAGCCTTCTCCACCCGTTGATTACGCTCGTTGAACATCGCCTTGATACGTCCTTGATGAGTTCCCGCCAAAACGATATCTCCCATCTTCAACGTACCGTTCTCCACCAATATGGTAGATACATAGCCACGTCCCTTGTCCAAAGAAGACTCGATGATAGAACCAACCGCACGTTTTTTCGGATTCGCTTTCAAATCCAACAGGTCGGCCTCCAACAGTACCTTCTCCAACAACTCCTCGACACCGATACCTTTCTTAGCGGAGATCTCTTGACTCTGGTACTTACCCCCCCAGTCTTCCACCAAGTAATTCATATTCGCCAACTCCTCCTTGATCTTCTCAGGATTAGCATGTGGCTTATCGATTTTATTAATAGCGAAAACAATAGGAACACCGGCAGCCGAAGCGTGATTAATCGCCTCAATCGTCTGAGGCATCACGTTATCATCAGCGGCCACGATAATAATCGCGATATCCGTCACCTTCGCGCCACGGGCACGCATAGCGGTAAACGCCTCGTGACCCGGAGTATCCAAGAACGTGATACGGCGGCCATTCTGCAACTTCACGTTGTAGGCTCCGATATGCTGCGTGATACCACCGGCCTCACCGGCGATTACGTTCGCGCTACGGATATTATCCAATAAAGAAGTCTTACCATGGTCAACGTGTCCCATCACCGTTACGATAGGCGGACGGGCTACCCAATCCTCCTCGTTATCATCTTCCTCATCAGCGTTGATCGCCTCGACAACATCCGCGCTTACATATTCAGTCTTATAACCGAACTCCTCAGCCACGATATTGATCGTCTCCGCATCCAGGCGCTGATTGATCGAAACCATAAGGCCGATGCTCATGCAAGTACCGATAACCTCCGTTACAGATACGTCCATCATGTTCGCCAAGTCGTTGGCCGTAACGAACTCGGTCAGCTTCAATACCTTGCTTTCCAGTTCTTCCTGTTCCATCAACTCGTGCTCACGTTTCACAGCGGCGTCACGTTTATCACGACGGTATTTAGCCCCCTTATTATTCTTATTATTCTTGTTGGTCAAGCGAGCCAAAGTCTCCTTGATCTGCTTTTGAACATCCTCTTCACTAACTTCCGCTTTCACTGGCTTCTTCAAGCGAGGCTTACGGTCGTTATTCGGACGATCGTCACGATTCGGGCGCGGATAATTCGTACCCGGCGTATTATTCACGTCTACCCGATCTTTCTTGATACGTTTACGTTTCTTCTTAGCGTCACCTTCCTCACCCGGTTTAGCAGGAGCGTTCGGTTTAATCAAAGTAGGCGAATTCGGACTCTTATGAGGAGCGCCCGGACCGTTGCTATTATTACCCGGCCGATTGTTATTAAACTTTTGCTTCTCATCACGCTCTTTCCGCTTCTCCTCCTTCGTTTTCTTCTTCGGACGAGTCGATTGGTTAAGCGCATCCAAGTCAATCTTACCGGTTACCTTGATCTTTGATTCCAATTTAACCGAGTTCAAACGGAAAAGATTATCGTCTTTTTCCTCGGTCTTCTCTACTTCCTGTTCCGGTTTCACACTTTCCACCTTAGGTTCCGCAACAACCGGTTGCTTCTCTACGGTTTTTTCTTTTTCCACTTCCACTACTATAACTTTTTCTTCTTTTTTCTCCGTGGGAGCCTGCGCAGGCTGCGCGGGTTTAACAGGAGCTTGAGCAGCGGGAGCGGCAGGCGCTTCCTTCACTTTCGGCTCTTCCTTTACCTTAGGCTCTTCTTTCACCTTCGGCTCCTCTTTAGCCTTCGGCTCTTCCTGCTGTTTTTTATGTTGTCCACCATCCAAATCGATATGACCCTTCATTACGATCTTAGGCCTGAATTCTTCCGGTATCACTGTCTTTATTTCCGCAGTCTTCTCTTCTTTCACAGAAGGAGCCTCTTTCTGCGCACGATCCGCCGCAAAATTACGATCTTTCTCAGGCAGATCCTTTCCAAACTCTTTTACGAGCAAAGCATACTGTTCATCACTGATCCTCGTGTTGGGATTATCCTCAACCGAGAACCCATTCCGGTGCAGGAACTCAACCACCGTGTTGATTCCCACGTTCAATTTTCTCTGTACTTGAATTAATTTTATAGGCATATCTAACTTTGTCGTAATACTTATTCGTTACCTTCATCTTCAAATTCCGCGGATAAGATAGCTAAAAGATCGTCCACGGTCTGCTCTTCCAGATCGGCACGTTCAATAATCTCATTGCGGTTCATAGCAAGGACACTCTTCGCCGTATAGCATCCTATATTCTTCAGTGCGTCGATCACCCAGCTGTCGATCTCGTCGGAGAACTCATCCAAGTAGATATCCTCCTCGTCCGCTCCTTCGATATCACGGAATACGTCAATCGTATACTCAGTCAACATACAAGCCAACTTAATATTCAGACCGCCCTTACCGATCGCTAAAGAAACCTCCTCAGGACGTAGATAAACCTCAGCTTTCTTTTCTTCCTCATTCACACGGATAGAAGAGATCTTAGCCGGGCTTAAAGCACGCTGGATAAACAAAGAGAGATTTGAGGTGTAATTAATCACATCAATGTTCTCGTTTCTCAACTCGCGAACGATTCCGTGTATACGAGAGCCTTTCATACCTACGCAAGCACCCACCGGGTCAATACGGTCATCGTATGACTCGACAGCCACTTTGGCACGCTCTCCCGGGATACGGGCGATCGCCTTGATCGTAATCAAGCCATCATTAATCTCCGGAACCTCCAACTCGAACAACCGCTGCAAGAAGACCTTATCCGTACGGGAAAGAAGGATCTTCGGGTTGTTATTATAGTTATCCACACGTTGAACGATCGCACGTACGGTCTCTCCCTTACGATAGAAATCGGTCGGGATTTGCTCGGATTTCGGCAGTAGCAACTCATTACCATCGTCATCCAGCAACAGGATTTCTTTCTTCCACACCTGATAAACCTCAGCGGCGATGATGTGGCCGATTTTATCCTTATACTTAGCGTACAAGCTGTCTTTCTGCAATTCAAGTATCTTTGAAGCCAAAGTCTGGCGCAAGTTTAAGATCGCACGACGTCCGAAGTCTGCGAAATGCACCTCGTCGGTCACTTCCTCGCCCACCTCACAGTCGGCGTCGATTTTACGGGCCTCCGTCAACGTAAGCTGCAAGTTCTCATCCTCCAATTCATCATCAGCCACAACCGTACGGTTTCTCCAGATCTCGAAATCACCTTTCTCAGGATTGATAATCACGTCATAGTTCTCATCCGTGCCAAACATCTTGGCGATCACGTTACGGAACGAATCTTCCAAAACGCTAATCATCGTATCTTTATCGATATTCTTCAACTCCTTGAACTCCGCAAGGGTGTCAATCATACTGATTGTTTCCTCTTTCTTGGCCATAATCTTACTTGAATCTTATTAAGTATTTTGTATATTTTATTTCATCAAATGTATACGACTCATCCTCTATCACGGTTACCTTCCGCTTAGCGCCCTCCGGTTTCACCTTCTTCTCGACAGAGACAACCACACCGTTCTCGTCGGCAGATTTCAACACACCTGTCAGCTTCGAGCCGTTTTTCAACAGCATCTCCACCTCGTTTCCGATGTTCTTGACGTATTGGCGAAGTACCTTAAAAGGAGAAGTAATGCCGGCGGAGCCAACCTCCAGCTCATAGTCCTCGACGTCACGATCCAGATGCTCCTCCAAATACCGGCTCAACTCAGCGCAATCATCAATGCTTACCGCTTCATCGTTATCAATTTCAACGACTATCAGGTTCCCCGGTTTAATCACTACGTCTACTAAATAATTGCTTGAAGAGGCTAGTTTTTCCTCTACTAATTGGCTTACCACTTTCTTTTCTATCATACACATATCTGTTAAGAACAAAAGAAGGGGACTACCCGCCCCCTCCTCAACTTCACTTAATCGCCCGCAAATATACAAAAAATCAATGAGTTCTCAAAATATCCTCATCTTTTTGCAGAAAAAATTAATACGACACAAACCGGATTACGATCGATAGTAATCAGAATTAATATCTATAGAAATCCGATTTACTATTGATAGTAATATTTATTAACACTTTTATGCCTATCTTTGCTGCCGAATACGAAGGGGTGCTCGCGGAATCCTTCACGAAAGGAGCGGGCTGAGATCATACCCATAGAACCTGTACAGGTAATGCTGTCGTAGGGATTCATGCTTCTCCCATCCTTTCTATTCATCTATTTAGTTTTAAAGCAAAAAGATGAAAAGATGAAAAATGTATTGGTTATCTTGGCCGGCTCCTTACTGGCTACAACCGCCAAGGCACAAATGCCCAGTCCGGTCGACTCCTTGAAAATCTCAAAAGACGTATCTTTAGATGAAGTGGTTATTACCGCTACCAAAGTCGGGAAAGAGACCCCGGTAGCTTATAGCGACATCTCCAAACAAGAACTAAGCAGCCGGAACAACGGGCAAGGTATCCCATTCCTTATCTCCCAATCCCCGTCTGTTATCATGACCTCGGATGCCGGAACGGGTATCGGTTACTCCGGTTTTCGTATCCGGGGTACAGATGCGAACCGTATCAATATCACGATCAATGGCGTACCGGTTAATGACTCCGAGTCTCATACCGTATTCTGGGCTAATATGGCCGATATAGCTTCCTCGGTAGAATCGATCCAGATCCAACGAGGCACCGGAACCTCTACGAACGGAGCTGCGGCTTTTGGCGCTACGGTCGCCATGCAGACCGAGAAACCGTCCTTAAAGCCTTACGGCGAATATTCCGTATCAGCAGGTTCTTTCGGTACGCTGAAACATACGGTAAAAGGCGGCACCGGATTACTTTACGATCATTTCGCTTTCGACGCCCGCTACTCCAATATCCGTAGCGACGGCTTTATCGATCGTGCCTCCGCCCGTATGAGTTCTTACTATGCCTCCGCCGCTTTCTATGCCGATAATACATTGATTAAATTCCAAGCCTTCGGGAACAGCGAGAAGACCTATCAAGCATGGAACGGTGTTCCGTCTTATTTACTTGACACAGATCGTAGCTATAATCCATGCGGAGAATATGAGGAAGATGGAGTGAAGAAGTTTTATAACAATCAGACGGATAATTATTGGCAACACAACTACCATTTAATGGCCAGCCAGCGTATCGGAGATTTCTGGAATATGAACCTGACCCTTCATTACACCGATGGTAACGGATATTACGAGGATTATAAATCGAAAGCCAAATTCAGCAGTTATAAACTACCGGAATATATCGATCCGGAGGGTAATACCGTAAAAAAGACGGACCTTGTGCGCCGTAAATGGCTCGACAATTATTTCTATGGAGCCGTTTATAGCGCAAACTATCAACGTGACAATACCCGCCTTACGCTGGGAACCGCCGTCAACAACTATGTAGGCGATCATTTTGGCCGGGTAATGTGGACCAAAAGCGCAAACGTCTTGCCACAACCGGATTACGAATATTATCGCAATACCGGTAAGAAATTAGACTACAACGCATACGCTAAATTGACTCAACGTCTTTCCCCTCTTTTCACCGGCTATCTGGACTTACAATACCGTGGGATCCATTACACCATTAAGGGAAACGATGACAAAGCCGGGGAAGGACTGGACATTCGTAAGAACTGGAACTTCTTCAACCCGAAAGCCGGAATAAACTTCCATAACAATGGCCATAACGCCTTCGTCTCTTTCTCCGTCGCTAACCGGGAACCGAACCGTGACAATTTCACGGAGGCAGGCCCCGAGGAACGTCCTACCCACGAGACCTTATATGATTACGAGGCCGGTTATAGTTTTGGTAACGACCGTTTCCGGTTTGGAGCCAATCTCTATTTCATGGATTACAACAACCAATTGATCCTGACCGGCAAGATCAGCGAGATCGGCGAGGCCCTCACTTCCAATATAAAGGATAGTTACCGAATGGGTATCGAGCTTACCGGAGGTGTACAAATCACCTCTTGGCTGAATTGGAGCGCGAACGTAACCCTCAGCCAAAATAAAATCAAGCATTTCGTGGAATACGTGGATAATTGGGATACCGGAGGACAAGAGATCAATGATCTAGGCACAACGAATATAGCTTTCTCACCCAATCTAATAGCGAACAGCATGTTCGATTTCGTTTACAAAGGGTTTATCGCGAGTTTCAACTCACAAATAGTAGGCCGCCAATACATAGACAATTCAAGCAGCAAGGATCGTTCCATCGATCCCTACTTTATCAATAGCCTACGTATCGGTTACGCCTTCCAGCCTAAGTTCATGAAAGAAATAACCCTAGACGTGACTATCAACAACCTCTTCAACGAGAAGTACGAGACCAACGCATGGGTATACTCGTATATCGAAAACGGCACACGTAAAAAGGATGACGGTTATTTCACCCAAGCCGGCACGAACGCCATGGCCAGGATCACCTTCAAATTCTAACTTAATTTTCAATTATCAATTATCAATTACTAAAATGGTTTGGCTAGAATACTTCGGAGTAATAACCGGTCTGCTCTATCTCTTTCTAGAGATTAAACAACATAAGGGCATGTGGGTGGTGGGATTCCTCACCTCCCTCGTGTATGTCTTTGTCTTCCTGTCCGCTAAGATTTATGCGGACATGGGATTGCAAACCTATTACGTAGGAATCAGCATATACGGTTTCTATCAATGGACCCGGAAGAAACATGAGATACACACGGAAAACGACAGTCTTCCCTCCGACCGTATCCTATACACCCATCTGAGCCTTCCGCTTTTCGTGGGGATTATCGGAACATTGGCCGTTGTATTCGCCATCTTATGGTATCTCCTTCATCAATTCACGGACTCTCCCATCCCCGTAGGCGATGCGTTCACCACGTCGGTAGGCATTGTCGCTACTTGGATGCTGGCAAGGCGAATTATCGAGCATTGGATTTTTTGGGTAATCGTAAACCTCGTTTCCGTATATCTTTATTACCTTCGGGGCTTGTATCCGACGATGCTACTCTATTTTTGCTATGCGACACTAGCCATTGTGGGCTATTACAATTGGCGGAAGAAAGGGGAAGAGTTTTAATTTATAATTTATGAATTATGGGAGATAATACGGAAGTGAAGGAAAGAGGATGTGTGATCGTAGCGAATGGGAGATTTCCTTCCGCTGAGTTACCCTTGAGATTATTAAAGGAAGCGAAAACGATTATCGCTTGTGATGGAGCCGTAAAGACACTTTATGAAAAGGGTATTCATCCGGACGCTATCGTAGGAGACTTGGACAGTATACCCGCCGACCTGCGCAAACGCTACGCAGACCGAATCCACCATGTAGAGGACCAAGAGATCAACGACCTCTCCAAATCCATCCGCTTCGCCCATGCCCAAGGCTATCGAGAAGTTCTCATATTAGGAGCTACCGGATTGCGTGAGGATCATACATTGGGAAATATATCCCTTCTTATGGAGTATGCCCCCTTATTCAAGCGGGTGGAGATGTTATCCGACTATGGTCTTTTCACACCTATCTTAGAAACAACGACTTTCGCTTCTTATCCGGGGCAACAAATCTCCATTTTCGTTCTTTATCCCGAAGGGGAGATTAGTACAGAAGGACTCCGCTGGCCCATTTGCCAACGAAAGCTCACCTCATGGTGGCAAGGAACTCTCAACGAGGCTTTAGGAAATCAATTTACCGTCACCCTCTCCCCAGATTGCCGGGTGATCATTTACAGGGAAGCTCCCCATACAAAAAAATAGTCCTGAAAAGTATCACTACTTTTCAGGACCGTTACACCCCTCAACTTTACATGCTTAAATAAGAAGCGTTCGCTTCCTTATCAAGCAGATAATTTTTTTAACTCATTCTCTTTCCATTCGGAAAAACCTTCTACCCTATCCCTTATCTGGAACTGTAGCTTATCGTCGGCAACCAACTTCAGCACAGCCGTAGGAGAAAGGGGCAAATACATATCATTCACGGCGAAAAAAGCTTTCAGTAAAACCACGTCATAGTCATCGTGGATTACTTCTTTCTTTAATACAACCGAAACCTCCATCTGAGTCAGATAGTAGGCTGAACGTTCGTATGCGCACCAAGCATCTCCTTCCAGATACAGATAGACATTGTTTGGATTATCTACCTCATGAGGCAGAACCAACTCTACTACATCTGATGCTTGTTCCATATAAAAGAAATTATTATTAATATTTGTCTTCATGACATTTACAAATTAAGTGCCTTCTACCCTATACATAGGGAGGAATAGCTATCATTTTACAGCGTTGAAACTATCAAATACCGCATTATCCTCTATTTTCTTGCGCAATTCCTCTAAATTTATCGCCGCGGCCTTTACTCCCATATCCTGAGCCTGCTTCAATAGAGATTCCGCTTCCGTCAAATCACCGGTCAACATACTTAACACTCCTTTCGCGTGAACCGCCTCCGGGGCGTTCCCCGCTTTCGCCAAATAGTTCTTAGCGGAAGCATAATCACCCTTGCCCATAGCGATATTCGCGGCGTTAAGATTCGCTACCGGATCATTCGGAAACATACGGACAGCGATATCAAATACATTATTATATTCGTCACTACCGATCTCATAGCTGTTAGCCACCGCGAACATCTCCCCTAAACTTAGCTGTTGCGGACGAGTCTTGATAATCTCACGCCCCTCATCCACCGTAAACTCACGTACCGTATAATCAATCTTATATTCCGAGCGACGTAACGAAGGGAAAATATCTTTCAGCACATAACGGAAAGCGGCGCCACCACCCAAGGCACGTAACTTAGCCTCCTTGCGATCCGGATCATCCGAGCTATCGATAATCGCCAATACCTCGCTACGATTCGGCACATTCGGATCGGCCTCTACCTTTTCCTTAAAACCGACCCAGTCTTCCGGTTCCGAGCTCATCGTGAAGAAATCAGCCTTGAAGTCATTCTTCTGGCGGATATAGTCACGTAACGCTTTGACACGATTATCCGCCAATTTCTTATTACTAGCGTAAGAGCCTTCCGGTGAGGCATATCCTTTCAGTACGATACCTGTCGGTTTCACGTTCTTATCCTCTGTAACGGTACGGATCGTATTATTGATCTTCGCCAACTCCACCGCATTATTACGGAAATCAGGAAGAATCTGATATTTACCCACTTGGAAGTCCAAGAAAGCCGTACCGACTTCCGCACGATGCTTCTCCGTCTCTGCCATCGGCGTGATATAAGAGAATGTAGGCTGAACCTCATAGCGCTTATCCGGACGACGACGAATCTTGTCCGCGATCAATAACGGACTACCGGCCTCTTCCTTACCGCAACCGCATAGATTCGGGTCTAACACGACACGTGCGTCTTTCATCCAATCCTCAAAAGGCACGGCGGTTTTATAACTTACCACTTGATCTTCCTTCCCGGCTTTCAAGATAGTATAATGAGGTACGTCGTTCAAATTATCCAAGGCGACCTCACGGTTATATACTTTCTGGCGGATACGTCCGTTCACCAAAATAGAAGGAAGCCCCTCTTTTTGCGAAGCCGATTCCAAGACGGGGGTCAGTTCCAAATAGCTACGGGATTTCACCGCATCGCTACTTACCGTCACCACGGCATCGATATATACCGAGTCACCCTTCTGTACCACGTCGTTACAAATCACTTTAACCCCATCCGAGGCAGTCTGTCCCATGATTGCCGGAGACACGACGGCCATCATAGCCGCCATCATATATGCATTTATCTTCTTGTTCATCGCTTGGGTCATTTAATAAAGTAAATAATAGAAATAGCCGCTTTCGTAACCCCGAAATAATCTTTCGTATCGCTTTTCAATACGGTTCCGCAAGTGGCGCAAGGATATTTATCATAATCCAGATGTGCCCAACCAATACCCAGCACGGCTTCCATGCTCCACCGGTCACTCAACAACCACTGATAACCATAAGAAAGTCCGGCTCCATACAAATTACCTTGATACCGATGATTCTCCATATTCTTGCTCAAGAACTTCAGACCTCCAACATTGTAATCCGCATAGTGCGCATGCAATCCGAAGAAATGTCCATTGAACTTCTCGCACAACCAATAACGAGCTTCTGGTTGTACCAGCCAATGTTTCATACGAGCCTCATCGCCAAACTTCCATCCATTATAGTTACCGGATAAATCTAGCGACCACTTTTTCGCCAAGCCAACCTCTACGCCCAAGTTGATCGTAGCAGTCGCATCATAGAGCAAGTTCGACTTCACCGCGAACTTCTGGCCGTAAACGCCTGTCGTAGCTACCAAGAGCAGGACTAGGAAAAGAATTCTCTTCATATCGAATATTTTTTCGTTTTTATTATACATACGTGAATGCCTTCACTTCGACGAGCTCGCATTCAACCGTTTAAGTAATAACTTACCAGGCTTAAACTTCACGCTTCTACGAGCTCTTATCATATAAGCCACTCCATTCCTAGGATTTCTGCCGATCCGTTCGGTTTGTTCCCAAGCGGAGAACGTCCCAAAGCCCAATAGCATCAAAGAACCATCACTTTCCAAAGCCTCTGTCGTAGTCTCTTCCCAAGCTTGAACAAAGCGCATTGCCTCCGCTTGCGTAACCGACATTTTATCAGCCAATGTTTTCACGAGTTCTCTCCTATTCATCCCTTTCACTTTTAATTTGCATCACAAAAATAGATTATAACATTTCTTAGCACGATAGGTGTGAGTTTCAACTTTAAAGGGTAAACCTACCAACTATCCTTGATTGATAAGAACACCTATTCATTTCAAAGAAGGTGATAGGAACACCGACACTTTATAAAGACAGCAAGGGGCAGACTTGTGTAAGCCTGCCCCTTATCAGTCATACTGTATTTATCAGACTCGGATTCTATTAACACCATCAATCCGCATCATCCACTTCTAATTCTTAATCTCCTCCTTGCGGATAAGGTTCTCAAGGTCATTCACCTCCTCCAAGGAAAACCCCGTAGATTGGGCGATCACAGCCGGATCCGCCCAAAAGTCTTACCTGTTTGCTCGTTTGCCAGAACCACGTCCGTTCGCCATGAAGGGAACTCGGGAAGGCTGAAGTTCAGAAAACGTATCTATGCCGTAAAGGTAAGGACTATTTTCCGAATAAAAAATCTCGTCTAGATAAAATAAGCCATTCATATCACTTTAGTATCAAAGATCAACCTGTTAGCCAAACGAACATTATCTGATCCTTTTGATCAATATAAGACGCATATCGTGGCATTCCCTTTTAATGAAAGCCACGTAATAAAGGCGTGGAGCGCCGCTTTATTCATGTTTTAGGATAAAAAAGGACGGTTTTCAACGCACATTAGGAGGCAAAAGCCTACACATACGGTGGCGTTGGGCAACACCTACCGTGCCGTTGGGCATCGTAAGCGGTCGCTAATAGGGTTATAAGCGGTTGCGAATGGGCATTCTTGTACCGTTACATCCCAGTCGTAAGCCTGTTTTTCCCCTTTTCACCCTACTTGATATGAATTACGATGAACTAATTTAGCTAGAATGAATGGGCGTTTTTCAGCATCTACGTATATGCTAAGCAATTACTGTTTTTTTCTTGCGTATTTGGAGGCAAGCCGTAGGTCGGGACGGAAAAAGGGATTCTCCGGGAGTTAAGAATACAAAGTGTCAGATTGATTTCTGTTAAATAGAGAGAGACGCAGCATGCTGCGTCTCTACAACTAGATATATCAATTTATTTTTCACTCCTCACACAACGAACAAACATGCCGTTATTCGTATTTAATGTTCCGACATTAATAGGAACATTGGTATTCAGAGAATACCAAAAATCTATAAAAAGCATATTCGTATCAGCATTAGAGTCACCAGATCCAGACCAATAAAAAGCCCCATATCGATGGGCTGTATTATAGAGAAGTCGACCTCCACCCAAATACCCAATACCAATCTCATCAATCCCTGTATCCTCTGCAGCACTCCCATGCTCAGTCATAACAGCCTTTCCATAAGAGAAGAACAAATTGACAGGTTCTCCAGTAGAACGAACCATTAATGTCCCTTTAGCCGGATTGCAATCTATAGTTTCATCTATAACCGCATTGCCTTCTGAATCCCACTGCCAACCAAAAGGAGTATTCTCAACCGGACAACTATCATCATACACATATCCTCCATATGTAAATAATGTATTTTTCTCCGTAGCACTCTTAATAGCACTGTAATGGCTAGCCGCAGGAACTTTATAACCACTCGGACATGGACCTTGTCCATACTCCCATTTGTATTTTCCATTGCGCATGTCCTCCGATGTTTTTTCTTTCCAATTCAAATGCTTATTACCATAAGTCACATCCCATGGTGTATAATAGGAATCTGAAGCCCCTCCTTGATAAAAATATCCAGATTGGGTCGGAGCGTTGGTGATAGAGCCTTTTGTCGTACAATTGAATAAAGACCAAGTTGCCCCACCATCCAACAATTGCGTATCCGCATAACCTTGACGCAAATAAATCATATGCTCGCAACGGTTATTATGATAGGTTACCTTGATAGCGCCATAACGATTGGTGGAAGAACTTCCTGTGCTCGAATTCGGTTTATAATTAAAAACAATATCACCTCCAGTACCTGTAACAGACTTCGATGTTCCGACGACAGACTGTCCGTCATCTGTAGATAGCGTAAACCAATCCCCAGCGGTAATAGTAGCTGTCCAAGGGCCAATAGAATTCAATATCTCATACTTTCTCTTCTCCTTATTAAATTCTCGCACCTTAACTTTGACAAGCTCCCTGTTGTCCCATTTCTTATAGAAAGCTATCGGATCGACCAAACGGATAACTTGATTGACAGTTACAGTTTTAGAGATTGATTTTCCGTCCTTCCCTGTAGCCGTAATCGTCACGGTATTAGTTATGTGATCCTTACTACTAATATTCGTTTTCTTCGTGATAACTCGAATCGTATTCGTATTTTTATCATACGCACCAATCTGGAAATCCTCACGATTTGAACCTTCCACACTCCATGTACAATTATCAAACCAACCATGGTCTGTCGGCAACTTCACTTGGATATCACTTATAGAGCCTATCCGATACCCGATATAAATATCATCCACCGTAAAATCCCAGTTAAAATCTTTCGTCACACGCCAAGAAGCCTCGTCAACCCCGCCCTTACCGGTAAGATTAAGCGTCACGTTATAGTGGGCGTTTCGCTCTACCGCAAAATTGGTAAAAGCGTCATCTCCTAAGAAAAAGCGATAAACAATCTTCCCACTAGCACCCATTTCTGAATACTCCGCTTCCACACGAATATAAGAACAAGTCTTATCCGCTTCCACAGTGGCAACATCCTTTATTGGGGTGTTACCTAAACTGGCCGGGGTTTTATATGCCTCTACATACTTTCCGTCTTTCAGTAAGCAGACACCATCCGGTTGCTTATTCTCATACATAAAGAAAACACTGTTATCTTTCATTGAACTAACATTCTCTACCGGATTGGAAAATTCGATCATATCAGCCTCCGTTATATAATCTGAAGGTGACGGATTTGCCGGGATTAAGTTGTTCATAAACAATTTACCAGTAGCCGGTACTTGATGCAAAGATACTTTTAGGGGCTTGATCGTACGATCTTTCAATCCAGAAGTATTCACAGATACGGATATCATAGCGTAAATACGCTTTAACGAAAGGATGGCAAAACCTTTTCCTCCGCTAACTGATACATCATCAGCGGATGCGCTCATTACCATCTTTGGCAAATTATCTAACGTTCCATACGATAGATTATCTATCTTATCGAACGGCTCCGCACTCAAATCAGATTCTGCGTTCGCAATTACTCGTACACGATAAGAACCATTCTGTAAAGCTATATCGTAATTAACCGCCTTATTCTCTTCGTTATTATTTACGGTAAGGCCATTCAAGGCTGCACCGGTCAAATACAATCCTTTAACTAAGCGATTATTATCCTTATTATACACAAGGATATTCAAATCGCTAATAGCATTAGCATCAGTAGCTGAGGCTTTCGTGAGCGGAGAGATCACGTCGCTAGCGGAAACGCTCAAGGACAGTCGTAATCCATCAACATTCTGCTCTCCTCCATTCACTTCCGTCTCTTCCATGCAGGAACCTAGTCCTAGCATTAACAGGCCCAAGAACAAGGCATATATATTTTTTATCGCTTTCATAATATTCTATTTACTGTTTAATTAAAGTTTGCGCTAACATCTTTCCCAACCCAAGGAGCTACCCATATATTAAACTCACCTGTTGATTGTTTCAACATTCCTGTCACATGATAATAGTTACCGTGGATCAAACCGTCCGTGCATTCATCCGCTTTATATTCAGGGTTGATTGGGATGGAGTATTGATAGTCCGTACTCTCTCCGGTAGAAGTTATATCTATTTTAGATACGGTTCCACCCATTTCCAATTCTTCCGTATTGATAATAAACTTAGTGTTTGAACCTTCTCCCCAGCCCCCATCTTCATCCCATGTGGGATGAAAACCTGTAGACTTCAACTTATAAGTTGCTATTTCCTTTTTATCACCCTTAACGTATTCCCCAACTATCTTCACAGACAAGGCTTTTGTTAGATCACTGACCTTGTCTCTTTCATACGTGTAAAAAGATAAATTGACCTTAGTATCTGCCATTCCTCCTAGGATAGATCCATCTCTCAAACCAATCGCATCATTCAATTGATTTGTGGGGATAATCAGTTTCGATTGTGTATTCACATTCAATACTTGAACACTTATCAAATTAAACAACCATGTTGGAGTTGTAGTAGTTATCGCCATTGTAATAGGGTTTCCCGAAGAAAAACTTTCTATATGCGCATATTTATTACTAGTATTAGGTTGATTAGCACAGTCTTTATCCGCAGAGTTATTCCATGCCCGCGCTAACGCCTTAGCACCAGCTGGAACTTTTTCTCCCGATCCTGTTGCCTTCAATGCACCAGACTGATCCACATATACAATAACAGGTTTATTTTTGTTAGATGCGCTACTCATTCTTTTAGATAACTTATTGATAATGTCATCCATAGAATAACCATCCAACGTCCACTTACTCGTAGTCGTAGAGCCTTCCATCTTCGGCAACTCCACATCCAAGTCCAACTCTACTTTCGCCGCCAATTGCTTCAAATGGACATCCTTGCCGCCAGAAATCACACCGCTAGTAGCGGTAAATTTCATATCCTGCTCGCCTGCCTTTATCAAGGTTTTCGGATCGAATGTATAATAACCCTCTCCACCCAACGTACCAGTATAAGTTACCGTCTCGGCACTTAACCCATTATAATCCATTTCCGCATAAGACGCAACCTTGTCCTCCAATGGATTCACGATAGCTACCACCTTCAGTTCCGTGTTAAGCGGTAAGGTTAAACCGGTCAATTTAAAAGAGCCGGAACTTTGTGTCCCGACAAAACTGCCATCACCTAAGGTTCCAGTCTTAGAAATCAAGTATTTCCACTCGTTATCCACCTTCTTGAAGATGGAGACGAAAATATTGTTTATGTTAAGCTCATCCGCCGTAGCGTACTGATAAGTACCACCGGCATTTATCGCTTTCGTCTCCACGCCCTCAGTAGAGAAAGAGATCGAAACCGTACCTGTTTCCATCGGTCGCTCATCTATCAGCTTCTCTTCCGTACATGCGGTAAAGGCCAAGAGCGCCAAAAATCCTGTCAATACTATATCTTTTAACTGCTTCATGTTATGTTTATTTTACCCTGTTTACTTAACTGGTTCTCCAAAAATATCACCGACACTCAAGGTATTCGGTATCCAATCTTCAATTACAAAATCAATATCCTCGCTGGCATTACCTATTGTCACAGATAACTTATAGAGATTCCCCCCAACAACCTTCACCGCATCTCCCGGCTTTGTCTTGATCGGATAGGTACGATCCATTACCGCACCATCGACCTTATAGGTTATTTTCATGGAAGTCTGACGATCCACATCCGTATTATCATAGCCATAAAAACGGATCTTATCGTAAGTACCGTAAATGTCTTTCTTCGGATCACTCTGGTTCACATCGGTTGGCTTCAGAATATTATCATCTACTCCGGAAAAAGAGCTACCATACTCACCTACCACTTTAGCGCTTAGCTTAATGTTCAGCATCTGTACGGAAACGACCTCTACATTCGGTACTACCGGATATTCACCACCCACCTTTTCTTTACTTGTGTCTACCACCTTGAAGGAAGCCAGTTCAAACGCCGCGACTCTCTGCGATACGGGAATTGTTATTTTGTTACAATTCCCGTCATCGTGAGTAGCCAATTGAGTAGTTGTTTTATAAGATCCAATGGGTTGTTCTCCTACTTTTACTAGAAAATTAGGATGTTCTGCCAACTCTACATCTTGAATATCCGCTATGGTTGTACAAGCCAATAACTTATCGGCAGTCGTCTGTGTCAGGTTCGCCACCGCATAAGCCGTAAGTGCCGGCTTATCACTTGGCACTTTCACGATCATGTGGCGCTTGATATCCGTAGTAAAGGACTCGCTACTCGTCTGCAAATCGCTTGTTGCGTACCAATAAGAAGACAATACATTGTCATCTTTAATAATAGCTACAAAACAATTACTGATAGAAGATTCCGTAGAAGTAACATCATTGGGATTTTCCGTTATTTCACCAGCCTTGGTCATAGAGCTATTGCCGGAAAGAGAGAAGGCAAAAACGGCCTCGGTGTTTGCGATATTCGTCCCAACGCCTCCCATATCCACGTTATTCAAAATATCGTCTTCCATGGAGCAGGACACTCCGATGCAAAGGAAGCATAACAATGCTAGTATATTCTTTATTTTCATAATGGATTGAATTTTTCTCTTGTTTTTACGCTAGCAAAATTAGAGGAATCCATTATTCGGCACGATAGGCGTAACTTTCAACTTTAAGGGGTAAAACTAGCATATTGAATATAGGCATTTGAGGGTGTGGTTAAAGCTATCTTTGGAGATAGGGATACCTATGCAGAGCGCAAATCCATTCATCATAGGACAAAAAAAACGGAGTCCGGAAATTCCGAACCCCGTTCTCGCTATTAATCGTTATGAAAGAGTTTAATCAATTCACGTCTGTCTCAGTTTGCGTGATGACCGTCCAAGGCTCGACCTTAATACTGAAACTGATACAAGCGTTCAACTCGCTTGTGTCGGGATCCTTAGAGCCTTCACCGGTTATCGTAGCGTATATCTTATAGATGGTATTACGTTGTACACCAATAATGCCACTAGTCGCATCTTGCTTAATTGGTATACGGTAGTAGCGATCTTTTTTAACCACATCATTACTTTGTCCATTCGTTTTTCCATTCGTTTTTCCATTTGGATACCAATTGCCCCGAAGAATTAACATGGTCTGTATATTTCCAGATGGAGAAGCACCTTTATTCAGATCATCTGCAAGCATCGGTTTATCCCCCTTCATTTCAAACACATAAAATTGAGGCATCTCTTTACGTCCATATCCATCACCACTAATCGTTTGGTCATCAAAAGAGAACCAACTGCTACCATTATAATTTATGGAACCATCGCCGTTCAAATTAGAAGAATGACTATGACCCGTCATTTTGATGTCTACCCCTGCATCCATTGTCCAAGCTAAAGAAGCTATATTTTTAGTACCATTCACTAAGAAATAGTCATCTCGCTCATAGCTACAACCATGAGAATAAGCAGTAGCATTATCCAAACTATACGGTTTTGTTGCGTCAGCATAGATAAGGGAAGTATTGCTAGCGTTAGCGATATATACATGTGTCAACTCAAATGACGCGTCTGCATAATTGTTCTTGAAGTCGCAATCAATAGCTTGAAGTTGGACACGGGCTACATGGCGGGTTAATGGGATTTTATCATCATCTGGAATATTTGCCGGATCATAAGAGGAATTTTTTTCAGTCCATCCTTCCGCTTCACTTTTTTTCTCAATCTCCTTATGTGCTGCACCTACTACCGCATTGTTTGTATATGTAATAGAAGGGGTTGTAGATCCTTTCACCCAATTATCATATGTTGTTCCTGCCAGAAGCTTAGAACTACCTCCACCGATCGTAACTATCTGGCTAAACATCGGTACATACGTTTGCGTACCACTGGGCACTGGATGCACTTGCATAAAATCAACAAGACTTTCAAGTTTGGCTGCTTTCACATCCCCCAAATTAGAAGGAGGCGTAGCAAGTTTCGTATTCGCTAAAAAGACCACCGCCAATTGCGTATCAGAAAGTTCGCCGGCCGCCGTAGCTTTTACCTTGACAACGATATCCTCAATAGTCTTTACGGAATGACCATCAGCAGCAGAGGATACCGTCTTCATTGCGGCGAATTTATATGCATCCTCGTTCACCCCATTGTCTACATAAAACAAATAGGCGGTTAGTTCATTAATAAATTGCTCGTTATTACTGCCAGATTCTAGCACAGCATCACCGCCCTCTTCCGTTGCACCTTTTGTCTGTATCCCATCCAAAGCCGTAGCGGTAAGAGAGACGTTCGCGTCTATCATCTGATAGTTCTCTTCCGGTATCTCGATGCCATTCGAGCTATCGTCCGAGCAGGAGGCGAAAGTGCATGCGGCGAAGGAGGCTAATAATAAATGTCTTAGTTTCATATCCTTTTGTTTTTTCTTGTTTATACTAAATTTCATTCCCTATGATTCCATAATTTAGTCTATTACCGGATGTTGCATTACCGGGCCCCAGCCTACTACCTGCACGGCTATATTCAAGTTGGTATCTACCTCGGGTTCCGGATCCGGACCTGGGCCCGGGTCTGGCGTTACGGGAATATTGTCGAAACTTTCGCCGTCAAAATAAATACGGAGACGGTAAACGTAGTTGCGACGGATGAAATTATGATCATAGCCGTTCTGCAAGCCACCCGCATTGATCACCGCCGTGAAGATTTTCGTATGGTCCTGATAACTGGAATTTCCCCGTAAGGTAGCTTTTACGGCGATCATCGTGTGATCGTCGCTTTTCATATTTTCCATTACATAATGAACGAATGGCGTATTGGATATCGAAGCGCCATCATTTACCAACAGATCCTCGAACGAGGTATTCTCCGAATTTCGCACGGCATCGGGAGCCTCTGTCTCTCCCCAATCCGCCTCACTGAAATAGTAAGACTTTGTCTTCATATTGTAGATACCTACCGCATCGATTCGCACCTCACGTCCGGCGAACGGCGTTCCGGCAAAACGAGTGGATATATTCACCAAATCAATACGTGCGGCTACACGGGTCAAAAGGATCGGGTCGGAGATGCCATCCACATTCTGATCGCCAAGATCCTCATATCCTAAATAGTTATTTTCCTCAGACAAAGCGGATTTTGTAACGATCACTTGACTACTCATCGTTAGGTTCGTTTGCGATTGCGAGGAGAGGTCTATCAAGCGAGTCTGGAACTCATCGTAGGTAGAAACGGTAGATAATAAATCTCTCGGCACGTTCGCCAAGACAATGATCCGTGCCCGGACAGCCTTCGTTGTCGGCACATCGGCTATTATGGCGGAATGTTCCGCCCCGGAAAGAGCCTCCCATTTATAACCGAGCAGTTCCGTGCCGGTCTCATTAAAAACTACCACTGCCAAATTATTGATATAAGCCTCACCCTCCAACTCATTCACGTCATTGGGATTATAGGCTTTCGTAGCCGTACCGGACGCCTTGACAGCGACGGACAGCTTAGCGCCTTCTAAGGGAAGAACCGGATCCTCATCTTTAGAACAACTCACACAAGCGAGAATCGCCAAACCGGATAAAAATATGTTCGCTAATAATTTCATGTTCGTATCGTATTTCTTAATTATATATGATGAGGTACCCTTTAATGCATTGGAATATCTTCTTCCACTACTCCCCAAGGACGAACGGTTGCCCGGACGGATAAGGTTCCGCCCTCACCCCATTCAAGGATCAGATGGGTATTCTCTCCCGCGCTCGTATAAATAGGATCACCGTTCTCGTCTACCTTGGCCGAGCCTAACGAGACTCCATTGGCGCTTATCGACACAGCCATATCCTGTCCCGGACAAGCGGTTTGCATAGTAGGGGTTATCCATTCAACCCCGGACTCGTTCCACGCACCTTCCGGATTATAATATACGCTATCGCCAATCTGCGTACCACGGTAATCAAAACCACTTAATGTATTATTCAAGTAGAAGTCGCAATCCACGGAACTTCTCAACCCCATCCTGCCGAGTTGCTCTTGCAACCCTCGGGTCTCGATCGTGACCGTACCCACTTTCGGACGAATCACGATCTCAGTCTCCTTCGCTACGCCTCCGGCTTTTGTAAACACTTGTTCGCTACCATAATAAAGGCTGTCCGGGGTAACCGCCAAACCATCTTGGCTTTTCAACATCACTTTCAAGTCCTCTATGGTCTGTGCCTCCGATACGGATTGCTTTTCACCCAAGGCATTCACGTTGCCCCATGCCACGATACGTAGACTACGATCGGCGGTATAGCCATCCAAAACGATCTCATTGCGGGAACGGATAAAGTTCTTATCCAAGCTACGTTTCTCCAAGTAATTCAGATTCTCGTCGAAAATATATAAGTCGGTAGATTCCATCCATCCGTATTCCGTTATATCGTCTCCCTTGATATTCTCGACCTTCAGTTTGAGCGTATAGCATTGATCCAAATCCTCCCTGATACAGCTAGTCGCAATAATAGCGAATAAAGCCACAGCCGAGAGAAGCAATTCCTTTGTAAACAGTATGTGTTTCATAATCCTAATTTTTTCTTATCAATTATTTTACCCTATATTGCTTTATTCTACTTCCTCATGGATAGTCTTCACGTTCCATGGCTCCACTTTCACGGATGCGCTCACATTGGCGGAGATCATCGGATCGTATGGGATCTCGGAACCGGGGCCGATGATGGTTAAGGAGATCGCGTATTTGTAGTTACGTTGAACATAGAAACCTTTTTGAGTTCCAGTTTTCCCGTCAATCGTAACTTCCGCTCCTACAGGTATCGCATAATAACAATTTTCTTTTTTCACATAATTAGTTTCAGTATCAGCCAAACCATTCGGCAGATAGGTATAATCTCCTTTTACGATCAATAAGGTGTGGTTGGCGTAATCCCGGTTCGCGGAAGCTTTGTCCGCTTCAGCGATCTCTCCCAATTTATTTTCATAGACATAGAATTCATGATTCAAGGCTGTATTGTCTTTTGTATGAGCCTTTGCTAATTCATCTCTTTTTGTCTGAGTTCCTTTTTTATAAGAACCCTCGTCGATATTCGGAGATCCTGAGAATTCTTTACCTACCATATAATTTGAATATCCAAAACCTGTGTTTGTAAAGTCAAATGTTTTCTCTATTCCCCCCCAATTGGATGCGGAAGCTACGCAGGAAACACCCTTCGCACTGGCGATAAAGACTTCTTTTAAAACAAAGTCTTTACTTATATAATTCGCATTATTAAGATTGTCGATCTCTGCAGAAGCCAAAGCGATCGAAGCGACATCGCGGACTAATCGAACCGGGCCTGCTCCATAAATTTCTTTACCGGCTTGACCCCCTACGGTTATATCATCGCCTTGCTTCGTACTATAACCAATATAATTAGTCGTATTCGCGACCAAAGTTACTGTAAGCACCTCGCTGCTCATAGTCAAACCTTTTTTCAGAGTTTCCTCCTCCAGCTTAATCACCGTAGCAAGAAACGCGTCTTTCGTACCGGCATTGGCCAACGCTGCCTGAACATTTGCCGAAGCATTGGCCACGACAACAACTTCCGCCGCACCCGCATATACCTCTTTCGGACCGATTTCTTGCGTGGTCACATCTGTACTTGTAGAGGTCGTTATGTCCTCACCGCTCACCGTATATACCATACTCCAACCCGTACCGAACACCCCGACCGTAAGCGTATTCACGTCTGCGTCCGTAGGAGTAGCCTCCTCTCCCGCCTTCGTCATCGCACCCTTCTCGCTCTTGATCGCCAAGGCCAGTTGCGCTTTCTCCAGTACCGGCGCTTCCGGAATCTCTATCGTGTTATCGTCCGAACAAGCGACCAGACCACATAACACCAACGATAAAAGAATATATCTCTTGAATCTCATTGTATAATATTTTTTTATTTCCACATTTAATATGTGGCAAAAATAGGAAGGATATATCGTGGCGCTGATAGGCAGAACTCTCTATAATAAGAGACAAATGTATCAATTTCATAAAAGTGATAGGTTTCCCTACCTTTTGCAACTTTCACCTATAGAAAAAGGCTCAATCCGTGTATTTTATGCTACCGGGGTGGTACTCGGATCATCCTAGTAACAAATATACATAATCACTTAAATTCAGCAAAATCATGGCAAGAAAAAAGCAAGACCCATTTCCATGCAGGGATCACCTTGATCTCCTTGCCTTCTCTATTGAATGTATTTTCCTCGTCTTTCGTGACAATGATAAGATTCTCGCATCCGGTCACCGAGGCGGCTTCCAGCAAGCCTTTGATTTCCCTTTCTCTCGTACTCGCATCCACCATATCCCAAGTAACCTGTATGAGTTGTATCACGTTATCCTCCCGTTGAAGCACAAAATCGCACTCACAATTTCCTTGATAGTAGGTAATCTTGTCCGAAGGGAGCCGCATCCGGTTCAGTTGCATAAACACGGTGTTTTCCAGATTTTTCCCATTGTCGTTGCTCTGCGGCATAAGCACGGCACCACGCATACCGTTATCTATACAGTAGTATTTATCAAGCGATTTCTGTTCCTTTACCAGCGAACGGTCGTATTTGGAGATTCGTGCGAACATGAAGATGTTACAGATATAATCAGCCCAAAGATACAGGTCATCCTTACTGACTTTAAGCCCTTGGGACTTGATGTCCTTGTAGATGGCATTGATGGAGGTAGGCTTGGTGAGATTGGCCATGACACGCTTGACGAAATACCGTACCACACCCGTATTGGATATCTTGTAATGTTCGGCCAAGTCCTTCAATATCATCGTGTCGAAATAGCCGTGAAGCAGTTTCAACTGCTCCGACCGGGATGACGTCAATACGATTTCGGGAAAAGCGCTTGCCTGATTGTATGCCTCGAAAGCCATCTTCAATCTTGCCCTGTCCTGTTCCAAATAGCTATTAGTGGCGATTCCCTTGAAACGGCAATATTCATTGAACGAAAGCGGATAGGTCTCGTATTCCAAGGGATATCCGCGCAGAGCCGAACTTAACTCTGTGGACAGCATAGTAGCATTGCTTCCGCACACATAAATGTTCTTACAATAAGATTTATAGACACGCAAGACGAAGTATTCCCAATCCTTAATCAATTGAATCTCGTCGAAAAACATATACACATCTTTTATGGGTATATCCGGAAACATCTCCATGTATGAAACTATCACATCATCCAAATCATCGGATGACATATTTTTCAAACGCTCATCATCAAACCCTAGCCATAATATATTTCTAGGGGAAACCCCTTCACGGACAAGCCCATTGATAGCGATCTCCATTAATGTGGACTTACCGCAACGACGCACACCCGGAACCGTAATGATCTTGTTTCGGTTGATCGGTAACTTTATGTCTCGCTCAATCACATCAAACGGAATTTCGCTTTGCTTGATGGCAATAAGAGATTTGATGACATCTTTCCTCATGATTTTCTTTTTTTATAGGACAAAGATAGGATTTATTTCCTAAATTACAGGAAACAAACATATTGATATTTCCTTGAAATTAGGAAATACTATACTGAAAAACTTACATAATCACTTAAATTCAGCAAAATCATGGCAAGAAAAAAGAATGAGGTGAAAGCGAAAGAGCCCGTAAAGCTCCGGTTCAAGAAACTGTCGAACGCGAACCAGTCCATATATCTGGACATCTATTACAAAGGAAAGAGGTATTATGAGTTCCTCAAGCTCTACCTCACCCCGGAACGTTTCCCTGAAGACCGTGATAAGAACCGAATCACTTTGCGCTTGGCCAATAGTATCAAGGCACAACGGATCATTGATCTTCAGAACGAGATTTATGGTGTCCGTATGATAAACGGGCTCGGGAAAAAAACACTTTTAGAATTCCTCTCGGAATTGTCCACCGATAAATCCGCGCATGGCGACAAAGCCTATTCCCTACGATTAAGAAGTCTGGCCAATCATCTTAGAGACTATATGCCGCAATGCTTGCTTAAAGACATAGATACCGGTTTCGTGAAAGGTTTCATCGCTCACTTGCGTAAACAACCCTACCTCAAAAGCGACTTCACGATTCACGGTTATTACCGGCTCCTGAATGTCACACTCAATAAGGCGGTCAAAAAAGGGCTGATCCTCTCGAATCCTTGTGGTTCGCTGGATACAGACGAAAAACCTCACAAACCTACCAGCCTGCGTACTTATTTGACCCTAGAGGAACTAAAGAGGTTAATCCGGACAGATTGCGCATGCCCAGAGGTAAAAAAGGCTTTTCTGTTCTGCTGTTTCTGCGGACTCCGGATCAGCGACTTGACCGCTCTTAGATGGGAAGATATGCAAAAAGAAGGAAATGATAAATTCCGTTTACAGATCATACAGAGAAAGACGAAAGAGGCTATTTATCTCCCATTGTCCGAAGAGGCGATAAAATATCTTCCCGCAAGGGAGAATGACAATGACAGGGTCGGCTTGATATTCCATCTACCTAGCCTCACGATTATATGTCAGGTATTAAAAGGCTGGGCCTTAGCCGCCGGCATCAAGAACAAGAAAGTGACCTTTCACGTAAGCCGCCATACTTTCGCCACTCTTTCACTAGCTCTTGGCATTGACTTGTATACGGTATGTAAATTACTAGGACACAAGAACATCATCTCCACACAAGTATACGCGAAAATCATCGATGCTAGTAAAAGACAGGCAATAGACCGGTTTAATGGGGTGTTAGACGCATGAGACGGAGATCACTTCAGATTCGGATGGCACGGATCAAGAAAGATACTTCTCCCCAAGATCCGTGTCATCCGCTATAGTTTCAGTCCGCAACTGGCTTATCAGATCAGAGACTTTGTATTATTTCCAACGAAAGCCCCGTGCATTCGGCGATTAATGAAAGATCGACACCGGCTTTCTTCATGTTACGAGCGTTGCGTAGGGTAGCCAAACGCTCACCTTCTGCTTTACCTTTTGTTTCCGCCTCCTCCACGGCGTACTCCATCGTGGCCTTCCAGTCACGGTAGATCTTCAGATTCTCATCGTACGTCGCACGCTCCTTGGGGGACAAGGCATTCACATTCGCTACGTCGAGCAAGCGTCGGAAGTATGCCTCTTTTTCTTTAAATGGGGACATATCAAATAGATTCATATTCTTCAATACATAAATTGTTTTTTCCAACGGAGTCTCGCCCTGACGGGAGATCATACGGCAAATGTAATAAAAACCTCGATTAAAGAAGTAACGTTGAGGGTAATTAATACTACTGAGTTGTTACTTCCCTTCACACAACAAAAGCCTAATCAACTAAAGAACACCCCCCTATAACCATTCCCCAATAGAACTTAGAAATTTATTATTCGGGACAATGATCGCTTGCGCATTTGCGGCGTGTTCAAACGAGGATGATCCTATCCCTAGCGTGGATCCGACACCTACACCGGAAGCAGGCACCGCTGATCTTACGATTGTGGTGAAAAACTTAACAAAGAGCACACAGACAAAAGCCGGCGAGGATGAGAACGCCAAGGAAGGCGAAGCTAAGATTTACAATTTATTTGTAGCCCTTTATAATGAGGACGGAACATTCTTACAAGTTAGTGATCTTACAGCTAATGAGGATGAAGAGGTTACTGATTCAAACAATGAGATTCAGTTTAAGGGATTAAAGGCTGGTGCTTCTTATCGTGCTTTGGCTTTCGCGAATGTTCCAAAGGATGCTCTTACCGCAACCGCTAACTCTTTTGAGTTGACATCTGCTTACTATGTCTTTTCCGGAGAAGGAGCGAATGGGTTACCTATGAGTAGTGGTATTAGCCCTAAATTCACTCTTGCCGAAGGTGAAAATTATTATGGTTACTCAAACACTACAGGAGGACACAGTATTGAATCTGGAAAACCTTTAGGATTAATTAGAAATGTGGCTCGTGTGGAATTGAATGCCCTTGATTTGGATATGACTAAAGTCAAGGTTGATGGTAGTCAAAAATACAAATCAGGAACGATTAAGTTTGTGCCTAAGGATGTTTTTGTATTACATGGTCGTACAAAAGCTAAGGTGGCAGACCAAAGCCAAAGTAATACAGAGTGGTTCAATCTGCCAGATAAGGTTTGGGGTAATATTGCCGCTACTTATGAAACTGCTGATGGAGATGATTATTATTCCGGGACTAACTCTAGTAACTCATTCGGCCGTTTTGCTGGAACTGTCGATGCTGCTAATTATATAAAGGCATTGAGTACAGCAGAAACAACATATACTCAGAATTGGGAAGATGCTACTATTTCCGGAGATAAAGCAATTACTCTTGCGAACTCTTTATATTTTTATGTGTTGCCTAATAATCAGACAGGAGCGGCCAGAGAACAAGAAGATCCGGAAGAGGAAGATCAAGCTTTCGTCCTGGATAAAACAACTTTGGCATCCGAATTGGTTGTCAGTGGTGAAGTTTATATAAAAGCTATAATGAATGATAACACATCTTGGACATTTGGTAAAGAGGATGCTCCTGTCTTGCGCTATTGGCCGATAAAGATTGGTCTCGATGGATTGGATAGCGAAAACATGTATTACGGTCAGGTACATAGAAACGTGGTTTATCAGATTTCTGCTACTATCGCCGGTAATGGTTATGCAGATCCTACGCAGCCGAAGGATGATCCTACAGCCGACTTGTTTGTTAGGACAATGGTCATGAATTGGGGTACAGCTACTCAAGCTCCTGTTATCGAATAATACTTATTCTTTGAATAATAATCAAAAGGCATTCTCTATCAACAGGGAATGCCTTTTTTGTTATAAATATAATATGTCAATGCCCGTTGGCAAAGTTAGAAAGTCAAAAGATTTATGTTTAAGAAGTTGTTCTCTCCGGACACGCCCCAGATGCCATTCTATGTGTAAATAATCCAAATCATCTACCATATCTACCATTATTTATGTAATCTTTTGATTGTGAATAATTTATCTTGTGGTGGTAGATAGTGAACATCTACCACTACAAACTTCGATCTACCATCATTAGGTTACCGGAAAGATTAGCACGAACAATTACTACTAACGATAAATAATGTATAACATTCTGTATTTCAATAAATAATAGTTTTTTGCATAGAAAAACAAAAGTTTTGCTATTGGAAAATCCAGTGTAAGCTGCCCCCTAAAACCAAGTGATTCTACCCCCTTAA
>NZ_QTLZ01000029.1:0-20101 GCF_003635425.1 Parabacteroides sp. AF27-14
TATGACCGCCTATACGTGGAACTTCAACTAAAGCGGAGCGTAAAAGTCCCACTCTGGTCGCAGGAAAAAGAGAAATCGACAGGCAAAGACCGAAATTCAGTCGAACTTAACCATTACATTGACGCCCTGCGTGTGAAATTCTATCAGATTTACCAAGACTTGGAACTGGAGGGAAAGATTATCTCCGCACGTGCCATAGTGAACCGCTATCAGGGAAAGGACGAGACTTTCAAGACATTATGCAATGTGTTCAAGGAGCATAATGACAACTGCCGGAAGTTAATCGGGACGGACTATGCCGATATTACCGTAAGACGTTACGATAATTGCCTTAAATATCTCATGGAACTGGTTAAACGGGACTACAAGGTAGATGATATGCTACTACGTGAGGTAAACGGGGAACTGGTGCGTAAATTCGATTTGTACCTAAAGACGGAGAAACATTGCGCACAAAACACCGTTATCCGGTACATGAAATGCTTCAAGAAAGTGATAAACCTTGCCATTGCCAACGAGTGGCTGACAAAGAACCCGTTTGCCGGAATCAAGTTTCACGAGGTGGAGGTAAACAAACAGTTCCTAAGCCAAGCCGAGATAAACCGGATATGGCAGAAAGAGTTCAGGATTGAACGGCTGGAACTGGTACGGGATGTTTTTATCTTCTGCGTATATACCGGGCTGGCATTCATAGACGTGTATAACTTGCGCCCCGAACACGTTTCAGAGGACAGCAACGGCAACCTGTGGATAGTGAAACCCCGTGAAAAAACAAACAACCTTTGTAACATCCCGCTTTTGAGCATTCCCAAACAGATACTTGAAAAATATAAGGATAACCCCTACTGCATGGATAAAGGAACTTTGTTGCCCGTTCCCTGCAATCAGAAGATGAACAGTTACCTGAAAGAGATTGCCGACCTGTGCGGAATCAAAAAGAACCTGACCACGCATACAGCCCGCCACAGTTTCGCATCGGTTATCGCACTGGCTAACAACGTGTCACTGCCGAACGTGGCTAAAATGCTGGGGCATTCATCCACCCGAATGACACAGCACTACGCAAAGGTATTAGACCAAACAATATTAAGGGATATGCAGATAGTGGAATCTAAAATTTCTAAGAATTAAAGATTCTATATTAGCGTATAAAGTTTGGTTTCTAAAATTTGCTCATATTAGTTTTATATTTTATTTTTGTGTAAATCAATCAAATAAAAGGGAACTATGATACCAAAAGTTTTTGTATCTTACTCACATGACAATGAAGAGCATAAAGAGTGGGTTCTACAACTTGCTACAAGATTACGTTCAAATGGAGTTGATATAATCTTAGATAGATGGAATTTAAAATTAGGTAGCGATTTGGCTGCATTTATGGAACAAGGACTTTCTAAATCACAAAGAGTAATCTGTATATGTTCAGAAAAATATGTAACAAAAGCCAATGAGGGTAAAGGTGGAGCTGGATATGAAAAACAGATAATATCAGCAGAGTACATTCAAGACCAAAATTCAAATTGGGTTATCCCACTTATTAGAAACAATGATACAACTAAAAAAGTTCCTATATTCTTAGGTGGAAGACAATATATTGATTTCAATGATTCTAATCTATATGAATCAAAATATGAAGAATTATTAAGAGATATTCTTGATGAACCAGTATTACCTATTCCTCCTATTGGAAAAAATCCATTTAAGAATATAAAAGATTTTGCAAAACAAAGATTTATACCCTCAAATGAGAAATACGTTTCTCCGGCGGTAAAAGGACTTGTAACTTTTGATTATTCAAATAACAATGGACGATATTGTATTGGTCAAAATGAATTAATGTTTGAATTATGCTTTTCTAAAGCAAGCAATAGAAGTATTCACATATACAACGATTCCGCAAGTGTCTCAACAGTTGCCTTAGTTAAAGATTTATCGGATATTAACCAAATAACTGATGCTCGCATATATGATAGTTCATCAAGAATTAGGACTCCAATTATTAACCAAATTGTCGTGTTACAAAATATAAATGGATTTTATGCTGCAATAAAAATTCTTGCATTAAAAGACGACAAGCGAGGAGATTATAACGATGAAATCACTTTTGAATATGTAATACAAACTAATGGTTCTTCTGTATTTAACATATAGCACAGAGAAATCAATTAAATAAAAATCAAAAGAGCCAGCAATCACGGTTTCTTGAAAACTGTGATTGCTGGCTTTCAACCAAACAATATAGAAAACAAGACAGCTATACTTCAATATTTCAATCTTTCAAGAAAGCAAGAAAACAAGATTTCATGTTTTCAAGATTTCATTTCTGATAGAACCTTTCCAACAAATCCATGATGTCACTTTCCCGGTAGATGATTTTTCCCGGAAGCTGCACGTAGCCCAGCAGCCCCGTGTCCCTGTAATCCTGCAACGTCCGTTTGCTGATGCAAAGCCGCCTGCACACCTCATCGCCCGTCAGGTAGTGTTCACCGTTCAATACCGGGCGATAGTTCATTACCACGTACTCCACGTTTTCCAGCACCCTGTCAAGGGAAGAAAACAGTACCAGCGTGGTTTCGGAATCTTTCGTTATCAAATCCATACGCCTACTTTTTAGAATTGTCCCTTACTTGGTCAAGCAGAAAGGCTTCCACGTCCGAAGCCTTGTAGTAAATCTTATTGTTAATCTGCGAATAAGGCAGTTTTCCCGTATCACGGTAAGTCTGCATCGTCCGGGCTGAAACATTCAGCAGACGGCAAGTCTCGCAGTTATCCAGCCATTTGTCACGCTTCCTGCGTAAAGGCACGCAGAGCGCATCCACACGACCCACAAAATTTTCAAACCTCTGTTTCCATAGTTCAAAGGTTTTCTTTTCAATCGTCACTATTTCCATAACCGATATATTTATTCTTGTCAATACTCCGTTTTTCTTCACTGGTGCAAATATATAAGGCTGAATAATAGGTTGTTCCCCTCTGTCCGAAAATGACCTTGCGTGTCCGAAAATGTCCACCGCCAACCCAACAACAACACGAAAGAAACGAACCGATAACAAAAAAACTGTTTTTTCTCCACTCCTTAAATAAGTAAGGTAATGAACACAAAGCCGTTTTCTATTCGCCGACATTAATTTGGTGTAGAGCGAAGCAAAGCGATTCCAAACGGCTGACGCTTTGTTTTTTACCGATTTTTCTTATTTTATTTGTGGTGCTAATTCAAAAAATAAGCACTTATGAACAATCCTTTCGAAGAAATTTTCAAACGGCTGGAGAACATCGAAAAGATGATTGCCCCGGTCACGGGCGCACAGCCCGAAGAACGGCAGGACGGAAAAGAGCCTGTGTTAGTCAAAATATCCGTTGCCAGCGGTATAACCGGGTATTCGGTCAATTACCTGTATCATTTAGCCGGCAAGGGGATGATACCGTGTGTCAAGCGTGGGCGTACCCTGCGTTTCGACATGGAGGAACTCAAAAAGTGGATGCAGCAGCAGTATGTCCCGGCTTCTAACAGACTTCCCGATGAAAAAGAAAAGAGGTGATGAAACACGGCATATCGAGGGCTGGCAGTCAAAGAACGAGCGCATCGAAAGCCTGTTGAACGTCCTGTACGATTTCCGGTTCAACACCGTAAAGAGCCGGACGGAATACCGGGCTGCAAGTTCTTCGGACTTGTACCAGCCCGTTACGAAATTCGTCCTGAACTCGTTCAGGCGCAGGCTGGACGCAACCGCTGGTATTGTCACCTCTGCCGAGAACATCCGTACCATACTGGAAAGCGATTTCGCAAGAAAGGTACATCCCATACAGGAATACTTCAACGCCCTGCCCTTACTGAATCCTGCCAAACACGGACATATCGGCAGGCTTCTGAACACGGTACAGGTAGCCAACCCCGGCAAATGGGAGGAATATTTCACGAAATGGCTTATCGGTGTGGTAGCCAACGCGATGAACGACACGGGATGTCAGAACCATACCTGTTTGGTGCTGACCGGGGATAGGCAGGGGCAGTTCAAATCGTGGTGGCTGGACAACCTTTGCCCGACACCGCTTAAGAACTACCTGTTCACCGGGAAGATAGACCCGCAGGGCAAAGACATCCTGACACTGATAGCCGAATACCTGTTCATCAACATTGACGACCAGCTAAAGGAACTCAACAAGCAGAACGAGAACGCATTAAAGAACCTTATCACCACCCCGGCGGTAAAATACCGCAGACCGTATGATGTTTATATAGAGGAATACCCCCACCTCGCCAGCTTCATGGCTTCGGTGAACGGCAACGAGTTCCTGACCGACCCGACAGGTAGCAGGCGTTTCTTGCCGTTCGAGGTGCTGCGCATAGACAAGCCCACGGCAGAAAGCATCCGCATGGATAACGTCTATTCCGAAATCATGTACCTGTACCGTCAGGGCGTGCGTTACTGGTTCAATGATGCGGAGATTGGGGAACTGCACCTGACAAATGCGGAATTTGAGGTGCAGACGGTCGAGTTCGAGATGCTGGCACAATACTTTGAGAAGCCGACAGAGGGGGAAGAAACCCTGTTTTTTATGACAACGGCACAGATACTGGCACGCTTACGGGATATATGCCCCATGCAACTATCTGAAAAACGGCTGGGAGAAGCGTTACGCAAAGCCGGGTTCAAACGGGTACAGAAACGTATCGACAAACAGACCTATTCGGTATATGGGTATAGGATAAAGCCTGTTCAAACATCCTGTACAAACAGCGATTACGGTTAGCACGGTCATTTTACGATTGGGTATTACTGCAACGCAGTAACTGCCATAGTAAGATATATTTTTATTTTATAGCTTGTATATCAAACATTTAATAATAGCGCAGTAAGCAGTAAGATAAAACCGCAAACTTTTGGAAAAGTTTGGAAAAAGAAAAACCGCAGGAAATATCAGGGTTATATTTCTATCCTCTTTTGAAGAAATAACTTACTTATCTTACTGTATAAGAGATAATCCGCTGAAAGAAAAAGAATTATGCGCAGAAACATAGTAACATTTCTTCTTACTGACTTCTTACTGTGCTACTGCAATTTATCAACATCAAAAAAATAAAGATTATGACCTACAAGGAAGCCAACAATATCAGTATCAAGGGTTACCTGAACTCTTTGGGAATCCAGCCCGTCACGGAAAAAGGAAGTTACGGGATGTACCGTAGCCCCTTACGGGAGGACAACACACCGAGTTTCAAGGTGGATTATAACGCCAATCTATGGTGTGACTACGGAACTGGCGAGGGCGGGACGCTCATCGACCTTGTGATGAAGCAGAACGGGTGCAACGCCTACGGTGCTATCTGTCGGCTGGAACAGGGCGACACCGCCTCTTTTTCCTTTCACGGGAAAGATCTGCCCGAAAGGGACACGAAAAGGCAGGCTGCCAGCCCGATAGAGATACGCAGAATACAGCCGTTACAGAATCCGGCACTCATGCGCTACTTGCTGGAAAGGGGGATTTCCCCCGGAACGGCAGCCCCATACGTGCAGGAAATGTATTACCGCATCGGTGGAAAGCCTTATTTTGCGCTGGCGTTCAGGAATGATTCAGGAGGTTACGAGCTTCGCAATCCCCGTTTCAAGGGCAGCACATCGAAAGACATCACCCATATAAGGCAAAAGGGAGAGCCGAGAGATACCTGTTTCGTGTTCGAGGGCTTTATGGACTATCTTTCATTCCTCACTATCCGGCAGCGGGAAAGCCCTGGTATGCCCTGTACCGACTGGCAGGATTACGTTATCCTGAACTCCACCGCCAACGTAGATAAAGCCTTATATCCGCTGGCTGGTTACGGGCATATACACTGTATGCTTGACAATGACGAGGCAGGCAGGAAAGCGGTTGAAGCCATAAGGCAGGAATACAAATGGCGTGTACGTGACGCATCACACCTGTACAGCGGTCACAATGACCTGAACGACTATCTGCGTGGGATAAAGGCAAGCCAGCCGGAAAAGCGGGGCTTTGAAAGCAGGATGAAGCAGCCCGGCAACATATCCCAGCCAGAGCAAGGCAACAGACAAAATCCGGGTGAAAAAAGAAAGAGAGGGCTAAGGATGTGACCTGCAAGGCTGACGGCATGAACCGACGGCAGGCTGTGTGATTAGGGAGAGCAAGGTTATGTTTCGGTAGACCGAAACACCTTGCTTTGCTTGACAGCAAAGAAAATTTCTCCCGTTGGTCGCAATTTTTAAGATACCACCTAAAAGCAAAAACGTATGACAGGGATAAGGAATAAACCGGGAGGTCGCCCGGCAAAAAGCCGGATAGACAAGCAGAACAGGGTAGTCAGCACGAAACTGACCGAGTTACAGTTCTACGCAATCAGGAAGCGAGCCGGGGAAGCCGGGCTGCGTGTCAGCGAGTACGTCCGGCAGGCGGTCGTTTCGGCAGAGGTAACGCCCCGGCTGAACAGGCAGGATGCGGACACTATCCGCAAGCTGGCGGGCGAAGCCAACAACATCAACCAACTGGCGCACCGGGCGAATGCCGGAGGGTTCGCACTGGTAGCGGTGGAACTGGTGAAACTCAAAAACAGGATTGTTGAAATCATAAACCAACTGTCGGATGATTGGAAAAATAAAAAAGGGAAGCGGATTTAAAGGCTGCGTGAACTATGTACTCGGCAAGGAACAGGCTACCTTACTTCATGCGGAGGGAGTGTTAGCCGAAAGCAACCGGGACATCATACGCAGTTTCATACTGCAAGCCGGGATGAACCCCGACCTGAAAAAGCCTGTCGGACATATTGCGCTAAGCTATTCCCCAGTGGACGCACCCAAGCTGACAGACGGGAAAATGATACAGCTTGCGCAGGAGTATATGCGTGAAATGAGAATCACCGATACGCAGTACATCATCGTGCGCCACCAAGACCGGGAACATCCGCACGTGCATATCGTGTTCAACCGTATAGACAACAACGGCAAGACCATTTCGGACAGGAACGACATGTACCGCAACGAGCAGGTATGCAAGAAGCTGAAAGCCAAACACGGGCTTTACTTCGCTAAAGGCAAGGAGCATGTAAAGCAGCACCGTTTGAGAGAACCGGACAAATCCAAATACGAGATTTACAATGCCGTAAAGGATGAAATCGGGAAATCAAGGAACTGGCAGCAGTTACAAACCCGACTGGCAGAAAAGGGTATCGGGATTCATTTCAAGTACAGGGGACAGACTGGCGAAGTGCAGGGCATATCTTTTTCCAAAGGTGAATACACGTTCAAGGGTTCGGAGATAGACCGCAGTTTCAGTTTCTCCAAGCTGGATAAATGTTTCGGGGATGCGGAACTGAACACTGCCGGAAGCAACCGACAGACGGTTTCCGTCCCTGTTCAAGAACCGACACGGACACCGTTTAAAGCAGACAGTCCGTTACTGGCAGGCTTGGGCGGTCTATTCTCCGCCCCGTCCTCTCCGGCTGATGAAACACCCGACAATCCCGGTGAAAGGAAAAAGAGAAAAAAGAAACGACACTTAAAATTATAGGGACATGGAAGATAATTTAATTTTGGAGGGGCTTCTCTCCATGGTTACGGAACTGAAAGAACGGCAGGAGAAGCAGGGAACGCCAGCCAGCCGGGAGGAAACGATTAACCGACTGGACGTTATCGAACAGCGCATTTCGGAAATGCAGGGCAAATCCGGCATTACTGAAAACATGGTGCAGGAGATTCTAAACCAAATCGGCAGTATCGGAAAAGGGCAGTCCGGGAACCAAAAACAGGACCTTGAAGATATAAAGGGGCTTATCGTGACCTCGCACCGATATTTCAAGGAGTGGTTAAAGGTGTTGTTCCCGGCTGATGATACACCAGCCGGAGAAATAACGCCCGTTTCATGGTACGGCAAACTGACATACCGGGTAACTCCCTGTCTGAAGCCCAAGTTCTTTCTTCTTTCAGCAGGGATAATCATTTGCCTTGTGTCGCTTGTGTTGAATGTGCGGTTTATACAAAGGATGCAGCGGTTACAGGACAACGATATAAAATACCGCTATATCCTGATGAAAGGAAAGGCAGACGGCAGCAGCCTTGATTTGCTGGAAACGAGGTTCAGCAGGGAACGGGACAACGATTTCATCCGAAGCCTGACCGATTCGGTGAAAGGCTTTGAATACCGCAGCAGAAAGCAGGCGGAAGCGTTGGAACGGGCAAGGCTGTTAAACGAACAAGCCGAGCAGCTAAGGGAGCAAGCCGACAAATTAGGCAAGCCATAAAACAAAAGCGAAGCCGGAACAGAACCGCCCCGGCTTTTTAATTCACTTCTTTTTCTTCGTGCAGTGTTCTTTCTCGAACTGGCGCAACGTGGTAACGCTGAACCGCTCCTTGATGAACTCCCGGACATCGGAAGCCTTGTAGTACACTTTTCCGCTGATTGTGAAGTACGGCAGCGCACCGATAGCCCGGTAGCGTTGCAGGGTCTTGATACTTACTTTGAACAGCAGGCACAAGTCCTGATTATCCAGCAGGTTGTCATCTTCGGGCAGCACCCTGTCGGCATTGCGCAGTACCCGTACATCCTTGCAGAGTTCTTCCAGTTTGGCGTACAGCTTCTGCATCCATACGCTGAAATCGTCATTGTCTATATACATGATTGCTTCATTTTTCTGATTATACATTATGGTCTGTCAATCGATTGATGAAGCAAAGTTCAGAAAACAGGTGCAAAGAAATTATAGGGGAACTAATGGAATCCCCTATAAATAAATCGTAAGCCGTTGGTTATCTGTACCCTTTCTTGTCATGTTCCTTTTTGATAAGTTCTACCAATCCATTAAGAAACCCGGTCAGTTTGCCCGGCTTTCGTTTTATCACGTCCTCATGTTTTTGGTAACAGTCGCCTATCTTGATGTTGAACAGCCATTCAAAGGCTTTCGCCAAGTCCACCAAGTAGGCGGGCTTGCCGTTCTGATACACGATGTCTTTGGAGAGGAACAAACCGCTTACCATTTCCATGATGTTGATAAGGGTTGTCTTGTCAGCGAGGTAGAGAGGGGAAAGTGGTTGTGTATTAGAATGTGTCCTGAACTGTTCGGGATATTTAATTCGTAACCTTATAATATAAATTTCTGTATTTATTATTCCTATTGCTTCATCAATAAATTGCGTAAAGGGTATTTTCCTTTTGCCCAAATTGCATACGATACAATTTGAGCTTGTTTAATCCCATTGAATAAAAACGTAATAGGACTGCATAATCCTGTTCTACTGTACTTATTTCTACTAAATAAGCAGTCAATTCATTGATAGCATCTGTCAACTCTGCAACAGATGCTTTGTGTTGAGTATATTCAGACAATAACTGAAATATGCTCAATTCAAGGATTCTTTTCATTTTCTTTAATTTAAAGTGTCGTTAAACATGATTTTATGTACTCGTCAGTCGATATAATAGTGGCATAAAATGGTGTTAATGCAGCTAAAAAAACAGCTTGCACTTTTTCTGCTTCTACCTTAAAACCTTGAAATTCTAAATCTTTAGTAGCGCAAGCGTCCTGTATTATAGTGCATTTATATCCCAAGTCTTTAGCAGCTCTTACGGTAGCATCCACGCACATGTGTGTCATCATACCACAAATAACTACATCTGTGATATTTTTAGATTGTAACAAATTATTTAATTCTGTCTGATAAAAACTGTTCGGAGAATGTTTAATAATTATATCTTCGTTTTTTATCGGAGCAACACTGCTATGTATTTCTGCCCCTATAGTATCAGGTAGAAAAAAAGTTGCATCCTGTCTAGATGAAATATGCCGTATATATATAACTGGTAGGGAATTTAACCTAAAATAATGTATAAGTTTTTGCGCTTTTAATACAGCATCCAAACTGCCTACCAGTGGATATAATCCACCTTCAAAATAATCATTTTGGAGGTCTATAAGAATTAATGCTTTCTGTTTTTTCATTTTTATGCTTTTAATATTTCCCACAAAGTTAAATGTTTACTATCTTTGTATCAAGTATGTACAATTTAGTATGATACAGACTAAAAGGTATCGAATATTGATTATCAAATTAATGTGCTCAAATAAAAATGAATAAGAACATTAAAAAAGATATTTGTGTGCTTGATTTTGCTTTCCAACGGATAGGAGGGAAATATAAAGGACGTATTCTTTGGGCTCTGTCAAAACATACGGTTATGCGATATGGTGAACTGAGCCGTGAAATATCCGACATAAGTACAAAGATGCTCACACAAACCTTGAGAGAGTTGGAAATGGATAATTTGATTCATCGTGAAATGTATCCCCAAGTTCCCCCAAAAGTCGAATACTCTTTAACCAAGACAGGCAAGGAGCTTATTCCATTCATTAAATATTTGGTTGATTGGGGATATAAAAAAATGGCTGAAGAAAACGAGAATTGATTAATTTTCATAATAACTAATTTTGTATCATTGTCATAAAAACTTATGCTGAATACAGAAACCATACAATCACTCATTGACAGTGGAGAGGGCTACAATGTGGAGTTTAAAGTTCGTGTTCCTTCAAAGGTTCGTGAACTGACAGAGGAAATATGTGCTTTCGCCAATGCAGACGGAGGATATTTGCTTATTGGAGTAGATGATAACGGGCAAGTGGTAGATACTAACTTAGAAAACGATAAGCGTTCTGCTATTCAAGGTTCTATCAGCGAAATATCTCCTGCACTCCACTGTGAACTGTATTCCGTAAATATTGTGAATAAAACTGTTTGGGTGATTGATGTTCCGTCCGGCAAGGATAAACCTTATATATTCTCCGGTTCTATCTATGTCCGTGAGGGGGCAAACTCACAGAAACTTCGCACAGCCGAAGAAATGCGCAGCTTCTTTCAGGAGTGTAACAAAATCTTCTTCGACCATATACCCTGCCATTGGTTCAATATCTACACAGATGCAGATGAACAGATGATTAAGGATTTCCGAACAGAAGCAAAACTAAGTCCATCCACACCCGACAAACAAATATTTGAAAACTTGGAACTGTTTACCGAGAATGGAACGGCAAAGAACGGTGCAGCGATGTTCTTCGGCAAGCAACCTGAACGAAAGTTTCCACATGCTATCACAAGGTGTGTTCTTTTCAAGGGAACGAATAAAGTCTATATTATAGATGATAAAACATTCGGAGGTTCATTGTACCAGCAATACCTACAGGCTATAGCTTGGTTGGAAAGTAAACTGCAAGTAGCCTATAAAATAGAGGGAACAGGACCAAGAGAAGAAATTTGGGAAATACCTCTGACCGTATTTAAAGAAGCCATTATAAACGCTCTGTCACATCGTGATTACTATGAACAAGGTGCAAGCATTATGATAGAAATGTTTGACGACCGGGTAGAGATTTCCAATCCCGGAGGACTTCTGCCTGTTGTGGCTAAAGATTTCGGGCATAAAAGCATGACACGTAATCCGTTAATTTTCAGTTTATTTACCCGTATGCACTTAGTAGAAAGAGTTGCATCCGGTATTCCTCGTATGCAGGAAGCCATGAGGGAAGCAAATCTGCCTGAACCGGAATTCCATACAGAGGGGATGTTTACAGCAGTATTCAAACGCCAAATCTCTAACTCTGCCAACTATGACACAGTAAATGGCATAGTAAATGACATAGTAAATGATACTATAAACGAGAATGAACAAGCTATTCTCAATCTATTGGTAACTACTCCCGGCTTAAATGCTTCTGAAATCAGTAAGCATATCAACAAAAGCTTAAGAACGACTATGCGATATATCAAGATTTTACAAGACAAAGGTTTGATAGAATTTAAAGGCGCACCCAAAACTGGAGGATATTATATATTAATTTAATAGATATTTATGGAACAAAATTTTTTAGAATCAAATTTCTTACAAACTATTATAATGACAATAACTGTTTGTGTTACGGCTATTATCTATTGGAATAATAAAAGAAATGCACTTCAAGCAGCAGCAACTATATTGAAGCTTCAAATTCAGGATATTGAAGAAAATATTGAAACATTGAAAGCGGAAGCGATTGTAGGAAACAGTTTGTCAGAACAACCATTATATTATTCAAGAATTATTTTTGAAGAGAATAGTTGGTTAAAATATAATCACATGTTTGCTAATAAACTAAAAGCTTCCGATTTTGAAACAATAGATAAGTTTTTTAAAGTAGCTCAAGAAATTAAAACTCAACAGATTTTTATCAAAATGAAAATCCAAGATTCAATAAATACTAAATGCTCTTTTTATTATTTACAACAATATAATAGAATAAATCAAACAGTATCTGATATTAGAGAAAATAGAGAACAACTTTGTACATTTGATTTACAATATGCTAAAACTCTATACAATACTCCAGCTTTAAGTGTCGGAACATATATACATCAAGAATTATGTAATGGGTTAGAAAAAGGATTAAATAGATACCAAAAACTATCAGGAAGTATTGCTTTTCAAAAACTATGTGAAGTTGGCAAGATTATTCGTTAATACTTATTTGTTTTTTACTTCTTAATTACTATCTTTGTATTCAGAAATCGTACCCAAGATACAAACTAATGTCGAACGGTGCAAAGCTGTGAAAACCTTATTCAAGGGACTAACATCGTGATAAAGATATAACTTATTGAGAAATAGTGCTATACAAACCGATTTTCGGTTGCTGGTGGCACCACTTTTAGAGAATGCAAAAAGAAGTAAACTCCTGATATTCAGCGAATATCGGGAGTTTTTTATTTTTACCCGCTACGCAAAAAACAGCAAATTTCAACCTACTTCGGTGGAGCAAAAGGTGGAGCAAATAAGGAGATAATACATCTCCACCTTTTGTCTTTGTTTGACTCTGTTTGTCAGCATGTTACATAGCGAAACTCTCTCCACTTTTCCATAATTTTGTATCACTTAAAACAAGTAGAAAAATGATGGAAAGAAATTCATTTAGTGTTTTGTTTTTCCTAAAGAAAACAAAACTATTGAAGAATGGTGAAGCCTCTGTATGTATGAGAATTACGGTTAATAATGTTCGTTCTGAAACGAATATCCGTAAAAGTATTACCCCTTCCCTATGGAATCAGGCGAAAGAATGTTCTCGTGGTAAAGACCGCAAATCAAACGACCTGAACAAGTATATCGAAGAAGCCCGAATCAAGTTGTATAATATACATGCAGAGCTGAAAAAGGAAAGTCTACCTATAACAGCTACCATTCTTCGGGATAAATTCTTTAACTTGGAAGAAAAAGAAGAACCTAAAACACTTATAGCTACTTTTCAAGAGCATAACGACCAATGTCGCCAGTTGGTAGGCAAAGACTTCGCTTTAGTCACTGTACGTCGTTATGAAAGTTGTAAACGCTATTTAGCCGAACTTATCAAAATCAAATATGACAAAGAAGATTTACCACTCAAAGATATAAACGGAGAGTTTATTCGGGCTTTTGATTTTTACCTGAAAACAGAAAAGGAATGTGCTCAAAATACCGTTATCCGTTATATGAAATGCCTGAAAAAGATTACTAATCTATCTCTTGCCAATGAGTGGATAAACAAAGACCCTTTTACTGGTATCAAGTTCCATGAAAAGGAAGTCAATCGGGAGTTCTTGACTTGGGATGAATTGCAAATCATAACAAATAAGAAATTTGATTTACCTCGTATTGATTTAGTACGTGATATTTTCATTTTTGGATGCTATACGGGCTTGTCATTTATAGATATTAAGCAACTAACGGCTGAACATATCGTAAAAGACAGAGAAGGTAACTTTTGGATTCGCAAGGCTCGGCAGAAGACAAAGAATATGTGTAATATTCCGCTACTGGATATTCCTTTGGCTATTATTGAGAAGTATAAGGATAATTCAAAGTGTCAAAAACAGAATGTTTTACTGCCTGTCCCTTGCAATCAAAAAATGAATAGTTATCTGAAAGAAATCAGCGATTTGTGCGGGATTCATAAGGAAATTTCCACGCACACAGCCCGCCACAGCTATGCCACTTCTGTGTGCTTAGCCAATGGTGTTAGCATTGAGAATGTCGCAAAAATGTTAGGACATTCCAATATCAACATGACAAAACGATACGCACGTGTATTAGACCAAAGCATTCTAAATGATATGCAGAAAGTAGGTAATAATTTGTTTGTATCAGATATTTAAGAATAAAAATAATGATGTGAAATAGTCCTGATTGAGAGCTATAATACTCAATCAGGATTTTTCATTTATATACAAATGTGGGCTTCCACCCATTTAATAACATCCGATTACTTATACAGAATCTTCCCTTTAATCTGAATAAACGGTATGCAGTGGACTGAATTGGCAGCCGATGTCCGTGACGCTCACTCCAACCAACATATTTTTCCTTTTTTTCTCTGATAAACATCCTACATATGGAAAGAATAAATAAGGCAACACTTTTTGTAAATTTACTCTTTTTCGGGACGAAAAAGGAAGAAATTTACAAAAACCGCTTGCGGCTCGGTGTTGCCGTTTTATTCTTGAAATATAACTTTGTGTTCAGATAAAGAAAGGATTAATTAAGATTATTCCATTGGCGAATAAGATATTAGATTGGTTGCTGCTATTGCGTAATTCTCGTCATTTATGGAATAAAAGCCTAATTTATTGGCAAATGCACTACTTTTGATGTTGGCGCACTCAATGCCAATATAATTGAAACTATATTTTCGGGCTACTTCGGTCAAGAACCTAAGAAAGTGTGTTCCGTGCCCTATCCGTTCTTTACTAAAACCTAATCGGGCGATAATCAGACAATCGGGTGGAAATCGACTTTCTACTCTCCTGATACGCAAATATAAATCTATCCGGCTGTTTCTCCGGGTGGCGATAATATTATCTACCGTCAGGTAAACGAGCGATTTACTATACTTGAAACGTTCCATCAGGTAGCGGTCTATATCGTTTCTTAGTTCCTCATATTCAATCATCTTCTTATCCCTTTCTTCCTTTTCTTCTTGCGCTTCTGTGCCTGTAAGTTTTCTGCCAATGTTGCATCATAATTGTTGCCATCTCCCAGTGAAAAGATAGATAACAGAGAATCACCGCTTCTATTATTCCCCTGATTGAAAGCGTGTTTATTGTTTTGCTTGCTATCAATATTGCAAGGAATCATATTTTCTTTTTCACTGGATTGGAATACTTCTTTTTTATTTTCGCCAGTGAAATATTGTTTTGGTTCTTTCAAATCCTGTTCCTGTAATTCAATCTGCTTGGAAACAGAACCGTTCTTCATAGTATTGGCATACTCAAATGATTCTGATAATTGGCGGTTATAGCCGAACAGTTTATCAAATCCTTGCTCTGCCTGTTGGAACAGGTTCACACGGTCAAAACCACCTTTGATAACTCCGTTCTTGGTGTTCTTGTGGTTGGTTAGTGGAGATAGCTTCTTTTTATTAGCTTGGTCTTTCCGGCTCACAATCAAATGGCAGTGCATATTCAGTTCGTTATCGGAACGGCTACGGTCAAAATGTATCTTCCCGTAAAACTTTATATCCGCTCCGGATAGTCCTTTGTTGAAGTTCTTGGCGTATTCAGGAATAAAGACTTCCCGAATATACCGTTTCATTGCTTCGGCTTTCTCCTGCTCGGTGTTTCCCATTGCCCGAAGTTCGCTTTCCGATGGGCTGACATGGATAGCGAAAAACTTTGCATCCGTTTTCAGCAGTTGCCCGATATTAGTATCTATATCCTTAATAACCTTTGATTTGTAGATATTATCATCCGTCAGGTTGAAAAAGCCATCGGTATAGATTCCTTTCTCCATACGTTCCAAATCTTCATGTTCCATGTATGAAGTTAATTGGCGGCTACTTCCTGCATTGTTGTATGTTCCGTTTGATGATGGGGCAAAATCTATGTGCATAGCTTTATGTGTTTATCAGATTGATAATCTCTGCCTTTAGGTTCTCTTTCCGTTTACTATCCATTACTCCACAAGCTGATAACTCGGAATAGAGTTGTATTAGATTTAGTAGCTTCTTATAATCTCGTTGGTGTATCTGATAGAGTGCGTTTAGTTGCTTCCCTTGCTGGTTGATTACGTCAGCGTGCTTGCTAAACTGTTCACTTACTTTTTGCAATACGGCTGTTTGTTTTCCCTGACTGGTTTCCAGCCAAGAAAGAATAAGAGTTTCTAATGTTTTGCAAATGGTATCAAACCGAACGGCAATAGAATTGGCGGTTCGCACCATCGGATTGAGTTGTTCTTCCTCGTAGTGTCGGATGAAGCGGATAATATCATCCTGCCGTTTGTTTATCTTCGCCAGTTCCGATTTTACGGATTCCGGTGCTTCCGATGGGTTGATACAGGCTTTATCAATATAGACAAATGCCAACCTGACTATTTCCCCTTTTTTCAGTGAATAGCGTTTACATAGCTTATCTATTAACTTACTCGTTAGTCGGTCTATTCCGATGGTGGTAAGTGTGGGTATATTATTGGTCCTATCCATGATTATAACTTTTTTATAAAGAAAGTGAGGTTTATTTAGTTGATTATAAGCATAATATTTTTTTCACTTATAATCACTGTTATAAATGGTTACGAATGTAACCCATTAAAGCCGAAGGCTTTGCCCCGCAGGGCAAGAGGGAAGAACAGGACTTGTCCAGTTCCCTCTTGCTTCATTTAGCGAAATGAGCCAAGCCACAAGGCGAGGCGGTTTCTGCTAAATGGGGAGCGGTGGCACATCATCAAGCGGTAACATTACCCGTCTTGTTTTGCAGTGGTTTGCTTATCGAGTTGGTTTTCCTTTTTGAACCGTTCATAGGTCTTACTTTCGGCATTTTCTTGAATAAATGTCCGGATGTCTGCTGCACGGTAATAGGTCTTATGACTTATCGTAAAGTAAGGGAGTTTGCCACTTGCCCGATACCGTTGCAGGGTTCGGAAAGATACTTTTAGCAGGAAAGCTAAATCCTGATTGTCGAGTATCTTATCATTTTCGTCCAATACCTTGTCAGTATTGATAAGCGATTTCAGGTCTTGCCCGATTTCAGAGAGTTTTTTAGATAGTCGTTCCATCCACTTGTCGAAGTTTTCGTTGTCTATATACATTTTGCTTCATTTTTTAGTTGAACATTAAGTTTTCCAATCGATTGATGAAGCAAAGGACGGAAGAATAAGGAAATAAAAATAGAGGAGTCCGGTATTGACCCATCTATATTATAAATGCAAATTATTATTTATCAACCTGTTGCAAATTCATCTTTTTTCATCTTTATTTTTCAGTGCTTCCGCTTGTCGTTTCTTATATTCTTTAATAAGGACGGCTTTTAAAGCATCCAATGTTTTGGTGAGATTACATGATTTGCGTTTGAATAGTTCGCTTTGACGGTCATAGATACCGTTAAAACTAAATCCGAAAGCCTGTTCAAAGACTTCCGAAAAAGCAATGATAGTTGGATTCTTGCCTGTGTTGTCGATGATACCACCCAACAACATCAAAGCTGAAAGAATTTCAGTCATACCCATAATTCCAAGATGTTGGAACTTAGGTATGACCGATAAAGGTGATTCAAATGTCAATGGAGTTGCCAAAGGAAACGATTCAGGATGTGTAATTTTGAAATTTAGTAGTTCCAGTTCTGTGTTAATAATTGCCAGTGTCTTTTGTAAGAATAGCTTTTTAAGCGCATTTTTCCCCCTGCCCGTAAAGAGGTACTGTTTCGAGTGAGGCTATCTCAATACGGGTAGCTACAAGAATACGGTAGACTGTGGAATAATCACTTCCATCCCCCACGATTCTTATTTGTTCAACAAATTCGCCATAAGCATTTTGCATTTCTTCGTTACTTACTTCCTGTGAGGTTTCAGACAATAGTCCGAATATCCTCATTTGTAATAAATCATTCATAAGCATAAATTAATTGAATTATATCAAGGAACAGCCTTGTATACTGAATGATTAATGCATTAATTGAATATCCCCTCTTTTATTTGCTTAAGAATGTAAACTTTAACTCCGTGTTTTTCTCCGTCCGTTATAATGTCTTCAAACATTTTCTTCATTTCATCAGGTGAATGCTGGGTATGCCCGTCAAACATAAGGCATAATGCTTCATTACCATAAACCTTCTTGGCTATTGGAATTGCAATAAAGAAAGGTAAAAAGTAAAGCCCATTAGCTTTTACTGCTTTCGGATTATAACCTAACTTTTGACATACTTCCAACCCTTCTCTGATAGCCTTTATTGCTTCCTTTAGAATATCAGAATTGCTCGCAAAATTCCGTCCGCTTTTAGCTTTCATGATTCCCGCAGACAATCCAGCAGCAACTGCATAGTGGGTTATAAGCCAAATTTTAATTTGATTGTAGATAATTGGTTTGAGATTGGCATCTTCAAATGCATCAGCTATTTTCCGTACTCGTTCAGATATTTCTCCATTCGGTTCTCCTAATGGAGTATGCGATTGTTTTAATCCAGAAATAGCACTATATATACAACCTGCATCTCTGCCACCGCCTACCATAAAGGGAAATCCGAAAAAATATTGTTTCTCGGAAAGATATTTATTAATGCTATCCAAATCATCAATCCACATGTTTTGAAAGAAAAGAATATGAGCGTTTCCTGCTGACTTGGAAAGAACAGGTAGTATTTCTTTCAAATGAAGATTGTTTGTTGTTACAATAATGTATTCAAAATTGTTATCTGCTGACAAGGAATCTATAACATCAGGCTTAAAAACAATATCCTCTATTTCCTTTTTTCCTCCTCTAAAATCTGCACAGTGGATATGAATGCCTTCTTCCTTTATAGCTTGTTTCTTTTCAGGTCTAACCAAAACAGCTATTTCGTGACCCGCTTTTGATAATTGCCAACCGTAGGTAGTTCCTACAATTCCCGCTCCATAAATTAGTATTTTCATATTGGGTTGCTTATATTCTTATATCTACAAAAAAAGATTGAAACAATGACCTATTATCAGAATAAGGGTCTGCATTTGATAAAAACTCATTCGGAGTGTAACCTGACAGAAATTTCACTTCTCTTATTAAATGAGATTTGTCGTAATATCCATATTTGTAAGCAATTTCATTTAGATTTGCTGAAGAATTCGTTTGCAACGAATGTAGCGTTTTTGAAAATCGGTTTATCTGAATGAACTCCTTTGGGTTTAATCCTACATATTCTGAAAAAAGTCGTTTGAATTGTTTATATCCAAGACAAGCGCTTTCAGCCAATTTAGAAATATTGCTTTCTCCCATTTCTATTGATTGAATAACTGAAGTATATCGCTTATAGTTATAATCTTCACCACTATTGAGATATCCTAACAAAAAATTCTCTATCAAACAGACAACTCTTTGCTCATCAGGAGTGTCAAGCAAACGTATTTCTAATTCTTTAAATCGTGGGCTTAGTAAGTCCAACCCGACATTTTGCCCTTTAAGCTCACTACCTGACATATTCAATAGCATTTTAATACCAATAGGCTGGAAAACGACTATTACGATATTCAGATTGTCAAAGCACATATTTACGGGTCTAACGGATTGTCCAAAAAGATATGACTTCGGATACAAGCCGTATTCTTCCGAATAGATATTACCTCCCCGATTAAATATTAGTCCTGCGTATCCAGAAGGAATAGCACGTTGTTTGCCTTGACATGTGCTATCTGCGGATAGAAACCAATATTCCTTGACATACGGTGCAAGTAATGGTGATGGCGATATAGACAAAAATCTCTCCATATAAACAATTTAGGCAAAAATAAAGCATATTATTTAAGATTGCGGTGTACAAAAAGGACATTTTTGCTTTATTTGTAGCAATATGAAGCAACTTTCTGCTTCGATGGGGATATTTTCAATATAATAGTCAATAAAACTATTCTTTAAATTTCCAAATTACGACGATTCTCCGTATATTTGTAGTAGGAAATGTGTTGTGAAGAATTTCGCCGCAAAGCAGTGCAAAAATTTGGTGGAGCAATAGCGGGAGATTACTTCTTTTTTGAAAATATATCTATAAGAAATACAGCCACTTAAGTCAAAATGACGATTTCTGGTGGCACCACTTTTTAAGAAAGAAAAACGATGTAAATCCCTGAATTTCAAAGAAGTTTA
>NZ_QTLZ01000029.1:20111-54862 GCF_003635425.1 Parabacteroides sp. AF27-14
CACCACTTTTTAAGAAAGAAAAACGATGTAAATCCCTGAATTTCAAAGAAGTTTAGGGATTTTTCATTTTCAAGAATAGGTAAAATAAGTGGGACTAAAGCAAACTATACATCCTTATTCGGGGGACGGTTTTAGAAAGCCTAAAATGTTACACAGCACAAGTGCTACTTCGTTTTTTTACAGCACGTTGATCTATTTTACATAACCGGGTTCTCGGTTCGATTTCCTAATTTTGTATCATTAAAAATTGAGCTGTATGGAAAGAGAAATATTCAGCGTGTTGTTCTTCATCAAGCGTAGTAAACCGTTAAAAACGGGAAAGTACCTCTGCGTGTGAAATTCTATCAGATTTACCAAGACTTGGAATTGGAGGAAAAGATTGTCTCCGCACGTGCCATAGTAAACCGCTATTAGGGAAAGGACGAAACTTTCAAAACATTATACAATGTGTTCAAGGAGTATAACGACAACTTGGAAACTCCAATGAAACAGATCCCCAATGTCCAACTTAAATTGACCCCCGATTTATTTTTCCTAAAACACAAAAAATCATCACATAATCAGCTTATTAGTTCTCTATTTGTGCTGGGTTTATAATTTTTATTTACAGCCAATATAGTCATTCATTTCTTCCTGCAAATTTTGCGTATGGACTCTCCGTGTAGCTCAATTCTTGCGGCTTGGTGAGTTATTCTGTACATGACTGCGCCGGCTATTGTCTCCTTGCCGATGACATCATACTTGTCTTTGACCGGCAATTGTGATGTAATCAGTGTTGATTTCTTACCATATCGGTCTTCGATGATGTCCATCAGATGCATTCTGCTTCCGTTGTCCAACGGTTGCAAGCCGAAATCATCCTGTATAAGCATATCCGTCCTTTCTATCTTTTTCAGCTCCTACAGGATGCTACCTTTTACCTTGGTGGCCTTCAACTGCCCTAAAAGTCTGGAAGTATTGGCATACAGCACTTTCAATCCTTTCTGGCAGACTCTGTATCCCAAGGCTGTGGCAATGTAGCTCTTTCCTGTACCGGAGCTTCCCATGACAAACAAGTCGCACACCTCCTTGACAAATCTTGTTCATGCTGATTGATTTATTGGGAATACTATCTGTTTTGTCTATTTAATAGATTAATGTAGAATTATGAACTGATTCTGTAACTCTTTTAATGTTTTTTGGGTGGGGCAATTTAAATTGGATTTTGGGGAACTCTTTAGATAGGACAATGGGGGGACAGTTTATACCAAATTTTCCACCTGTCAATACACAGAAGAATTTTCATTGTTTATTACCGAAAAATAGAAGCAGTCTCTACAAAAAAAGACTGCTTCTGCTTCATTTCTAAAACAAATCAAAAAACAAATATGCTCAACTATTAATCTTAATTTTCTTTTAAGAAACGGATGATAACACAGGTTTGTCTGATACGGAAAACAAGTGTTCACTAAGCGCCTTCAAAGCATGCACTTTATCTTCCGCTTTCATCACCAACGATACATTACTACTACTTCCGCCGTATGAAATCATCCGTACGGGAATATCTTTCAATGCATTGATGATGCGTGCCTCAAAACCGACATTTTGCCATTCTAGGTCACCAACAACACAAACAATCACCATATTCTTTTCGACTGTAATCGTTGCGTATTTCCGTAATACACCCACAATCTCGTCTATATGCTTGTCATCATCAATCGTTACGGAAACCCCGATATCGGAAGTGGTCACCATGTCCACCGGCGTATTGTAATTATAGAACGTATCAAACACGATGCTCAGAAAATGAGGTGTCGGTATCGTATGGAGCGACTTGATCTTGACATACGTGATGTTGTCTTTGGCGGCAACAGCTTTGATCGTACCCTTTTCCACCGTATTCGAGATCAATGTACCCGACGCATTTGGCTGCAATGCGTTCAAGAGGCGTACCGGTATGTTCTTTTCCTTGGCAGGCAGGATGCAAGTCGGATGTAGTATCTTGGCACCGAAATGTGCCAACTTAGCGGCTTCGTCGAAGTTCAACTGCCTAACAGGAGCGGTGTCATTGACAAACCGTGGATCGTTGTTGTGCATCCCGTCAATATCCGTCCATATCTGTATCTCTTCTGCTTGGATAGCCGCTCCAATTAGAGAGGCGGTGTAATCGCTTCCTCCTCTTTCCAAGTTGTCAATGCTGCCGTAAGCATTCCGGCAGATGAAACCTTGCGTAATATATATTTCTGCCTCTTTGTTTTGCTCCAAAAGTGTATTTAGGTGTTTAGCGATATATTCCATGTCCGGTTCATTGTCCATTGTAATTCGCATGAAGTTCAACGCAGGCAATAAAACTACCTTCACTCCTTATTCTTCCAGATAGCAGGTCATCAGAAAGGTTGATATTAGCTCACCCTGCGCCAAGATTTCCTTTTCATCGAACATGCTGAAAGGCATATTAGAGAAAGACCAGACATGTTGAGACCGTTCAAGCATGTATTGCATGGCCCTTTCTTTGTAGGTATCGCTTTGGTATAATTCTTCTATATGATTGACATAAGCTTGTTCCAAAGCAGAAAGGATCGCATTGGCTTTTCCCGGATCTTTCTTATGGAAACACTCAGATATCTCCACTAAAGAGTTTGTTGTCCCTGCCATGGCAGAGAGTACTACTATTTTCTGTTCCTGATCGCAAATGATTGATGCGACATTCTTGATCCGCTGGGCAGAACCGACTGAAGTACCACCAAATTTTAATACTTTCATTAGACTATCTGATTTTTGATTTTACTTTTTATACATTGAATCTGATCACGAACGTGCTACCTTTACCGACTTCGCTTTCGATACGGATCGTACCACCATGAGCTTCCACAAAGTCCTTGCTGATGGCAAGTCCCAAACCGCTACCTTGTACTTTTGTTCCCGGCACACGGAAATAGTGGTCGAAAATACTTTCGTGGTAACGCGAGTCAATGCCCTTTCCGAAGTCCTTGACATAGATCTCGACGGCTTTGTCGATCTGTCGTGCACCGATGATAATCCGTCCGTTCTCCGACGAATAACGGATGGCGTTCGATAACAGGTTGGTCACAACCCAAGCAATTTTCTCGCTGTCGACAAACAATTTGGTGATCTTTTCAGGATACTCCACTTCGATCTGACAGTTAAAACGCTCGGCCTGTACCCGGTTCGCCTTGATGGCATAGTCGATCAGTTCGATCGGTTTGGTAATCTTCGGATTCAGGTAGAGCTTACCGCTTTCTACCTGTGACATCTTCAACAATTCGCCAGTGATCTCCAACAAACGGTTGCTATTTTCCTTTATGTTCTTGGAAAGGCTCTCCTGTTCTGTATTCAGTTTTCCGATCCGATTGTCTTCCAGCAGTTCCAAGCTCATCATGATAGCCGATATCGGTGTCTTCAGTTCATGAGAGATCGTTGAAATAAAGGTTGTCTTTGCAATATCTTTTTCTTTAAATTCGGTCACGTTCTTCAACAGGATCACATCCCCGACATACTTACCCTCCAGTCCAGTCTGCCTGTTAACGTTGATCGGGATGTATTTTACTTGAAAATAGCTTTCCTTGTTGTCCGCATAGATTTTCAACGGATCCTTATTGTCATCGGGATGTACCAACTGGCGGATCAAACGGCGCAGCAGATCATTTTTTAACGCCACTTCGGGAGCCGGTTTGTCGATAATGTTTTCCCGTGTCAAATTCAAAACAGTCAAAGCCTCGTCATTGACAAACAAAATCTTCCGTTCCTTACTCAAGCCTATGATAGGTTCTGCAATGCTGTTGATAATTGTTTCTATATATTTTTTCCCTTGCAGGATATCTTCCAGCGAACTGTTCCTGTATTCGGCCAAGCGCTCGGCCATCTCGTTGAACAACGTGGCTATTTCCTTAAACTCCGGTTCATTGCCCAAATTGAGCCGTTTGCTGTAATTGGCATTGGTGATTTCCTTGATGCCATCCGTCAATTTCCGGATCTGTACGCTGACCGAGCGTGGCAGGCGAGCCAGAAAGAGGAAGGCGATCACGATACAAGCGATCCCTACCGTCCAGATCCAAAAGAGAGACCTTTCCGCCGTGTGGACAGCCACTTCATTCTTCTCATAAATGGCAGACATATTGACTGCCATAATGGTATAAATCGTCTGGCGTATCTGCCGAATCGATTCATCATCCATGTCATCCAACGCCTTTTCACAGTTCGAACTTAATCGGTTAGTCAGTATGTCTTCATCCTTCTCTGTCAGATTTTTTTTCTGAGCTTCCAACCCGGCCTCAAACTCTTTTCGGGCATTCGGATTTTCCCGAATGGCATCCAGTGACTCGAGCATCTGACGGGAATAAAGGAGTGAATTATAATTATCCGCTAGGATATTCTGCGTGTCATCCGATACATTATGAATGTTTTTTATAGCCAATCCACCTAATAAAGTGATCAGGACAAATAAAAGTCCTATCCCATAAGTCAACTTTGTTTTTATATTCATATTCATGGAAGGATTTTTATGCTAATATTATTAAATCAATGCCTAATTGAGCCAACTCTTCTAACATGTTCCGATAGTGAACCATCGCAAGGATAGCGGAAGGATATTTTAAAGCTGGTCGTCCGATACATAGCGTACTGATTTGCTTTTCTTTACAAACCTGTACGATCGCATCCGTTATATGTGGGGATTGCACTTGAATGATTTCTCCTCCAAGTTCCGTTGCCAACTTGAAATGGTTAAGCAAATGCCTTTGACTTGCCAACGGAATCCTGTCGGAACTTTCTCTTGGGGTTTGTACATACAGTACAAAAAACTTGGAATTATATCGGGTTGCCAACCGTGCGACTTTCCGTATGATCTTACGGGGAGTTTTCTCATTACTGCTGATGCAGGCCATAAACCTTTCGTGGCGTACACCGAGATTCTCTGGAATGGTATTCTCCACTTTTTTTTCTACCCGCAAAGCTACCTCTTTCAATGCCAACTCCCTAAGCTGAAGAATATGTTCAGCCTTAAAGAAATTATTTAATGCTGTTTGTATCTTATCGGGTTTGTATATTTTTCCGGCTTTTAACCGAGCCAGCAATTCGTCAGCGGTAAGGTCTATGTTGACCACTTCATCAGCCTGCTCCAGTACGATATCAGGAATACGTTCCTTGACCTCAATGCCAACCACGTCCTGCACCATCTCGTTAAGTCCTTCTATATGCTGAATATTGACCGCCGTGATCACACTGATACCGGCATCCAGTATATCCATGACATCCTGCCAACGCTTTTCGTTCTTACTGCCTTCGACATTGGTATGAGCCAATTCGTCAACGATGACAACTTCAGGATGGATACTGAGAATCGACTGCAAGTCCATCTCTTCGATCTCTTTTCCTTTATAAAATATCTTGCGGCGGGGGATGATAGGCAATCCTTCCACCAATGCCTCCGTCTCGACTCGCCCATGTGTTTCTATATAACCGATCTTGACATCGATACCGCTTTCCAGTAATTGGTGGGCATCTGATAGCATCCGATACGATTTACCTACACCGGCAATCATGCCGATGTAGATTTTAAAATTGCCACGACGAGACTTTTTCAACAAATCTAAAAAATGTTGTACACTTTGTTCTCGGTCCATGCGTATTATTATATCAAGGTCTTAAAGAAATTCCCAAGACAAGATGGGCATCCTCCATACGAGGGTTCCAAATTGCCTGTGTAAAAATAGGTAATGAGAAAGAATCCGTGATTTTGATATCTTTCGTTGCTTTCAATGCAACATTCGTTACTGCAAATCCACTATTTACATCACCTCCATACGTAGTTATTCCCGCATCATACGGAAGAACACCACAAGTTGCATTCAGATCGACGCCCTTCACTGTGAATGGAAAATTCAACTCCACATAAGAAGAATAGTTTTGGTTTCCATTTTCATCTTTGTCTTGACCGGCAAACATGAAATTCCAAGTGATAGACAAAGGTAACTTCTCAATAGGCAAAGTGTAAGCCAAACCTGCTTCAAAATGGTGATCTGTTTCATGGCTTTTGAAGTTAAAATAACGGCAAGAGCCTTGCCCTGCCCACCATAAGCTAGCGACAGACAATGTAGGACCAGCTGATCCGAATGTATACGCTGCCGTTAAATCTATCTCTTTAGCAGCAGGCATAGATGTAGAGTTTGCTCCCTGAAAATCGGTAGATCCCCAGGCTGTCAAAGAGAAATTACCTACCCCCAGTGATAGTGTCGGCTGGAAGCTAGCACCAGTCTGGTAGAAACCACGCCAAATATAGGAACTTACCAAATCTCCCTGTACAGAAAAACTTACTTTACCATCCTCTTCCTGTGCATTAGCCAACGTAGAAGATGCCATTGAGAATACAACTGCCAAGGCTGCTACTTTTTTTACGAATGATTTCATAACCTAAATCTAATTGACTTATTAAAAATTTGTTATTTGTTATTTGATGCTTGATCAAGCGCAACATTTAATTTCAATACATTTATTTTCTCCGTTCCGAACATACCCAATAACGGTTTCTCAACATGAGAATTGACGATACCCATTACCTTTTCTTCCGACCATCCACGAGCGTCCGCTACACGTTTGGCCTGTGCATAAGCGGCTTTCGGTGAGATATGGGGATCCAAACCGGAACTGCTGGCCGTGATGATTTCAGCCGGAACTTTTTCACGGGTTAGGTAAGGATGATGAACCAAGAATGTATCAATACGTTCTTCCAACAAAGCTAAATGTTCTTCATTGGAAGGTCCCTTGTTACTACCTGCCGAACTGGATGCATCGTAACCGTCACCGGCATGGGAAGGACGTCCCCAGAAATAAATATCTTGCGTGAAATTCTGACCAATATTGGCGGCCCCCACTACTTTTCCATTCAATGTAACCAGTTCGGCATTACCCTTATTCGGTCCTGCCACTTGGGCAAACAACCACAAAACGAAAATGTAGAAAACACTGAAGAACAAACAAAATGCAATTGTCAGTCTTAATGATTTAAAAAGATTTGATATCATAATGAATTATTGTTTTATTTTTTTAACCTTCCTCCTATCTTCATACAGAGGGAGGAAGGTTTTTAATATTGATTTTACTTTTACATGAATAAACTTACAATCATATCTATCAACTTGATACCAATGAACGGGGCAATTACACCGCCCAAACCGTAGATCAGCAAGTTGCGACGAAGCAATGCGGAAGCACCAATCGGTTTATAAGCCACACCACGTAATGCCAGAGGGATCAGAATCGGGATGATGATCGCATTAAAGATGATCGCACTTAGGATCGCTGATTCCGGACTGTGCAGGTGCATGATGTTCATCGGGGCCAATGCCGGGATCGTAACCATGAACAGAGCTGGTACGATAGCGAAATACTTGGCCACGTCGTTAGCGATACTGAAAGTAGTCAGCGTACCGCGAGTCATCAGCAACTGTTTACCGATTTCGACAATCTCGATCAGTTTCGTTGGGTCGTTGTCCAAATCAACCATATTACCAGCTTCCTTGGCAGCCTGCGTACCACTGTTCATTGCGACACCAACGTTTGCCTGAGCCAAGGCCGGGGCATCGTTCGTACCGTCCCCCATCATGGCGACCAGCTTACCGTTTTCCTGTTCCTTACGGATATAGTTCATCTTGTCTTCCGGTTTGGCTTCGGCGATATAATCGTCTACACCAGCTTTTTCAGCGATATATTTTGCGGTCAACGGGTTATCACCGGTTACCATTACCGTCTTCACACCCATCTTACGCAAACGTTCAAAACGTTCTTGAATCCCCGGTTTGATGATATCCTGTAATTCGATCACACCGATGATGAAATCATCCTGTGAAACAACCAGCGGAGTACCGCCGTTACTCGTGATCTTCTGAACCAAATCGGCCACCTCTTTCGGATATTTGTTGCCGGCAGCCTCACTCATCTTACGAATAGCATCAAAAGCTCCTTTACGGATGCGAGTACCGTTTGCCAAATCCACCCCTGAACATTTAGTTTCTGCCGTAAACTTGATCATCTTTGATCCGGATGTATTCAGATCATGTACACGTACACCTTTTTCACGTCCCAGTTCCACGATTGACTTACCTTCGGGTGTATCGTCAGAAAGAGAGGACAGTAGACAAGCTTGTACAAAAGAGTGTTCGTCAATGCCGGATACCGGATAGAACTGGGTTGCTTTACGGTTACCGATCGTGATCGTACCGGTCTTGTCGAGCAGCAAAGTATCAATGTCACCGGCTGTTTCAACCGCCTTACCGGATTTGGTGATCACATTAGCAGACAACGCACGATCCATACCGGCAATACCGATGGCAGATAACAAACCACCGATCGTAGTCGGGATCAAACAAACGAACAAAGAGATAAAGGCCGCGATCGTAATCGTCGTGTTGGAATAATCAGCAAACGGCTTCAAGGTACCGCAAACAACAACGAATACCAATGTAAAACCTGCCAGCAAGATTGTCAAGGCGATTTCGTTCGGAGTTTTCTGGCGAGAAGCGCCTTCCACCAAGGCGATCATCTTATCCAAGAAACTTTCACCCGGTTCGGTCGTCACTTTCACCTTGATCTGGTCGGACAATACTTTCGTACCGCCTGTTACAGAACTCTTATCTCCACCCGCTTCACGGATCACCGGAGCAGATTCACCTGTGATGGCGCTTTCATCGATAGAAGCCAGACCTTCGATAATTTCACCATCGGAAGGAATCGTGTCGCCGGCTTCACAAATAAAGATGTCGCCTTTCTTCAACTGAGAAGAACTGACCGTTTCGATCTTGTTACCGACACACAATTTGGCAGGAGTTTCTTCCCGGGTCTTACGCAAACTGTCGGCCTGAGCCTTGCCTCGTGCCTCTGCAATCGCCTCTGCGAAGTTGGCGAAAAGCAACGTGGCGAACAATACAATAAACACTAAGATATTGTAACCGAAAGATCCTTGCGTTGTATCACCGGTGGCAGCAGCCCAAATCGTAACAAACAACATGACGAACGTCACCACCTCCACGATAAACATGATCGGGTTACGGAACATCATCCGCGGATTCAACTTAACGAATGATTGCTTCAAACTTTCTATAACGAGCTCCTTTGGAAATAAAGAAGCAGTTTTGTTATTTCTCATCTTCTTAATCTGTCAATTAGTAAATACTAAAATATTCGGCGATCGGGCCTAATGTTTGTGCCGGGAAGAATGACAAGGCAGCAACGATGACGATTACGCAGAATGTCATCACACCGAATGTAACCGTATCAGTCTTTAATGTACCCGCACTTTCCGGAGTGTACTTCTTGTTTGCCAAAAGACCTGCAATAGCTACCTGTCCGACAATTGGCAAATAACGTGAAATGATCAGTGCCAAACCGCAAGTGTAGTTCCAGAAATAGGTATTGTCGCCTAATCCTTCAAAACCGGAACCGTTGTTAGCAGAAGAAGAAGTATATTCATATAACATTTCACTGAAACCATGGAAACCGGGGTTGTTCAACCAGCCACCCTCGCTCTCTACGAATTCAGGGGCATATACCCATACGTAGGAAGAGATAGCCGTAAAGATCAAAATCACGAATGGGTGAGCCAACGAAACGATCGTTGCAATCTTCATTTCTCGGGCTTCTACCTTTTTACCTAAGAATTCCGGCGTACGTCCGACCATCAAACCGCTGATGAATACGGCTATAATCAAGAATGCATAGTAGTTCATGAAACCTACGCCGACACCACCAAACCATGTATTGATCTGCATGTTCAACATCTCCACCATACCAGAAAGAGGCATTGTACTGTCGTGCATACCGTTAACGGAACCATTAGAGGTGACGGTCGTAGTCACAGACCACAAAGCGGTTGCGCCCGGACCCAGACGGGTTTCCTTACCTTCCATAGCACCGCAAGACTGGTCAATACCCATCTCGTCGATTTTCGGGTTACCTGCCATCTCATAGTGAACGTTACAGAATACCCCCAAAAGATAAGCAAACAGCATCACACCATAGATCACATAACCTAACTTTTTACGTTTCAGATAAAATCCCAAAGCAAATACCAATGCCATCGGAATGATCAGAATAGACCAACATTCTACAATATTGGTCAGGTAAGTCGGGTTTTCCAATGGGTGAGAAGAGTTTACTCCGAAGTAACCACCACCATTCGTACCTAACTGTTTAATCGGAACGATTGCAGCTGTAGGACCTTGTGAAACAGTTTGTTCAGCTCCTTCCAATGTCGGGATTGTCATTTTGGAGTCAAAGCCCATCGGCGTACCTTGTATGATCAGGATGAACCCCACGATCAGAGACATCGGGAAAAGGATACGTGTACAGCTGATCACTAAATAGTGCCAGAAGTTGCCGATTGTTTTAGTTGTTTTGGCGGCCATCGACTTCATAATTCCAGCCATGGCAGCCATACCTGTTGCAGCAGTGATGAACTGGAACAACATGATGACGAACAACTGTGTAAAATAAGTCAAACCGCTTTCTCCGCTATAGTGCTGCAAGTTACAGTTAACCATGAAACTAATACACGTGTTGAACGCCAAATCTGGACTTTGTCCGCTGTTCCCATCAGGATTCAAAGGAAGATATCCTTGCGATACCAACAGGATCATACCCCAGAAGAACCAAAATACGTTTATAATAAGCAGAGATTTCAAGAATGCCTTCCAATCCATCTCTTCATTGGGGTTGATACCCGCCAACTTGTAAATAAATCTTTCAATTGGAGCCATGAAACGCATGCAGTCGTTTCCCTCCTTATACACCTTGGCGATATGCTTTCCCAGCGGGTAACTGATAACCAGCAGCAGCAATATCTGCAATGCTACACCTAAAATTTCTGTATTCATCTTTTCACTTAAAAAAACTAATTACCATTAAAACTTTTCGGGCTTAATTAGGACATACATCAAATACCCGAAGATCAATAAGCAAAGTATAAACAGTGCTAAAAACATAATTTAATTCTCCTTTCTTACATTAAATTTTCTCAAACCAGTCCACACACTTGAAGAAAAACCAATAGCATGCTACACCGGTAGCACACAAGAACAAAAATGATAACGTATCTTCCATACTTGTCTTTTTTAATTGTTAATACTATTTATTTGTTTTCCACCCTACTATATGCCAAAGCTGTGCCAAAAAATCGAGTTCTTGCACAATACATTGTTTATCAGTTATATAATCAAAAAATAATATTATTATGTAATATGCTCAATCCTTTTCAAAAGGAAAAAGATATTTTCATTTTGAAAAGGTATATAAAAAACGCAAGCTGCCTGTTTTAGGTAAACCTACCGGGTATGCAAGAACAAAGTGTTCCACATTATAGTCCATAGGCTTCCATCTTCCTATAAAGTGTGGTTAAGGCTATCCCAAGAGGACGAGCAGCTTCGGGTTTGTATCCGTTAGTATGTTGGAGAACTTTCTGAATGTGGTGCTTTTCAACGCTGACTAGGTCCAATTCAATATTATTCCCCGTATTTTCAGATAATTGACATTTCCTTTCCATGGACATCGTTTTATGGCTGCCATATATTTTTTATGATCACTTTAAATCTCACCAAAATCTTTAGATATCTGCCCTGCACAGGCAGGCTTCCAACAATCGAAATTTCTCTTTTTAGCTAAAATCATGTTATTGATTATAGGCAATTCGCAACTTTCGCTGATATATAAAATAGCATGTCCTTGAGCTGTTGTTTTCAATTGTTTTCTTAATGTGTTCCAAGCTTCTGTATCAGAAATAAAATATTGCGATGCGGTAGACTCCGTTTCATACACCAGTTTGTATTCATTCAGCACCAATTCATTTTTCTGATTTGTCTTCTTTTGAGGATAGCATAAATAGGCAATTCCTGTCAAAAGGATGATTCCTGTAAAAGTATTCAGCAGATATTTAAAATAATAATCATTTTCGAAGACATAGAATTCATTGATGCTACCACATATACATACGCTAGCCACTAACAGTAATATTACCGTTATCCGTTGCTTTAAAAATTTCATCCGCATATTCTTTTCCATTTGTATCCTAATTTTTGAAATCAAATCCTTTAAATAAGCCGTGAATAAATTATATCCACGGCTCAAAAAGAAAAAAACAATTCAAGTCTTTACAGAATGAATGGAGAAAAAGATTTTGGTACACATAAAACAACTTTAATTGCAATAATATATAATATGAAACTCATATCCTTCTATGAGCAACCAAGTACTTCTTGCAAGGCCACCATTTTTCAATCCTGTTTTTCAAAATGAAAAAATACCCCAAAACACCAATCCAGCTTGTTACTAGTAACAGAACGATAATCTTGTTTTTGATCCTTTGAGGAACATCTTTTTTTATTAAATTGCTGATTGCCCATACAGAGGCAAGCGAGCCTAACTGATAAATAAAAAATACCATTTTGTTTCTTTGTTGTTCTACATTGTTTCTTATAGCAGACAACCGAAGATGAATATTAATGATACTTTCTTCGGAAATCTAAACTGATAAAGATAATGCCAAAATCAGACCAATTTAAGAACAATAAACATAAATCACTATATATCAATAGATTAAAAATATCAATTCTAAATTGAAAGTAAAAAAAACAACTAAAATGAAAAACACTTTTTCATTTTGGTAATATTACTTAGGCTTCCCTATTTGCAAACATCTGTTTATCAATGACAAATACAAATTGGTATGGATTTTGCTTTGTGTTGTATATAATATTTCAAATATGAGATTATTTATCATTTCGAATAGGTTGCCTGTAAAAGTTACACGTTCCTCCGATGGAAAATTTGTTTTTTCACGGAGCGAAGGAGGGCTGGCTACAGGTTTGAAGTCATTGGACGTTGATTGTGAAAAACATTGGATTGGTTGGCCTGGCGTCTGCGTAGAACAAAAGACGGAAAAAGATGACATTTGCAGTCAATTGGAAAAAAATAATTATCATCCGGTATTCTTATCCGACAGGCAGTATGAAAATTACTACGAAGGATATAGCAACAGTACCCTATGGCCCCTCTGTCATTACTTTTTTGCTTATACGTTATATAAAAAGAACTTTTGGGAATCATATAGGGAAGTCAATGCTGTTTTTTGTGAAGAGATATCTCGGATAGTTGAACCTAATGATTGGGTTTGGGTACAGGACTATCAGTTAATGCTGTTGCCGGGCATGCTCCGTGAGAAGTTTCCCAACCTTCATATCGGGTATTTCCACCATATTCCGTTCCCTTCACATGAACTTTTCCGGATTCTGCCCGAAAGGGTCGAGATCCTGAACGGACTTTTGGGAGCCGACTTTGTCGCTTTTCACATTCACGATTATATGCGTCATTTCATCAGTGCGACGGAACGCATCCTTCATAAGAATTTCAATCTGGATGAAGTTCAAATGAATGATCGTGTAACCCGTGTGGATGCATTACCGATGGGGATAAACTATGATCTTTATCACAATGTGATAGCTGATGACAAAGTCCACCACGCAGTAGAGAAAACACGACTTCTATTTGGAGATCATAAGTTAATCATATCGGTAGACCGACTGGATTACAGCAAAGGAATATTGCACCGTCTTTACGGATTCGCCTCTTTTTTGAAAAATCATCCGGAATATCACGGGAAAGTGACATTGGCGATGGTTATCGTCCCCTCTCGCGACCATGTAGGCAGTTATGCCGAATTGAAAACCAAAATAGACGAGGAGATCGGTTCTATCAATGGAACTTACTCTACCATGAATTGGACTCCGGTATGTTATTTTTATCACGGTTTCTCTTTTGAGGAATTAGTAGCGATGTATTATGTTGCCGATATAGCCTTGGTAACCCCTTTGCGCGATGGTATGAATCTTGTGGCAAAAGAGTATGTCGCTACCAAACAAGATAATCCGGGGGTACTCATTTTAAGTGAAATGGCCGGTGCTTCGGTTGAATTGTCTGATGCTTTATTGATTAATCCAAACGACACGGACCAGATCGAACAAGCCATTTGCCGTGCATTGAAAATGCCATTGGAGGAACAAAGAGAAAGGCTTCAGCGAATGCAAGCCATCCTTTCGGTTCAAACCGTAAACAAATGGGCTGCGGATTTCATGAGAGAATGGCGGCAGACCGCAGAGAAAAACAAACGATTACAAAAGAAAAAGATCTCCGCACAAGACCAGAACGAAATCAAAACATTATATGACCAAGCGAAAAAGCGCTTGATTTTGCTGGATTACGACGGAACATTAACTGCATTCAAAAATCATCCGGAAGATGCAGTTCCAACACCTGCATTACGAGACCTGTTACAGCGTTTTTGTTCTGACTCTCGGAATCATGTAACCATTAATAGCGGGCGGGACCACTATACATTGGAGAAATGGCTGGGAGATCTTCCTCTGTCTTTTGCCGCCGAGCATGGTGCATTTTACAAGGAAAAAGGCGCATGGCATAAAAACATAGGCAATCGAGAGTGGGATTCGGAGCTATTGTTTATTCTAAATTTGTTTGTAAGCAAAACCCCGTACTCTCATCTTGAGACAAAAGAAGCTGCTCTTGCCTGGCATTATAGAGAATCGGACGCCTGGCTGGGAGAGCTGAGAGCGCAACAGCTAACAAAGGCTATAATGCCTGTTTGCCTGAAAAAGGGATTACAAATCATGCAGGGCAACAAAGTCGTGGAAATAAAATCTCCAGAATGCACAAAAGGTTCGGAAGTAGCTCGCCTATTATTGGCTTCCCGCTATGATTTTATACTAGCAATGGGAGATGACACGACGGATGAGGATATGTTCCGGGCTCTTCCAGTATCCGCCATAACAGTTAAAGTTGGAATTGTATCTGAAAAAGCCAAATACAATCTGTCCTCGCAGGAAGAAGTATTGCCTTTTTTGGAAAAACTGTCGGGTGAAGGTGTTAGTTACGGAACGACTTCCAAAAGCATAAAAGGTCAACTGAAAGCCACCGTTGATTTTTTTAAAGGATTGTGGACAAATAAAAAATAATTTTTATGGACAAGTTAAATTACGGAGTAATAGGAAATTGCTGCACTGCGGCTTTGATTTCGGATAAAGGCAGTATAGATTGGTTATGTTTCCCTAACTTCGACTCACCTTCCATCTTTGCATCATTGCTCGATCGGGAGAAAGGGGGATATTTCGGCTTCGAGGTTTCTCCGGATTATCAAATATCGCAATCGTATGTTCCTCATACAAATATTCTTTCGACCAACTTCGTATCAGAAGAAAATGAATTTGCCGTTGTAGATTTCATGCCTTGTTACCATCTGAGCGATGCGAGCAATTGTTATCGTCCGGCAGAGATCTACCGATATATCCGCAGAATCAAAGGTACTCCCCGTTTTAAAATCAACTATGAGCCGGCTCCGGACTATGCCCGTGGAAAGACAATTTTCAACACGACCTCGGAATATATAGAGACCTACTCTACTTCTAACAGCAAAGATAGGCAATATCTTTATTCCTCACTACCTTTGCACAACATCTTGGAACAGAAAGAAATCGTACTGGCTAAGGACGAGTTCTTGCTACTTTCATATAACGAGAAAGTAATACCTGTCAACATTGAGCGTGAGAAACTGGAATACTGCCGGACGCTGGTTTATTGGTTGAATTGGACTGACCGAACCAAGAAGTTTACGGTCTATAACGATGTCATTGAGCGAAGTCTCCTAGTTTTAAAATTGATGTCTTTTTATAATGGAGCCGTATTGGCGGCCATAACAACTAGCCTACCGGAAACGATCGGAGAAGTCCGTAACTGGGATTATCGTTTTTGTTGGCTGCGCGACGCCTCCATGTCCATTGAAACTTTGTTCCAGATAGGCCATGTGGAAGCCGCAAGGCGGTTCATGAGATTTGTCCAGTCTACTTTTGTTTCTCAACACGATACTTACCAGATCATGTACGGTATTCGCGGAGAAAGAAAATTGACGGAAGTTATTCTGGGACATCTTTCCGGTTATAAGAACTCACGACCCGTTCGGATCGGTAATGATGCTTACCACCAGCTTCAAAATGACTCGTTCGGCTATTTAATGGACCTGATCTACCAATACTATCGTTTGATGCCCGGTACATTGGACGAGGTGGAAGATATGTGGGAAATGGTAAAAAGTATCCTGACGAATGTGATGATTGACTGGAAAAAACCAGACAAAGGCATTTGGGAAATTAGAGGAAAAGGACAGCATTTTGTTTCCTCCAAAGTTATGTGCTGGGTCGCATTAGACAGGGGAGCTCGTATTGCAGATTTATTAAACAAACCGACATACCGGAGACGTTGGTCGGAAGAAGCGACCGTAATCAAAGAAAATGTCATGAAAAACGGTTGGAAAGAAGAGATGCAAAGTTTCTCGCAAACCTACGGTAATTCCGACCTTGATGCGTCCTTGTTGTTAATGGAACCGTACGGATTTATCGATCCGAGAGACATACGCTACCATAAAACTGTGCAAGCGATAAAGAATGCGTTACTTTACAAAGGGTTGATGTACCGTTATAAATCTCATGATGATTTCGGACTTCCCTCTTCCGCCTTTACTATTTGTACGTTCTGGCTCATTCGTGCTCTTTATGTCATTGGAGAAAAAGAAGAAGCACGTAGTCTGTTTGAGGAAATGCTTCATAATTCAAATCACTTGGGACTTTTCAGTGAAGACATTGATTTTGAAACCAAGGAGCAACTGGGGAATTTTCCTCAAGCATATTCCCATTTGGCACTAGTCAATACCGCTATATTGTTTTCGGAAGAGGACATACGACTGTTTTTTAAATAAACCTTCTGTATCTCTTTCATTTTGGAAATATTTTTTCACTATGCAAGGGGCTACACTAATAAACGCATGAAGCATACTCCATATTGATAACTTCAAGACTTTTATAAGTAAATTACCATTATAGACCGGCCTTAACCCATATTTTTCTTTATCCAATCGTATCCACATATAGAAGGAAAGCATCATAAAGGAGCCTATCTCTGCCAAAGAAGAGGCAATTGCCGCCCCCGAGATTCCTAATTCCCTAGTGAATATCAAATAAAAATTTAAAGGAATATTGATTAATACCGCTATGGCAGCAGCCCAAGATAGAGCTTTTGTATGCGTTATCCCCACTAAAAAAGAACGTATCGCTAAAAATGGGAATGAAAACAACAATCCAAAGCTACGCCAATCCAAGTATAGGATTACCGTTCGATAAATATCCGAGGAAACGATCAGCTTCTTTAATATAAATGGGGAAACCGTATGAATGAGAAGGTAAAGAAAGATAGCCAATCCCAAAAGGAAAAATAAGCCTTGAAAAAAAGTCTTGCCGGTTTCCTTGTAATCTTGCTCTCCATTCCTTCGAGCTACCATTACTTGCAACCCAATGCTAAATCCAAAACCAAGCATATAAATCGCCAAATAATAAATTCCGGCGATAGCGGACGCTCCTAATTCTATCTCTCCAACGTGGCCTAAGAAAACAGCATCCGTAATATTGATTAATTGTTCCATTAAGATGCTCATCATTACAGGAAAGTTGATGAGCCATATTTGTTTATATGTATAATTCATTGCTCAACTGTATAATAGTACGATACAACATACCGCTTTTATGCAGTATGTTATTTCGTAATCCATAAAATAAAAGGATATAAAATCTCCGTGACAAATAAAGCTGTATTTGTCAAATAGTTGAATAGCTTTATTGGATAGGGCTAAAAGAAAAAACGGCTAAATAGACGTCTCTATCCAACCGTTCAAAAGATCTTCGCGATAATCTTTTGTGCTCACAGTCAAGGTTAAACTCGAAAAACATATAACTTCAAAATGAATTTATAACATCATTTTGTTTTGATGTTGGCAAAGGTAAGCCTTTATTTGTAAATAACAATTTTTTATCATGTTTTTTTTACTATTATATCTTTTTTTCTTCTCTAGAATATTTTCGTTTTAATTTATGGTCTCTTTTGTGCTCGGATATTCAAAAAAACACAATGGAAAGTTCAAGAGATGAAAGCAGGACATAAAAAGGGTGTGTCATGACACACCCTCTTGTGAAACCATAAAAAAGATTTTCAGCCACAATGGAAATAAGTATTGACCAGCTTCAACATCTCTTCCGGATTATTCTCTAGGTCCTTGCGTAAAGAAGCGTCATCATAAGATTCCAGTTTATGGATGATGCCGTCTATCATACTCGGACTAAACACATTATATTTTTCAAAAACAGCACGCTGTTGTCTTAAACGGGCGGCTGAGGCTGCGCAACTGTCTGGGAGTTGATCCAATGTCTTTAGGCGATCTTGATTCTCTTCCTTATGAATATTCACGTTTACATAAGTCTTCTCAGCGATCTCCAAAGCATCGTCGATCTCAAAACCATGGCGGCACGCAACTGCCAATCCTGCCAATAATTGGTATAAATCAGCGGAGCCATCCGGTGAGCGCATCTCGACCGTTTGCTTTTGGCTCGTATTATAATGGCTGGCAGGTTCCAATGGGTTCGCCAAAGCACACATGTCCGTTTTTGCGGCCCAACCTAGCGGAACACGAACTAAAACTGAACGATTCCGATCTCCCCAACAAATATTCGTAGGTGCTTCTTGGTGTGGAACCAAGCGGAAATATGAGGTTGGGTTCGTATTCCCAAAAGCCGTAATAGAGGAAGCTAAGCACATCATTCCAGCGATAGCCTTACGGGCGGTTTCGGATAAGATACCATTCGCTAACATCTGATTCTTGCCATCTTTCATGATACGCATATGGACATGCAGACCGGAACCTGCTTTTCCCACCGTAATTTTCGGAGCGAAAGTGATGTTATATCCATATTCATGCGCTAGATTGCGGATCGCCCATTTTGCGATCATCAATTGATCTGCTGCATTTTCCGCAGGACATGGTAAGAACTCGATCTCATTTTGCTCATAGATCAAACCATTTAACGTAAAGTTACCAACTTCTGAATGACCATATTTAATTTGTCCCCCGGCTTGCGCTATGCAGTGCATGCACTCCGTCCGGAACTCATTGAACTTAGCGTAAGGAGCGGATTCATGATAACCTTTTTGGTCGGTAGCAGGGAAAACGCCTTCATCCGGTGCGATTACGTAATATTCTAATTCACCCATTGCCTCAAATTCCATTCCCGTCACCTCATGAAAAGCCTTACAAGCTTTATGCAAGGTATATTCCGGGGAACTTTCTAAGGGTTCTCCATCCTTATTGAAGAATGAGCAAAGCATGGTAAGCGTAGGTAATTCCGCAAACGGATCCTCGAAAGCCGTACGGAAACGGGGCACCACATACAGGTCACTACTTCCCGCCTCGATAAACGAGAAAAGACTAGAGCCATCCACACGCTCACCGCAAGTCAAGATCGCATCCAGATAGGCCGCATTGTTGATTACAAAGTTTAGTGTTTTCAAACGTCCGTCGCCCGCGGGATACATAAAATTAACCATCTGGATATCTTTCTCATAGATATAACGGATAATGTCCTCTTTCGTAAACTCGGACGCTGGCTTTTGTAAAAACTCCACTAATACGTTGGGAGTCATTTCTAGTTCTTTGTTCATGTCTTATATTGATTATGTTTATAGTGTAGAGAAAAACTTTCCTTTGGAACTGCTAACCGGAATCAAGCTAGAGATCGCTTCAGCAACCTCTATAGGTCGGTCAGACTCTATGATGTCCACGCCTTGACGGATGATCATACGGTATGCTTCAGCACGACTTTCGGGTGTGGATAGTTTATCGTCGGAGGGAGCGGTAGATATCATGCACATGACACCTCTTTCATGTAACATATCGATCACCTCACGGACTTCGGGGGTAATCTTAGGTCCTACGTAAGCCATGATATGATTCCAAGGTATACCGTTATCCTCATAGTCTTGAACCGCCTCTTTCGTTTTTACAAAAGCCTCAAACATGAAATTCGGATTTTTCTCGTAAAAGAAACGAGCCGAGGCACCATCATGAACCGTAATCATTACATAAGGTTCCGCTTGCATATCGGTAATCAGCTGAGCAGTGCGCTCCATCGGAACATCCTTCTTATCAAGGATTAGGATTGTTTTTCCACGGGCCCAACGAATCGCTTCCTCTAAAGTCGGGATACGATAGTTTGTGATATTTCCTTCGGGATCCTTCAAACGGAAATTTTGCAATTCTTCCCAAGTGTAATCAGAAACTTTCCCGGTTCCATTACTGGTACGCTCCAGTGTATCATCGTGGAAAAGGACGATAACACTATCTTTGGTTAACCTCGGATCTATCTCGAACGTGGCAGGCGTATAAGAGAGGGTATTTTCAAAGGTTTCCATACTGTTCTCAGGATAGCCTTTTCCCCGTCCACCTCGGTGTCCGCTAATTAAAGGAATTCGGTCATCGGCATATTGGTAGAAAGATATCAAATCATCTACATTTGATATCTGTAGCGTATTCATTCCGTTGTATTCAAGCTCCTCCTTTGGCGTGTTCAATACGCAAGAACCACAAAGTAGGGCCAGCATTAAAAATCTGGCGGATAAATTGAGTTTCATTTCACGATCGTATTTTAGGTGAATGATTCTTTCTATCCGCCAAACTTACACAAAATAAATGATTTTACAGAGTTAGCACCTTAATATTCGTCAACTTTCTGGTCTACACGGAACTTATCCAAACGTGCTTGCAGGCGAGTTTGGATATCAGCATATTCCGGATTATCGTATAAATTATTCAGCTCATTCGGATCACTTTGCAAATCGTAAAGCTCATTGCAATTAATCGCGTCATTATGTTCATTCTTCTCTCCATAGAAATGAATCAATTTATAACGACTGTCACGTACGCCATCGTGGCGACGTACCATATGGATCGCAGGATAATCATAATAATGATAATATAGATACTCACGCCAATCTCTTGGTGTCTCGCCTCCAAACAAGGGGACTAAAGAAGTTCCTACCATATAATCAGGTTTCTCGATACCGGCTATATCCAGATAAGTCGGGGCATAGTCAATGTTCTGTACTAAGGCCGTACATTCACTTCCCGCCTTGATTTTAGCAGGATAACGGATAATCAACGGCGTACGGAAAGATTCCTCATACATGAAACGTTTGTCGAACCAGCCATGTTCACCCATGTAAAAACCTTGATCCGAGGTATAAACGATCACGGTATTATCCATAAGCCCTTCTTTTTCCAAATAGGCGATCAAACGCCCCACTTCATCATCAATAGATTTGATGCAACGTACGTAATCCTTGATATAACGTTGATATTTCCATTTAACCAAATCCTCGCCTTTCAGGTTCTCGTTAATGAATTTTTCGTTGCGGGGCTTATAAGAAGCGATCCAAGCCTCCCGTTGTTCCGGGGTCATACGATCCAAAGAGGCCTGCCAACCATCAATATTCCATTCCTTTTTATAAGCCTCCTTATCTTTAAGCTCATCTACCTTCAAATCATAAACCAAAGTCATATTTTTGTCTATACTCATCTCTTGTGTACGTGCGGCATCGCAACGAGTGGCATAATTATCATTGAAAGTATCTGGATATGGGAACTCTACATCCTCATATAAATCCATATATTTCGTATCCGGCATCCAGTTACGATGTGGAGCCTTATGGTGAACCAGCAGGCAGAAAGGCTTATCCTTATCCCTCTCTTCCAAAAACTCGATAGCGTGATCGGTCGTAAGGGTTGTCGCATATCCCTCTTCTTTTACATACTTGCCATTCGATTCTTTGCTTTTAAACTCCGGATTATAATAATCTCCCTGATCCCATAACACATGATAATAATCAAAACCTTTCGGCTCACATTGCATATGCCATTTACCGACAACACCTGTCTGATAACCGTGCTGTTGTAAGATTTCAGAGAAGAATACTTTTGTCGTATCAATACCTTTTCCTAACTGTCTTTGTCCGTTTTGGTGACTGTAAAGACCGGTCATCAAACAAGCACGGCTAGGAGTAGACAGAGAATTCTCTACGAAAGCTTGCCGGAACAACATTCCTTCTGCAGCCAAACGATCTAAATTTGGTGTTGGTGCCAATTTACCTAGCGCATGTCCATAAGCGCTAATAGTTTGATACGAATGATCATCCGTCATGATATGGATGATATTAAGCGGCTTCTCTGCCACTTCTTTTTGCCCGGTTCCGCATGCGGAGAATAAGAAGGCCGGAGCCAAGAAGACCCCATAGTTAATCGCATTCTTCATGTATTCAAAATTTTAAAATTACACAAACGTACAAAAAACAGAAATTATCACCAATAATACTTCCGGGCTATCTCAGCCATAGTCGGATATTTACTATCCTCATCGTCATATTGTTGTTTCAATTCCAACAGTTTTGTCTTCAACTCTTTAATCAACGCCTTTTTCGATGGGTCGTGATACAGGTTCTTCATTTCCATTGGATCCTCTTTCAAGTCATACAATTCCCATTCGGGAGTTCTGGACTCATTCTTGGTCCCGGTCATTCCCAACGACTCTCCATAATAGAATATCAATTTATAGCGATCCGTACGGATACCATAGTTGGCTGTCACGTTATGGTCGTTATCCGCATTCATCCAATAGCGGTAATACATAGCCTGTCTCCAATTAGCTGGGGTCTCATTTCTCAAATTCGAGCGGAAACTTTCTCCCTGCATTTGGCTAGGCTTGTCCATTCCGGCATAATCCAAAAATAGAGGAGCGAAATCGATATTCAATGTTATATCCTTATTATCCGTGCCGGGTTTGATTTCTTTCGGATAACGGATAACAAACGGCATACGCAAGCATTCCTCATACATCAATCGTTTATCAAACCAACCATGTTCCCCCAAAAAGAATCCTTGGTCTCCGGTATAGATGACAACCGTGTTTTCCGCCAATCCTTGCTCATCCAAATAGTTCAAGATACGCCCTACGTTTTCATCAATACCAGCGATACAGCGCAAATAATCTTTAATATACAATTGATAAGCCCAATGGCGCAACTCATCACGGCTCATATCCGTAGGTATATCCGTTTTCACATCCGTCTGCCTCAAATGCTCCATGCTCATCCGTAGCAACTCCGCATACTCTCCCTTGCCCTCATATGTGTCCAATAAGTTCTCCGGCTCCGGGATCGTTACATCTTTCAATAAATCCTTGAAACGCTCGGCGGGTGTCCACGGTCTGTGAGGAGCCTTGAAATGGCACATCATAAAGAAAGGCTTGCTCTTATCTCGATTTTCCATATATTTGATAGCCTCACTTCCTATCACGTCGGTAGAATGCCCTTTATACACTTTACCCGTTCGGGGATTCGCATGCGGATCATTCCCCCATGTACCTTTTTCTATAAGCATCGGGTCATTATAACGGCCCTGTCCAGGCAAGATATTGTAATAATCAAAACCTGTAGGTTCCGCATGCAAATGCCATTTACCGAATATAGCGGTTTGATATCCTGCTTGCTGCAAGCATTTCGCTACATTCGGATGATCCGGATCTAATGGATCTTGCAAAGTATATACACCATTCTTTTGGCTATATTGTCCTGTGATAATCGCTCCACGGCTCGGGGTACTGATTGAGTTCGTCACAAAACAATTCCTCAATATTGCGCCCTCATGCGCTATTCGATCAATATTGGGGGTCGGTAAGACCGTTGATAAAATTCCACCATAAGCACTTACCGCCTGCGAAGCATGATCGTCAGACATGATATAAATGATATTCGGTGTCCTATCATTCTGTGCCATGGCTGTTTGAACAGCACTAAAGTCATATAGGAAAATGCTTGATAATAAAATGTATTTGCATTTCATCGTATTTGTATTAATTTATTATACCAAACTTTTATAAAGCTATTAATAAAAAAGGATATATTATAATCCTTCATAAATCATACTTCTTGCGAATCAGTAATGCCCTTGATTCCGATGATCCGTGTGAGGTCTCACGGTTCGTTTCAAAGGGATATTCATTCCATCCGTAGACTCCAGCCAGTCATAAATCTGAGCATTCAATTGTTTGATTGTCTCTTTATATTCAGGTTCCGCAATCAGGTTCGTAGTTTCATACGGATCATTTTGCAAATCATAGAACTCATTCGTATCCCAAACCCCATGATAACGGATATACTTATAACGATCGGTGCGGATACCATGCATCGTTGGTGTCTGCGGAAATTCATATTCCCAATAATACTCGTAGAAGATATGATCTCTCCAATCCACCTTTTCTCCCTTGAGCAAAGGCAAGAAAGAATATCCCACCATCTGCTCAGCCTTTTCTAAACCCGCACAAGCCATAATTGTAGGAGCGACATCTACATTTTGTACCATATTCTCTATTACCTTACCTCCCTCAAACATACTAGGGCAACGAACCAACATAGGAACTCGCACAGATTCCTCGTAGAACTGTCTTTTGTCGATCAATCCATGTTCTCCCCACGCAAAGCCATTATCACCCATGTAAATAACCAACGTGTTATCATCTAACCCTGCTTCTTTCAGATAATCCAAGACAGAACCGATACTTTCATCTACAGAACGCAAGGTCTCACAATATTTACGAACTTGAACATCCCAAGGACGGCCATGGTAGGAATAGTCCACCCCATGCCAACTTTCTCTTTGACTTTTCACCCAATCCGGAGCCATTTTTTCTCCATAATACTCTTTTCCAAACGCAGCCTTTCCTGTTTTCTTATCAATAGTCGGCAACTCTTTAATGCCATAATGAGGCGTATTGAAGTTCGGAGGTAATACCAATTCCTTATTTTTATAACAATCCTTATGGCGCTTTGCGGCTGAAAAATTGTCGTGCACACCCTTATGAGACAAATAGACAAAGAACGGTTTATCCGCTTGTTTTTGTTCTTTCATGAATTGGATCGCATGGTCGGTCAAGAGATCCGTAACATAGGTACTGTCTTTATATTGTATCCATTCCCCATTTGTATTTATACGAGGGTTATAATATTCCCCCTGCCCCTTGAAACCTTCCCAATGATCAAAGCCTGGTTGAGGAGCCCCTGAGTCATTTCCCATGTGCCATTTTCCAAAGAAAGCAGTTTTATATCCACACTCCTGCAAATATTGTGGAAAAAAGATCAATCCATCAGGAAGAGGAGCGGCATTATCAACCACCTTATGGCTATGTGAATACATGCCGGTCAAGATGGAAGCACGGCTGGGAGAAGAAAGAGAGGTCGTAACAAACGCATTTTTGATATGCGCTCCTTCCTTGGCCATCCGATCCATATTAGGAGTTTCCAACCAAGGGATCGTATTCATGAACCCCATATAATCATACCGGTGGTCATCCGAGAGAATAAAGACAACATTTAATGGTTTCGTTTTTTGTGAAGTATTGTCTGCTTCCTGATTTTTAGGCTGGCAGGCCAAACATTGACTTACGATAGTCAATGAAAACAAGGTATTATTGATATTTGTATTCATATTGATAAAAGTTGAGGAGCTGTAAGTTTTACAGCTCCAATTAACATTTTATGACCAACCCGGATTTTGCGTTAGCTCAGGATTCAAATCCAATTCCCGTTGAGGAATAGGCATGAGAATCATGTAATCCTTTATATTACTAGCAATGTCCGTCTTATTCTTCTCAGCGACTTTCGCTTCGTATGTGCTGTGCTCTTTCATCCGTTTTATGAATGTACCTGTACGTACGAGGTCAAACCAGCGATGTCCTTCTATCGGAAATTCCAAATAACGCTCTTGTAAGACTGCTGCCCGGAAAGCATCTTTAGACAAACCCTCATAATTTTCAGAAGAATCACCAAACGCACGCTCTCGAACACGATTTAAAACTTGATGAGCTTTCTCTGATTCTCCGATTTCATTTAACGCTTCCGCATACATAAGCAAGGCATCCGAATAACGGATGATATGCATATTGATCTCACAGAACTTAATAGCCGTTAATCCATCTTGCCAATACTTGCCAAACAAAGGAATACTTGATATCAATTCCTTTCCATTTACAGGGTTCGTATAATGCGTTCTTAAATTCACGGCTTTACGTTTATCATTTTCCTTAAAGGTATTATTTAATTCCATAGTGGGAATATCCGCCTCATTAGATCCACTAACTCCGATCGGTTCAGGCAAAGAATATTTGGGTCCCGTTAAACTCATTTCATCATTATGAGGTAATGGGTCCGCCTTATATTCAATATAAAAGACAGCCTCTTTACCAGCTTCAGTATCCAAGTTCCAATTATCTCCATACTCCACATGTAAACCATACCCATAAGCACCTTCTTGTTCAACAACCTCTGCCAGTTTTTCCTTTGCTTTGGAATAATCACCTTTCGTCAAATACACCTTTCCTGCTAAAATCTTGGCAGCACCTTTTGTCGCACGCCCTATATCTGTAGTCCCATATTCTGAGGGATAAGGAAGGGCACTTTCCGCATCTGTCAAATCAGATAGAATCTGTTCATAGATCTGCTCTTTCGCAACTCTCGGCCCCATAGCATCATCTATTGTCTCTAACTGAGTCACCAAAGGAACATCTCCAAAAAAGCGGACTAAATTGAAATAATAAAGAGCACGTAAGAATTTTGCTTCTGCTATAAATCTTTTTTGTAAATCAGGATTCATAGTAACAGATGGAATGTTATTAATAGCGGCATTAGCTTTCATAATGCCCGAATAATTATTTTGCCACATATCTCTAATAAATGTGTTTTCCGGGGTGTGACGCAAAAATTCCAAGTTCTGTAGAAAGGCATTAGGCATACCAAGACCGTTTTTCATCCCATCACATGTAAGATCGCATAACATATACATGCACCTACTATAAATACTATTAAGTTGTTGATAAGTTGCATCAACTGCCGCTTGGGCATCTTTCTGACTCGTGTAAAAGTTATCCACGACCAGCCTGTCTATTGGTTTCTCGTCTAAGAAAGAACACTGTACATTGAACAATGAGAATATTGATATACAGCCAAATATTATATATTTATTCATGATAATACAATTTAATTATTACTTAATATCAAGTTTTATACCAAACATAAATGTACGAGATTGTGGATAGCCACCGAAATCTTCGCCCGCTTCAAGCGTAGAGGCACCTCTATAACTAACTTCAGGGTCATATCCCCGATATTTTGTCCATGTTAATAAATTTTGTCCAGTCACATACAGACGCAAACCTTGGATATGCTTTAAGTTTATTTTAGGAAAGCTATAAGATAGTGATAACGTTTTCAATTTCAGATAAGAGCCATCTTCTATAAATCGATCACTTACCAATAAGGCTCTATTTGTTGTTGCCTTTGGGTATATGTTACTCGGATTTTCCGGTGTCCAACGATTTACCATGTCCGCATAAGCATTTTGCCCACCTGTTGGATTCTCCAATTCCATGGCATTATAATTAAGAATCTTATTTCCATAGGAATATTGTAAGAACACATTAAGTTCGAAGCCCTTATAAGCAAACGTATTTGTTAATCCTCCGAAAAATTTAGGATTAGCGTCTCCCAATATTTCCCTGTCATTAGCGGCATCTACCTTTCCATCACCATTTAAATCCTTATATCTACGCAAACCAACACCAATAGGTGAAGCAGATGAAGTTTGTTGCTTACATTCTTCCTCATTTTGAAAAATACCATCAAAACGATATCCATAGAAAACACCAATGGGCTCACCTACAATCAAGCGACGTACAGAGCCTGTTTTTAAATGCCCATCGCCTTCTGCCATTTCCTTATACTCTTCTCCGCCTAATTCAAGAACTTTATTCCGATTGAAGGCGATGTTAAAAGCGGTTGTCCAACTGAATGCCCCTGTCAAATTATCACTTTCTATTGATAATTCATATCCTTGATTTTCTATGCTACCTATATTCTTCAACATGGTTTGATATCCAGATGTAGCAGGAACTGCAACACTATACAGCAGGTCTGTTGTTTTCTTCTTATAATAGTCTGTTGTGATGCGTAATCTATTATTGAACAAGCCTAAATCTAAACCAATATCAAATTGTCCGGTGCGCTCCCACTTTAAGTCAGGATTAGGAATTTTGTTTGGGAAAAATCCTGATACGAGTTGATTCCCTAAGATCCAATTACTAGTACCTAAAGTTGCCAATGATTCATATACACCGATCTCCGTATTACCTGTAAAACCATAACTGGCTCTTAACTTTAAATTCGAAATGACTTCTTTTACAGGCTCCATAAAAGCCTCTTCCGATATTCGCCACCCAGCAGAAGCGGAAGGGAAGAAACCATATTTGTTGTTTGTCCCAAAACGAGAAGAGCCGTCAACACGGGCATTCACGGAAAATAGATACTTATGTTTCAGCGTATAATTAATACGAGCTAAATACGACATCAAACTCCATTGAGTAGCGTTGGATTCCGGTTTGTTATAAACAGAACCAGCTCCCAGATTATTATAAAGCATTACATCATTCACGAAATTTGAGGAGGATCCCATTACATATTCCGCATTATTTTTTTGCATCGTAAAACCACCCAACAAGCTTAAGTCGTGCTCCTCTGCAAATGTTTTATTCCAAGTCAGTGTATTTTCGTTCAGCCAATTTATACTTTTATTTACACCTACATAAGCCGAGGCAACTCCTCCAGACTGATAAATATTGGACGGGGTATATCTGTTTGTCTTATGATACATCACATCCGCTCCCAATGATACTTTCAGTTTTAAATCCGGAATGATCTCCCATTGTGCATAAATATCTCCAAGCAAACGTGAAGTCGCATTATTAAATTTCCGTTCTTTTGCTGTCGCTACCGGATTTGGAACTAATATTCCAGGAACATTAATTTGAGTGTATGCACCTGTCAACTCATCTTCATATACAGGCTGTATAGGATTCATTCTTAATGCACCAGAAATAGTTCCGTCTTCTCCTCCAGTATCAGTTGCTACGGAATTACTAATCGTATGGCTGGCGGTCATGTGTGTTCCCACACTAAAATTCTTGAATATTTTACGATCCAAATTCAAGCGTATGGAGTAACGCTTGAAATCAGAGTTGATAACAATTCCCTTCTGATCTGAGTAATTGCCCGATATTGCATATTGTGTCTTCTCGTCACCACCCGAAAAACTTAATTGATATGTTTGCGTACTTCCTCCACGAAATATCTCGTCTTGCCAATCTGTCCCATTACCGATCTTTGCGATCTCAGATAAAGCCGTAGCATCATAATAGGGTTTTAATCCATCATTTGTATAAGCCTCATTCACTAATTTCGCATAATCTTGCGCATTCATGACATCTATCTTCTTGGATACGTTTGATATTCCAAAACTTGCCTCAAAAGAGATAATATCCCGTCCCTTTTTGCCGCTTTTTGTAGTAATCAACACAACACCATTGGCTGCACGCGCTCCATAGATCGCCGTGGCAGCAGCATCTTTCAAGATTTCTATAGACTCAATATCTGATGGGTTTACAGTAGATAGACCACTCATCTGTGTCTTACCCCCCGTATTCCCGAAACCGCTACCACTATAAACAGGGAAACCATCAATAACATAAAGAGGTTCATTACCTCCTTGTAACGAGCTACTTCCACGTACTCGGATAGAAGCTACGGCTCCCGGCATACCAGAGGTTTGGATTACTTGCACACCTGAGGCACGACCGACCAAACCTTGATCGATAGAAGTCATTGGCGTTTGCTGTAATTCCGCTGTTTTAACAGAAGATACAGAACCAGTCAAATCACTCTTCTTCACAGAGCCATAGCCAATGACAACAACTTCATCAATATTTTGGGTATCCTCTGTCAATTGGATTTTAAGGGAATGTTGTTTGCCAATTTTTACCTCCTTGGTCATATAACCAATATAGGATATCAAAAGTATATCCTTTTCTGACGCATCTAAACTGAAACGTCCGTCCATATCGGATATGCTACCTATTGAGGAACCTTTTACGACAACATTAGCGCCAATTATGGGTACATTCGCCTGATCGGTAATGACACCTGTGATCTTACCATCTTGTTGGGTTATCTGGGGGTGTTCATTTTTTTTGTAAATTATGATATGTTTATCATCGATTGTATAAGACAAACCTTGTTTACTGAGAATACTATGTAATATTTGGTTGATGCTTTGCTTTTTAGCTTTTACTGAGATCTTCTCATTAAGATTAATCTCATCATTCTTGTACCAAAAAGAGTATTCGCTTTGTTGTTTGATCTCTTCTAGCGCCTCCGAGATCGTTACATTGTGCAGGTTCAATGATATTTCCGCTACTTGAGAGTAACCCGTTTTCGCGGATGCGCAAAATAAGCTGAGCATACATAGTACAACAGATAGTCTCATGATGTTATATGTTTTTTGAAGGTTAACTTTAGGCATATAATGCCTTGTGTGTGAAATTAATTTCATACTTTTGCAATGATTTAAAGTTTGTAATTGTGTTGCGATAATTCAGACTTGAGTCTTTAGAAACGGAAGATGTTGGTAGCATTTTCCGTTTCGCATCTTTCTCCATTCTCTTTTTTCTATTTCATAGGCATATCGATTTAAAGTTTAAACTCATTGGATTTATTTTTTCGAGATCGTAATTTGATCCCCTTCTATCTCATATCTTATAGGTCGATTAGCGGTCATGACTCGGAGTATTTGGTCTATGTTCTCTCCTCGTACGAAATCACCGGTGAAAGCAGCCTTTCTCAAGTCATCCCCGAGTATCTGGATTCTCACGTTAAAGCTCCTTTCCAGTTGCTTAGCGATTTTCTCTAGTGGATAATTGGTGAAATAGAATTTACCACAAACCCACGCCGTATAACTTTGCAATCTCACCTCTCTCTTGATAAAGCGATGCGAGGCTTTCATATATTTTATTTGCTGTCCCGGAATTATCTGGATGAGATTTTTAGTGTCAAGTCCGACACCGACTTTCCCTTCCGCTAAAGTCACCTCTATATTATCATCGTCATCATAGGCCTTCACATTAAACTTCGTTCCTAATACTTTCACCTTAACATTTTCAGCGCTAACGATAAAGGGATGCTCCTTGTCGTGCGATACCTCGAAGAATGCCTCACCGTTCACCTTTACCTCCCTCTGCCCGGAGACGAAAGCTGTCGGATAACTCAATGTCGTACCGGCGTTGAGGATCACTTTCGTGCCGTCAGACAGGACTACGGAGGATCGCATTCCCATCGGATTCACCATCTCTACCATTTGGCTGTTCAGTTTCTTGTAGCCTTCGTGGAAAGAGATATAATTGGAGATGCTGAACAAAAGCGTGACGGAGGCGGCGACCGCAGATATTCTCAACCAAAACCTTCTGCGCAAGCTGCGTTCGATACGGTTGTTGACCTCTAGGAAGATATCTTCCCTCATTGCGTCACCCATTTGCTTTATGATCTCTTTTCTTGTCTCCATATTTCGTCTTTCTTATAATGAGGAGTAAGGATCGATGAAATTCGTTTAAAGAGAAAGACGTTTTTTTTAAAATGTTTGAAATATGTCCTAGATGCATAAAACATCCAAATAATTGTCGTGTAGAAAGTCATTTTCACCTAGTATTACTCCCTTCTGTGTAGAATATATACTTTAAGTGCTATAGGATATATACTTCAAGTGCCTTGGAATATATACTTCATTGGCTAATTTGATTTTATTGGAAAATGGATATTAATATGAAAACAAACGAAATATCAGGAAAATCCGATTTCAACCGTTTTATTAACTTCTCCACCGCAATCTTCATTTGCACTCGGACCGTACTCTCTTGGATGGATAGGATTTTAGCGACCTCCTTGGTACTTAATCCTTCCTCACGGATCATCAAGAATATTAGGCGACATTTTTCGGGAAGCTCATCAATTGCCAGATTAAAAAGTTCCCGCATTTCTTGCGATTCCAACATACCCTCAGGAGTAGCTTCTTCCTCTGGTTCAAATGAATATAACTGATCCATCTGGATTTTATTGACACTATTGCTTCTTGAAATATGACGAAGCGCTTCGTTGCGTACCGTTATATACAAGTAAGTATCTATATTGTCTATCTCTTTTAAGCGTGCTTTTGATTTCCAAATAGAAAAGAACACGTCGGACACGACCTCCTTGCAAGCCTCTTTCTCTCCAAGGCAATAATACGCAAAACGGAATACCTGATCGTAATACAAATTATAAAAGCGCTCAAATGCCCCTCTGCCGTCTGAAGAAACAGAAGATAACAAGTTCTTAATATTTTGTTTAGATACTTTCATGCCCTTTTATGCTTAGAAAAAAAGCGGGTTGTCGCCCACACTTCGTAAGGTATCGCCAGAGACCTATGCACACGTAGACAAGCAACCCGCAGATATAGCGAGGGCTTGTGCCTTGTGTGCTGTTAAAACTGGCGATTTCAACGAAGTAAGGCACTTCCAAAATTTTCACGATACAAATATAAGGTTTTTATCACATTTAAATCTCTTTAAAACGTACTATTGATTTCTGTGAGATCATTATCTTTGTACGAAACATATCGGTGAAATTATGGACGAGAAAGTGCTCGAGAAATTGAAAATCTTGGCCGAGTCGGCAAAATATGACGTATCCTGCGCTTCCAGCGGAACCTCCCGTTCGCATAAGAGCGGGGCTATAGGAAGTGCCGCGGGATGGGGTATTTGCCATAGTTTCGCTGAGGACGGACGGTGTATCTCGCTTTTAAAGATCATGCTGACGAATTATTGTATGTATGATTGCGCCTACTGCATCAACCGGCGAAGTAATGATTTACCGAGAGCTACGCTTTCCGTTACCGAGTTGGTGAATCTTACGATCGAGTTTTACCGACGTAATTACATTGAAGGATTGTTTTTAAGCTCCGGCGTGGTCCGAAACCCGGATTACACGATGGAACGGTTGGTGAGAGCCATCAAGGATTTGCGCCTCGTACATCACTTCAATGGATACATACATATGAAGAGTATCCCCGGAGCCAGCCAAGAATTGGTAAATGAGGCTGGGCTTTACGCCGATCGTTTAAGCGTGAATATAGAGATCCCGAATGAGGCGAGCTTGCGGACTCTAGCTCCGGAAAAGGATTTTAAAAGCGTATTTGCCCCTATGCGTTATATCCAACAAGGCGTATTACAAAGCGCCGAGGAACGCAAGCGTTTCCGGTATGCCCCACGATTCGCTCCCGCCGGGCAAAGCACGCAGATGATCGTTGGCGCTACGGCGGATACCGACAAGGACATACTTCGTCTATCATCGGCCTTATATCAGAGACCTACGATGAAGCGTGTTTACTATTCGGGATTCATTCCGGTAAATGCGTATGATAACCGTCTTCCGGCACTTACCACGCCTCCGCTGGTCCGTGAGAATCGTTTATATCAAGCGGATTGGTTATTGCGTTTTTATCAATTCAAGGTAGATGAGATTGTCAATGACGCATATCCGGATCTGGATCTAGACGTGGACCCGAAGTTGGCTTGGGCCCTGCGGCATCCGGAAGTCTTCCCGGTAGATATCAATAAAGCGGATTACGAGATGCTTCTTCGAGTTCCGGGAATTGGCGTGAAATCGGCAAAGATCATAATCGTTTCCCGGCGTTACGCTAATCTCGGTTCAGAGCAGTTGAAGAAAATAGGAGTGGTCATGAAAAAGGCTAGCTATTTTATTACTTGCCGGGAACTCCCGACGCAGACCGTGAATGAGGTCAGCCCTGAAACCGTCCGGCAACTATTGACGAGAAAGAGCGGAAAGAAAGTAGACGATCGGCAGCTTATACTGCCTTTTATAGATTAACGCCTGTTTTATAAGAAGGATTGATAATGATTATATTTGTTTACGACAAGACTTTTGAGGGATTGCTTACCGCTGTATTCGATGCCTATTCCCGCCGGACTTTTCCGGATTTGTTAGTAACCGAGGGCGAGCCATTTCCATTGTTCTATGACGAGGCGATCCGGATTTATACGGACGGCCGGAAAGCAGAACGGGTATGGAAAGGGCTTGAGAAGAAAATCTCCAAGTCTTCTCTTTCCGGGTTGACGGTAACTTGGTTGTCGGAATTACCGGAAGTAGACCTGTTGTTATTCAGATATATCCGCAAAGCGATCGATGCTCCAGCTACGATTGAGTTCAATCTTGGTGACCCGGACATATTGGAAACGGCCAAGATCTGGAAGAAAGTAAACAACGAACGCTTGCGAGTGATGCAATTCTTTCGTTTCCAAAAAGCGGCGGATGGAACTTACTTTGCCGCCATCGCACCTATATATAACGTATTACCTTTGGTATTACCTTATGCGCAAGACCGTTTCGCTGATCAGCAATGGCTCATTTACGACTTAAAAAGAGAGTATGGATATTATTATGATCTTAACGATACGATAGAAGTCCGTTTCGAAGAGAAAGATTCACACTTATTGACCGGATTGCTCAGTGAGGATATCATGGATAAGGATGAGAAACTTTTTCAAAGTATGTGGAAAGAGTATTTTAAGTCTATCGCTATCAAGGAGCGTTTAAACCTGCGGCTTCATCGCCAACATATGCCGGCTCGTTTTTGGAAATATATGCCGGAGAAGAGATAATAGTATAATTGCTATTAATCAGCCAATTACAGTTTTTGTTAATTTCATTATCGAAAAACTAAAGTTTTTTCAGCAGGAAACTAGAGTTTCTCCATTGGAAAATTTTTGTTTCATCTAAGGAAAACTAAAATTTTGTCTTTTCCTGATTTATCTAGACACTTTTTTTGTTTATAAACGTAATCAGTA
>NZ_QTLZ01000003.1:0-373579 GCF_003635425.1 Parabacteroides sp. AF27-14
CTGAAATAAACAATAGCAAAAAGGGGCTGTCACACTTTTTGGACAGCCCCTTTGTTTTTATGTTTCTTTATATGAATTTATTTTACCGGTTGATCGGTCATGATAAACTCAAGCTTACCTCCATTTATGATATCGGAGTGGCTGATGAAAGGAGTCTCTAGGACTTTACCGTTTAGCTTGACTTCTTTAACGTATTTATTGGCGGGACTATTGTTGGTCGCCACGATCTCGAAAATACCGCCTTTTACGTGCATAGAAGCCTTATTTACCATCGGACGGCCCAATGTGTAAACCGGAATACCCGGACTTACCTGATAGAAACCTAGGGCGCTCATGACATACCAAGCAGACATCTGTCCGCAATCCTCATTACCGATGATACCATCCGGTTCATTCGTGTAGAAATTCTGCATGATATAATCTAAATACCCTTGCCCTTTCCATGGAGAATCTGTCCAGTTATAAAGATAGGCCATATGGTGGCTCGGCTCGTTTCCATGAGCGTATTGGCCGATCAATCCGGTAATATCTCCGGAGGCTTCTGCCCCGTCAATCTGGGAAGAGGTGGTGAACAGGGTGTCTAAACGTGTTTCCAGCTCTTTCTTGCCACCGATAGCGGCGATGAAGTTATCCATATCATGTGGTGCGAAGAAACTCCATTGAAAGGCATTCCCTTCGGTATAGTCGCTTTTCATATGCGAAGAATAGCGAGGGTTGAATGGAGTACGGAAAGAACCGTCGCCCATTACCGGACGCATCATTTTCGTCTCGGGATCTAAATAGCGTTTGTAGTATTCGGCTTTCTTGGCATACTCATTCGCCAACTCTATATTACCTGCCTTCTTGGCGATTTGGGAGATACACCAATCCTCGTATGCCATCTCCAATCCCCACGATACGGATTCAGGAACAGAATCGGCGGGGACGAAACCATATTTCTCCTTATAGTAAGGATGCATCGTGATCAGATCCAGCTCACGGGTTCCTCTGAACTTCTCGGCAAGATCCTCACGGTAAACGGAAGAACGTGCGCCGGCTTCCGCCCACGTGCTCATATCACCTTCCGCTAAATCTTTCGCTACAAGGTCGGCGAGGACCGAGACGGCCGGATATCCTACCATACAACCTGTATAACTAGAGGCTAAAGGCCATTTGGGTAATATTCCACCTTCTTTATAACCTTGCACGAGTACCTTACCCCAATCAGTCGCTAGGGCCGGATTAATGATTGTCATTAACGGATGAAGCGCACGGAACGTATCCCACAAGGAGAATACGGAATAATTTACGTAACCCGGTTCGGCGGTATGCACTTTCTTGTCCATACCCAAATAACGCCCGTCCACGTCTTGATAAGCGAAGGGGGCGATCATGGTATGGTAGAGCGCCGTATAGAAATTGACCATGACTTTCGGATCTGCCTCGATCTGGATCAAGTTTAACGCCTCGTTCCAAATATGCGTTGATTCCTCACGGGTCTTATCGAAATCCCATCCGGGCAATTCTGCCTCGAGATTCTTCTCGGCGCCTTCCGGATCGACTACGGATAAGGCTACTTTTACATAAAGCGGTTGTGCCTTTTCAGCGAATTTGTAATGGAACTTCAAATCTTCTGCCGTATTTAGGCGTAAGAACAAGGAGTCTTTACGTAATTTCCCCCCGATGTATTGGTATACCGTCTCGATCGGTTCCGAGAAAGTAATCCGATAGGACATAGAATGGAAATGCGCCCAACCTTGTGTCTTCACGGTTCCTTCCACCGTGGAGTCGTTTACAAGTAAATATTGGTTACCGATCAGCTTATGTCCCCAGTTCGGTTGAAGGATATGCCCTAAGTCAAGCAGGACACGACGTTCTTTGGGATTGTCGTATGTATATTTGTGGAAACCTACACGATCCGTAGAAGTCAATTCCACGTTGATGCCAAAGTTATCCAAGCGTACGGCATAATACCCCGGTGTCGCTTTCTCAGTGTCTTTCTTGAAGGTAGCTACTGGTTTGATGGAATCTCCACCGGAGAAAGGTAATAAAGCTACGTCACCCAGATCGCCGATACCCGTACCAGAAAGATGCGTGTGGCTGAACCCGTAGATATGGTCATCATCATAATGGTAACCACTACTTGCGTCCCATCCCAAGATATGGGTATCCGGGCTTAGTTGTACCATCGCGTACGGACGGGTAGCTCCGGGGAATGTGTGTCCATGGAACCCGGTTCCGATGAATGGGTCTACATACCTCACCTCATCTTGTAGTCGCGGCGACTCCGGCGCTTGCTTGCATCCTACCAGCAGGCAGGCAAGAGCGGCCTGAAAAAATAAGATCGTTCTTTTCACTGTTATTATTGATTTAGTTTGTAATAAGCGAATTATCAATCATCTGTCACAAAGATAATGGCTTTGGGGGAATATTGGAAATTTCCTTTTAAAATCTGCAACCTTTTTCGGGCTTGGCTCGTCTTATAGATAAAAAAGTATGGGAACAAACGAATTTACGACAAAGATATTGCCGCTGAAGAATAACCTTTTCCGGGTTGTTTTCCGGATTACCGGAGACGTGGAGAAGTCTGAGCAGATCGTTCAGGAAGCCCTGCTTAAGGTTTGGGAAGACCGGGATAGCTGGATTGTCATTGAGAACTTACCTTCCTATTGCATGATGGTAGCGCGTAATCTGGCATTGAGGGAAACGTATTCCGGAAATAAGGAAAGGATGGAGCGGTATGCGGTAAGGTAATCTGTTTATGGATCGTGTATGGACTATCAACGAATAAATAAGTTGCTGGATAAATATTGGGAATGCGCCACATCCGTGGAGGAAGAGCGGGAATTACGCCAGTTTTTCTCCTCTGCGGTGGTACCTCCCGACTTATTACCCTATAAGGCTTGGTTCGTATCTCATGAGGCCGAGGCATTACCCCCTTTGGGGAAAGAATTTGATGCTCGTATATTAGAACATATCTCGGAAGATCGAAAATTAATCACTACATTTGGAACGTTATTTAAATCTATTACTCATTTAATTCATAAGATTATGGGAACGAACATGAAGAAAGCCTTTACCACCCTTTTATGCCTTTTGTTTTGTATCACGATCTCGGCACAGGATAAAGCCGCAGATCTCAGTAAGCTCGTAGGCGATTGGTCCTTCTCTGCCCCCGACGCTCCGTATGGATATCAAGATGGAAGTTTTCAGATAAAGCAAGAGAACGGCAAGTTGACCGCTAAAGTGAATATACAAGGTAGTACCTTGGAGATAAATGATATCAAGGCGAAAGGAGATACCTATACCAGCTCTTTTTATGTGGATGGAACGCCTGTAGACTTAACTATGACCCAGAAAGGAAATAAGTTAGAGGGAATGGCCGACGCCGGAGGTATGCAGATTCCCGTGAAATTCAAGAAAACGAAGAAGTAGCCGTTTTGTGGTACTGTGAGTTTCTGTTAACTTCGCGGCAAAAACTACAAAGGGATGTTTACAGTAATCGGAATCATGTTCTGCGGCATTGCCGTCGGGTATTTCTTTCGTAAAGTAGAATGGCTGCAAAAGATCGGTAAGCCTATTTCTTATACGATTCTTCTTCTTTTGTTCCTGCTGGGAATTTCGGTAGGGGCCAATGAGTCTATCGTGAATAATCTTACGACGTTGGGCGGGCAAGCCTTGTTGATCGCTTCGGCCGGTACGTTGGGTAGCGTCTTGGCGGCGTGGGGAGTTTATCATTTCTTTTTTAAGGAAAGGAGCCGGGGATGAAAGGGAGTTTGATCGTCGTGGGCTTCTTTGCCTTGGGGTGCTTGCTGGGATGGAGCGGTTATCTGCCCGGGGTCATTATCGAGAATGATATAACGGTTTATGTACTTTACCTCTTGATGTTTCAAGTAGGGATTAGCATCGGAAGCGATAAGAAACTGAAAGAGATTTTATCGAGTATACGGCCGAAACTCTTATTGGTGCCTCTGGCTACTATTATCGGGACGTTGAGCTTCTCCGCCCTGATCAGCCTTGCTCTTACCAAATGGAGCGTGTTCGATTGTTTGGCGGTCGGAAGCGGTTTCGCCTATTATTCATTATCCTCCATCTTGATAACAGAGCTAAAAGAACCGACGCTGGGGGCGCAATTGGCGGCGGAGTTAGGAACGATCGCCTTGATCGCTAATATTATCCGTGAGATATTCGCCTTGCTGGGCGCTCCGTTGTTCGTTAGATATTTCGGAAGGCTATCTCCGATCTGCGCGGGAGGAGCTACTACGATGGATACGACATTGCCGATTATCACCCGTTATTGTGGAAAGGATTTGGTCTTTGTCTCTATCTTTCACGGGATCTTGGTGGACTTCATGGTTCCGTTTTTCGTTTCTTTCTTCTGTTCGATGTGAGTGAAAGAGGCTTCCGAGATCTCGGAAACCACCTTGCAAGGTTGAAAAGTCGTTTCCGAGGCCTCGGAAGGCATTTTACAAGGTTGAAAAGTCATTTCCGAGGCCTAGAAAAGCTATTTTACAGTTTGCAGCATCACTTCTACCGCTCTTTTTAATTGCGTGTCCTCGCCGGAGAGCTGCGCCTCGGGAGTATTGTACACCTCGACATCCGGTTGCAATTGTTGGTTTTCCAGATAATTGCCTTGCATATCTTTCACGCCTACTTGCGGGATACCGAATACCAAGGTCGGATCGATTTGCGTTTCCCACCATACGGCTGTCATGGTTCCCGGAACCGGGGCGCCGATCAGCTTGCCGATACCTAAGGTCTTATAAACCCAAGGGAAACCATGAGCGTTCGAATAATTATCCTCGCACATCAAGACACAGGACGGTTTGGTCCACTTATTGTAAGGATCGCTACCGATGTATTGTCCGCGAGGCTCGAAGCGCTGATACTCCTTGCCGCTCAATAAGGTAGCCAGATCATCATGCAACCAGCCACCTCCGTTATGGCGGGTATCCACGATCACGGCTTTCTTATTCCGGCAACGGCCTAATAAGGCGGAATAGACCTCGCGGAAACTCTCGCTGTTCATACCTCTCACATGTACATATCCGATTTGCCCGTTCGATAATTTATCTACGGTTTCTTGGCAATTCTCGATCCATCTTTTATAAAGGAGGTTCGATTGCTCTCCGTTACCGATCGCTTTTACCTGTTCCTCGAAACGCTGTTTGCTGGTAGGATCATAGACAGAAAGCATTACTTTCTTACCGACTTTACCGCTTAGCAGTGGATAATAATCGGCGTCTTTCTTTATCGGTGTTCCGTCTATCTTCTCGATGATACAGCCTTTCTTTATCTGGCTGTCGGCCAATGTCAGCGGGCCCTTGGCGATGATTTCCTCGATCTTCAATCCGTCGCCTGTGTATGCGTTATCGAAGAAAGCGCCTAAGCTGGCGGTTTCCGGCCCGGTTAGTCCCGGATTGTAACGAGCGCCCGTATGGGAGCCGTTCAACTCGCCCAATAGCTCGGAAAGCATCTCTTGGAAATCAAAATTGTTGTTGATATGCGGAAGGAAACGGGCGTAAGCGGTCTCATACCCTTTCCAATCCATGCCCCGGAGTGTCGGATCATAGAACTTATCCAAGACTTGACGCCAAGCGTGGTGGAAGATATAAGCACGCTCCTCTGCCGGACGATAAGCGAACTCGGCCTTGAAAGCGATCGGTTTTTCCTTGCTATCCTTCAACTCTATCTTTTTCAGTTTACCGCCGGCGGTAAGATAGAGGTTCTCTACTTTCTTATCGGCGAATAGAGTGCCTCGACCGACATTCTTGAGCAGTAATTTAGTGGACTTTTCCTTCAAGTCGTGTTCCCATAAATCAAAGCCTTTCTCGAAAGCGGCGCAATAATATAGTTTATCTCCTTTCGGGGCGAGTACGGCGTCTCCCAATGAGGATGAATTAGCGGTCAGGCGAATAATCCGGTCCTTGCGGTTCTCCAAATCAAACTTCAAGGGGGCTACAGGCTTATCCTTATCCTCTTTTTTCTTATCGGAATCTTTATCGGATGTCTTATCCTCGTCCTTATCTTTGTTTTCATCCGCTTCTACCAAGGCCAGTTCTTCTTTACTGAGGCGGAATTTATCGTAAGCCTCACCGTCGAAGAACATGATGTACACATCCCGCTCAGCACCCCAGCTACCGTGGCTGCGGAAACCGGCACGGTCGGAGGACCAGATCATGGCCTTACCGTCTAATACCCATTTCGCGTCGCCATCCGAATAACCGCTTTCCGTCAGGTTCGTTACCTCGCCGCTACCGTCCGCTTTCACGAGGGCGATATCCGTATTGTTCCATCCTCCGACGGAGATGTAATCTACCAAGAACCACTTGCTGTCTGGCGACCATTGGAAATGCTGGTCTCCATCGCTATACGAATAGAGGTATTTCCCGTCCAATACGGTGCGGACCTGCTTGGTCTTTCGGTTGATAACACGTAAGGTGGTGCGGTTCTCAAGGAAAGCCACCTCGTTACCATCCGGAGAGTATAAGGGTTGGAACGAGGTTTGTCCGGAGACGACAAGAGGCTCCTCTTTCAATTCCGGGGCGTACGTGAATTGCTTATCTTCGTCACGTGTAAGTTTACTTTCGTAGATTCCCCATGTTCCTTCCCGTTCGGCGGAATATACCAATGAACGTCCGTCGGGGCTGAAATCTATATTGCGCTCTTGTTGCGGCGTGTTCGTGATTTGACGAGTCGTCTCGTATTCAATAGAAGTTACGTAAACATCGCCACGAGTGATAAACGCTACCTCTTTTCCATTCGGGGAGACGGCGATATCCGTAGCTCCATCGGTCAGAAGACGATGGATTACGTCGTTCTCGATCTTATCCGCGACGATCTGGATATTCACCTTGGCAGGTTTCTGGCCTTCCTTAACGGTATAGATCTCGCCGTCGTAACTATAGCATAGAGTCCCGGTATTATCGGAGGTAAGGAAACGCACGGGGTGGGTGGTATGCGTCGTGATTTGTTTCTCGCTGTTGCCTGCCAAATCTTTCTTGAAGATGTTAAAGCTTCCTTTCTCCTCGCTTAGGTAATAGAAAGACGCCCCATCCGCGGCCCATACAGGATTACGATCCTCACCGCCAAAAGTGGTTACTTTCTGGAAAGAGCGATCTTTTCCAAGCGTACATAACCAGATATCACGGGTGATAGAAGATTGATGATGCTTGCGCCAAGGGTCCTCGTAACCTTTGTAGTCATTGTATAATAATTTACTGCCATCTTTGCTGAGGGCTATATTTTCCATGTATAACGAAGAATATAAATCCGGCCTTCCTCCGTCCGTGCTTATCTCATAGACTTGCATAAAGCGGGTGCCGGGGAATTGGATATCCTTGGCGTCTTGCAATACGTTGGCCAGATACAAGATGTGTCCGTTATCCTTAAAGGTAGTGGGATATTCGTTTGTGGAGTGGGTGGTGAGCCGCTTGGGTTCCCCTCCCTCCTTGTTCATGAGAAATACATCGAAGTTGCCGCTACGGTTGGAGGCGAAGGCTATTCTCTGTCCGTCGGGCGACCAGACCGGACGGGTATCATGCGCCGGATGTGTTGTCAACTGCCGGGCTTTTCCTCCGGAAGAAGGGACCGTGTAGATATCCCCTTGGTAAGAAAACGCGATCGTCTGCCCGTCCGGGGAGATCGCGCAGTAACGCATCCATAACGGACTGTCGTCTGCTTGCGCCGCCGCCGATAAAAATAACGCCAGCGCAGGAATCATCAAGTTTTTCATGTGTACTCTATTTTAGATTTACAAATGTAATCGATTTTCGATATTTATTAGGAGAAATAATTGCGTAGATTAAATTTTTAAATATTTTTGCATATGAACTTTAAAACCGCCAAGATGATGACGAAATATAGGGTGTGTATGACTTTTATGTCCATTTTATTATTGCTATTTCATTTTGTGTTTCTGTTTTCTTGTGGAAAGCTACCGGAAAAAACATTTGCTTTTTCTGATAACCTGCGGATTGACTCTTTGGAACATATGGCTATGGATTCGATTTACCGGAATCCTCGATATGCTCATTCCGCATTGGATGAAGCTTTAAGTCTAACTAAAGATAGCGATAAATATTATAAATTACTTGCGGCTAAAAGCCAGATTTATTTTGCAAATAGTGTATATGATTCCGGGTTTGTTTTACATCGGTCAATTATAGATTATTGCGACCGTGTACCGATGTCTCCCAAGATACATGGACTCTTAGGGACGCTGAAAAATACGGTTGGCAATTATTATTCATTTTTGGATAAAACGGATTCGGCCCTCCTTTGCTATTCCGAGGCGTATCAAGAGATCCGGCAGAGTGAGATGGAGCATAAAATCCCGGATATTTATATCAATATAGCGGATATATATACCCGGAAAGGAGCTTACGATCAGCGAGCCCGCTACTTTCGCCAAGCTCTTTTCGTGAGTGATTCATTGGGTATTATGGATCGGATGTCCTTTCCTATTTATTTTGGTTTGGGCGAGACGTATATGGAATTGAGGGACTTTGACTTATCCGATCACTTTTACCGTTTGGCGGAGAAAGAACTGGATTCTCGTAACTTGAGCGAGAAATTCACCTTTTGCAATAGCCGGGGAAATTACTATTATTACAAGGAAGAGTATGCGAAGGCGCTTCCTTGGTTCTTGAAAGCCCGTGAGGTGGTACGTCCTACTCATATGGATTTCTATACCAACGTATGCGAGATCAATTTAGGGGAGATCTATCTATGTATGGATCAGTTGGATTCCGCTCGTTTTTATCTGGAAAAAGGGTTTAGGTACTTCCATACCTATAATAATAAGACGGCCTTGTACCATTTGACAACCCTGAAGGCTTCGCTAGCCTTAAAAGAGGGGAACTCCGGGCTGGCTTATCGATTGTTGAGGAGTTACACGGATACGGTAGGCATAGATCCCAAGATGGTAGTGATCCGTAATAAGAACTTGCAGAATTACTTCGCTACCACGGGCGATTTTAGGCGTGCTTATGAGTATCAAACGAAGAATAGCGTCATTGAGAACAATATTCGTAGCGAACGAACCCAGATGCGTGTCGCCGAGATAGATATGCGTTATAGGCAAGATACGACTTTGCTCAAGCGGGAGGTTATCATTAGGCAACAGGCCGGCCGGATGGAATACTTGGAAATGAGCCGTTGGGTTTGGATCTTGCTTTTTGCGATCTTGTCGATCGTCAGCGGCATGGCTTATTACTTTATGAAACGTAAACGGCATGCCCAGTGGTTAAGCCATATCGATCAGGTGACGAAGCTGAAGATGGAGAGTATTCGCAACCGTGTATCCCCTCATTTTATATTCAATATATTGAACCGGGAGATTAGCTCGGAGGAAGAAGGAAGTTCCCGCCGTACGCAACTTTCCGGATTGGTGGAGTTGTTACGTAGTAGTTTGGAGATCACGGAAAAGCTTAGTATCACGTTGGAGGAAGAATTACGCTTTGTCCGGACTTACTTGAATTTGCAGGCGCAAGGATTAGGGCCGGACTTCCGTCTGGAATGGAATCTCGATCCCTCCCTTGACACGGACGCAATCTATCTCCCGGCCATGCTGATCCAGATACCCGTAGAGAATGCCGTGAAACATGGCTTGTGTGCGATCGAGGGCGAGAAGCGATTATCTGTTTTCGTGGAGCGCGACGGGAAAGGCATCCATATCCGTATAGAGGATAATGGACCCGGGTATCGTCTGTTTACGAATGCGGGACATAACGGTACGGGGATGGGAACGAAAGTCCTTTACCGTACGATCCTATTGTTGAATAGGAGAAATAAAGAGAAGATCACATATTCGGTCCAAAGCAAGGAGAAGGGGATGGGGAGCGGAACAATCGTCAGTTTCTTTATTCCGTTGGATTTTAATTACGCTTTCTAGGTATCGTGAATGTACGAAAGTAATCCGGGCCGTTTCCTCCGGATAGTGGATGGAAGCGGCCCGGATCGAATTGAATCGGTTGATTCGGGTTATAGTCGCTCAATGTCTTCAACAGAAAGTCCGGAGCATTGGGCGATAAGTTCGGAGTCAAGTCCTTGCTCCTTCATCTTTTGGGCTATCTGGAGTTTTTCCTCTTGACGGCCTTTCTCGATCCCTTTCTCGATCCCTTTCTGCATCCCTTTTTGCATTCCTTCCTGCATTCCTTTTTCAATCCCTTCCGTTTGTGCGTAATCGATGGTCGCATACCAATCCCGATAATTCTTTAGGTTTTCCTCGTAGATCGCACGTTCTTTTTCGCTGAGTGAGTTGACGTTCGCCACGTCCAGTAAGCGAAGGAAGGTCTCCTGTTCCTCCTTGAAGGGAGATTGTTCAAATAGGTTCATATTCTTCAATGTATAAATCCAACGTTCGAAGGAGCTCTTGCACTCCTCCTTGCTTAAACTGAATAACGGGAACGATATGTAGATCTGCTTCATCTTGATCTCATTGAACACCTTTCCCGTCCTCTCGTTAGCGAGGACAACATCTGTACGGAAGTCTGTGAACTCCGGCAACTTGAAATTCAAGAAATAAACTCCGTAGATGGGTAGCAACCGATATTGCCATTGCTTGCCGATTTGTCCTTGCCGGGCCACCATGCGACAAAGATAATAAAAACCTCTGTTAAAGAAATAGTACTGGGGACAATTCTGCATCTCTAGGATGAACTTGGCCCCGGACACGTCCTCGCAGAGCAGGTCGAATATGATGGTACGGTTCTCGACAATCTCTGGCTTGATCTCCTTGTCGAGGTAGGTGATGTCCTTGATCTGCCGTTCGCCGGCTAGGGCGGCGTTAAGGAACTTGATGGTAACTTGCTTGTCTTGGAAGACAGCCTTAAATCCAGCATCAGTCATGATGTCTACGTATTGTGCCATAGTTAAATGGTTTTAGGTGATTACTGCTCCAAAGGTAAGGTTTATTTTCGTATCGCGCATCCTGTTTATTGTATATTTCTTAAAAAGCAGATTCATGGTAGTCAGCTTTACTATTTATAGAAAGTACGATTAGTATTAATAGTAGTGCAAAATACTATGGATAGTAATCGGCTCCCATTTTGATCAATTTAAGATACCTTGTTTTTATATTTAGAAGTAAGATTTGCAACTGACCTGAAGTTCTTCCTATTTCGCATGGCATAACTGATATGCCTATCCCCATTGAGATTCTACTACTTCGTAAGCTTATGGCTTGACAAGCCTTGGATTATACGTTTGTGTATTCGCTATGATTGCATGTGAATGTTTGTGTTTTGTATTTATTATGCGGTTATGGATGGATACCATATATTAATGTACATGCGTACATTATATAATAGATAGAAACGGCTAGTCTAAACGATCGATTCTTTTAGTCATTTGCAAAGGTACGCGTTTCTTCGATACTTGCAACCCTTCCGGGCTATTTTTTTTCCACTTATCCTCTTTCTTATCAATAGGATAGGTTATCATTTACCAAACAAGCGATTCCTTCAACGAACCTCCCGCTCAAGCGCCTAAAAAACGCAAGATCTAAACGATCGTTTAGACTAGTCGTTTTCGAGTAAAACAAGGGTACTAAACGACGGGATGGACTTTAATTAACACTATTATTAATATTAAATTTTGAATTTATGAACAAGAAGTTTTCTACTCTTTTGGCAGGTATGGCGCTGTTAAGTGTTATGTCTGTTAATGCACAGACTACACCAAGTCGAGTAGACCCGGAAACTGTATTGGGTCAAGAATGGCGTTTAGGCGGTTTGAAGGAGGGAGCTAATTCTGGTCTTTATCAGTTGAAGGTCATGGATGGCACTACTCCTGCTTATCTTGCGATGGAGCTAAATCGTGGAACAGGTGATTATGAACTACGTGTTTATAGTGCAAGCGAAGCTAAGAATAACTTAGAGGCTACATTGTGGTGTGTTTCTGTCTCTAATTATAACCAAGGTCAAGCTCCTATTTATGACTTCCAGAATAAATTGTCTGGAACTATGTTGGATTTGACAATGGCTGGCCATGAGAAGACTGAGAATGGTATGAATGGTGCTTGGAAACCTGTTTTAGGTGGTGAGATCGCAGGTTGGGCATTCTCTCGCTCATACAAGGATTTGGAAGAAAAGAGACCTTTGTATTCTTATTTCTCAACGGACTCAATTGTTGGTTTGAAAGCGGATCCTGCTACCGGCGCTGTTAAGGTTGCCAAGTGGGGTGCTAATCAAATAGATGCCACTTCAAACGCCGCTGATGTGACTAACTTTGCTTTGGTTGGCGCAGCACAAATCGCATTGAGCGAAGATCAAGTAAATACGAAGTTGGGTCTTCTTCAAGATAACAAGGCTGGAGTACAATTGACTTTCACTCCGGACGTGAAAGGTACTAGCTTAAAGAATCCGTTCAATGAGCAGAAGTTTATCGCAGAGGATAAAGATAATAACAAATGGCTTTTCATCAAGCAAAAGGATAAAGACGCTTATTTGAAAGTTGATACGGCTTATACGAATGAGACAGGTACAAAGTTCTTAGCTTACGGTTGGACAGAGAAAGCAAAGGATAAAGCTGATGCTTACAGTTCTATTAGCTCTGAATTACGTGCTCAACATCAGTTCAAATTCATCTATTCTCCGAGTGGCGATAGCTTGTACATCTATGTAAAAAAAGTTACTTGGAATAATGATGGCAAGTATTGGAATACGCACGTTACGGCTACTCCAGTTAACGAGCATGAGTTTTGGCGTGTCTCTTTGCAAGACTTGATTAAAGATGAAACTTGTATTTTGACAGTTGATCCGGAGGACCAGAACACTCATATTTCTTTGGGTCTTAGCGGATGTGAGGAAAAGGGTTCTTCCAAGACTTCCGTTGATGATGGTGTTTATTTCATCAAGAATAAACAAGGACAGTATTTAGCTTCTCCTATCTATGAGAATGGTACTATCCGTTGGACAACCGTGAATGAGGATGAGCAGAGTGTTGCTCATATGCCAGCTTATCAATGGGTTGTATTGAAGAAAAATACAAGTAATGATAAAGTGAAGGCTGTGTCTCCGGTTACTATCTCTAACCGTGAATTCGCAGATAAAGTTATAAATGCGGATTTTGATGGTGATGGCCAGATGGAGTCATATAAGACTGCTGTTTATTCTACTGTTCAGTTAAGAAAGGCAGAGGGTGGTTCTTATATGTTTGTATATGGAGATAAACTTACAGCGGAGTATGGCTCTGTCGGTATAGATTCTTTGTTCTTCGAGAAAGTTCCGGCAGCTTCTATTTCTGATCCGTATTTAGGTTACAGAAAGTTGGAGAAAGATTCTTTGTTGGTTAACAAATATACGTTTAACTATTGGCATCCTTATGCTACGGATAAATACATCGCTAAATCTACAGACTCTACGTTGACTGTGTTGGATGGAAAAGATGCTTTCGTAATTGATACATTGACTGAGCGTTGGTATAATAACTCAAAGATATTTGCGACTGTAGATATCCCTTACGGTTATAAGGTTAGCGATGATGTGGCTAAGAATCGTATTAAAGGCTTGAAGACTCTAGTGAGAACTGCTTATGAGGTTTCTTATAAAGATGGTAAAGGTGAACTTAATGAATGGAAAGTTAATAAGGAAGATAAGTTTAATGTAGGTTCTAGTGCTACTGGTCATCAGCAATCTTATACGACTTATTATGCATTCTTCAAAGAAAACAACCATATCAGTGGAAAGCACTATTATGCGATTGTTAATGCTGCATATGATAATTATCCTAATGCTACAAAATATGTATTAGGTTATCAGAAAGCTGGAGTATCCGATTATGACGGTGCCGCTACATTGAAGAATCAAGTATTAGGCGAGACTCGTACTTCTGCTTTCGCTATCGAACCGGACAACACTCCGCTTTACCGTCGTTTCAGTTCTCTTGAACTTGAAGGTAATGAAGGTGACAAGGCCGATACTTTACGTTTTATCGAGAAATACCGTAAAGAATACTTGCAGGTTGAGAATAATAAGAACTTCATGAAAGAAGGTATTGACTTCTTAGGTATTTATACTCCGGATAAGACTGAGGATGGTTTGTCATTCATCGTTGATACCGCATGGGTAAACCGTGGTTCTGGTAATATCAAGCCTCAATATTTGATCTCTATTGATCGTAATGATTTCGAAGGAGTTGAAGGCGTACCTTGTACGGAAGATGACCATCACTTTACCGCAGAAGGTAAACCGACAGATAAATGGCATTGCGTTCACGCAAAACCGGCTGTTCCGGGCTTTGAAAGAGGTAAATATTTGATCAATTTCCATGATTTCGCTAATAAATATGGTTGGTCAACATTATCAAATGGGGAGCAAGATGCTGACTACATGTGGAAGAAATATGATCGTGCAGGTTTCGTGGAAGCTATCCGTGTAGCTGATACTTTGTATATCTTGAGAGATGAGTTCAAGAACTTACCGAACGAGAAGATCAACTTCGCTGATTTGAACAAGGCTGAGGAGGATGCTTGGACTGCGGCTAAGAAGGCTGGAGTATCTGAAGATGAATTTGTTTCACACAAATATATCTTATCTGGTGATAACCATAAGTATGTGACTTGGTCTATGCGTTTCGTAAACAAGGAAGTTGCCGCTAATGAGGTAGAAGCTGATAGAGCATTCTTGTTCGAGTCTATGAAGAGTAAACATGTTTCTGGTTACAATAATTCTGCTATGGGTGACATCGCTCCTACATATGCGGCTTGGTTGAGAATGCAGAATGGTTGTTTAGTTCTGTCTGATGATCGTTCTTCTAATTTCGATGAGATGAATACAGGTGGTGACGATGCTTTGATCTTTAATGTGGAGCAAGGTGATGATATCGCAACAGATAACGAAACAATCGATGCTGTAGAAGGTATCTCTGTAGTAGCCGGTAACGGTACCGTAACCGTTCAAGGCGCAGCTGGTAAGTCTGTAGTTATCACGAATATCTTGGGTAAGGTAATCGCTGAGACCGTTCTTACTTCCGATAACGCTACAATCTCCGTGCCTGCCGGTATCGTAGCTGTGGCTGTTGATGGTGAGGAAGCTGTTAAGGCTATCGTTAAATAAGAATTTAACAAAATAAGATAATCATACAATTCCCGTGCGGGTATCGATCCAAGTAATCCGTGACGGATGAACAGGCGGGAGTTGGATTAATATTAATACTAAAGTAATAAATTAAGAGGTCCGTAAGTACCTCCGTGAGGAGGAAGTACGGATAAAGGAACAAGAGGATGCGTCGATATAATGTACGCATCCTCTTTAGTGTTTATAGCGGGTGTTGAGGATAAATCCTGCTTCTACTTGCAAAAGAGCGAGATAAGCAACGGCACGCTGATCTCGAGGATAATCCCGTGAATAATAGCCACAGGTACGATATTCTTTCCGGAATACCGGCTGATAACCGGAAGGCAGACATCCATGGAATTGATTCCCGCCACGGATACCGGAGCGAATTTACCAAAGAAAGAGGCATACAGCGGTGCCCCGAATAAAGCTAACATTTCCCGGATGATATTAGCCAATAACGCGATAGCCCCAAGTTGCGAAGCGATCTCTATCCCTGCCGACGCCTCTTTCAGTTGTACGATAAGCAAGGAGGATAAGGAATAATAGGCGAATCCGCTTCCTACAGCCATACAATCATATATATTCCACGAGGTCAATAACAAACTTGCCGCCGCGGAGAATACTAACGTGCCGATGATCGTAAAGAACGGCAGTAACAAACTGGAAAACCGGATATCCTTTACCATCTTTCCTAATTCGGCGTTTGCTCCCAGATTCAATCCTACTTGGATAACGAGGGCGTATAGCAAGAATTGCGGTAGTTTTTCGCAATACGTGGAGATAGTCGTGTTGGCGAAGGTTCCGCAAAAGATTCCCGCTGTGAAACATAAGATAACGATTAGGTTATTTTTCATTGAGACCTCCTTTCTTGATAAATAATTTATAAGCGATAAAAGATGCTACCAGACTTCCCAATACTCCGCAAATAGCAAGTATGGCTGCTTGTATTCCAAACTCACCAATATTATTCAGCAAAGATTGGTTGGCTCCTATGGTAATACCGAATATGAACAACATCGCGAAAATCGTATAAGAGATGGAATGTTCCAATCCCTTGAAAGCGGGGACGTGTCGGCATAAATAACCGACGCTTATCCCCAGACCTAATAGACCTAGAATGATAAACATAAGCATATTGTATTTTGAGATGCGCAAGACATCTTTTCCCCGGAAACGAAGCATACGAATACTCCCTCTTTTCCGCAGAAGTTAAACTTGAGTGCAATTAAGACCTAGATGTAGGTGTAAGAAGAGAACTATAAAAAGAAGTCCTCTCAAGAAGAGTATGGATGGATTTAGACAAAACCGCTGAACCAATGAACATGCACGATCGTATTGCCCGAGAAAGCCCGGGTATACCATCTTTTTGAGTTGTTCAGAAGCTTCTTGTTCATCTTATTTGTATCATTGTTTGATTTCCGGCGCAAAGGTAGTAATAAATTAGAGATTCTAAAACTTTTTCTAGGATCGGATATATAAGGGACTTGACTTGGATTTTGGATCTTTTTATGTACATTTGAGGTCCTACCCGCTATTGGGCCAACTAAAAACGGATAGAACAGATATGATTAAAAGAAAAGATTGGTTATGAGGAAAAGAATGATTTTAACAGCATTGGCGGCTGTCGCTATCCCTACGTTGTTGATGGCGGCGGATGAGGCGAGATTAATGCGCTTTCCGGCTACAAATGGTTCAGAGATTGTATTCTCGTACGCTGGCGATTTATATAAGGTCCCGGCTACAGGTGGTGAGGCACAGCGATTGACATCGTATGTGGGGTATGAGATGTTTCCCCGTTTCTCCCCGGATGGTAAGACGATCGCTTTTACGGGACAGTACGACGGTAACACGGAAGTGTACACGATGCCCTCTTCCGGCGGTGAGCCATTGCGTATCACTTACACGGCTACGAATAGCCGTGATGATCTGGGCGATCGCATGGGGCCGAATAATATTGTGATGACTTGGACACCGGACGGTAATGGTATTGTTTACCGCAACCGCATCAGCGATGGGTTCTCCGGTAAGTTATATACGGTAAATAAAGAAGGTGGCCTTTCCGAGGTGGTTCCCTTGCCCGAGGGCGGCTTTTGTAGCTATTCGCCCGACGGAAAACAATTGGCTTACAACCGGGTAATGCGTGAGTTCCGTACATGGAAATACTATAAGGGCGGTATGGCCGATGATATCTGGGTGTATAATCCGGAGAAGAAAAGTGTAGAGAATATCACGAACAATGAGGCGCAAGATATCTTTCCGATGTGGATTGGTGATGAGATCTATTTCCTTTCGGATCGGGATTACACGATGAACTTGTTCGTTTACAATACGAAGACAAAACAAACAAGTAAGGTGACGAACTTCACCGAGTACGACGTGAAATTCCCTAGCAGCTTCGGCAATACGATCGTTTTCGAGAATGGAGGCTATATCTATAAGATGGATGCGGCGTCGAAGAAACCGGAGAAAGTGAACGTAACCCTGGCCTCCGATAATGTCTACGCACGTAGCGAGATCAAGGATGGCTCCAAATATATCACGAGTGCCAGCCTCTCCCCAAAAGGTGAGCGTATGGTGGTGACGGCTCGTGGCGAGGTCTTCAATATCCCGGTAGATAAAGGGGTTACGAAAAATATCACCCGTACTCCGGGAGCGCACGAACGTGACGCTCAATGGTCGCCGGACGGAAAACATATAGCCTATATCTCCGACGCTACCGGCGAGACCGAGCTGTATCTCCAAGATTCCGAGGGGGGCGAGCCTACCCAGTTGACCAAGAATAACGATACGTATATCCGTACTTTCCAGTGGAGTCCGGATTCCAAGAAGATTGTCTATACGGATCGTAAAAATCGTATCAATCTTTTGGACGTATCTAACAAACAGCTAACAACTATCTCACAAAGTCTGTTAGGTGAAGCCCGCAACGTAAGTTTCTCTCCGGATAATAATTGGTTGACTTATTCCCGTGTGTCCGATAATAATTTCTCAATCGTCTATGTCTACGATATCGCGGGTAAGAAAGAATATCCCGTGACCGATAAATGGTACGAGTCTTATTCTCCGGTATTCAGTACGGATGGCAAATATCTGGTATTCACTTCCGCCCGTGATTTCAATCCTACGTATAGCCAAACGGAATGGAATCATGTGTATAATAATATGGGTGGCGTATATCTGGCGTTATTGTCTAAGGATACCGCTTCCCCGTTTATGGAAACGGATGCGGAGGTAGCCATTGAATCTACCCCGGCGAAAGCGGATGCCTCTAAAAAGGACGAGACAAAGAATGAGGCTTCTACTCCGGTCGTAAAGATTGATATAGAGGGTATCACGGATCGAATCGTTAAGCTCCCCTTGCCGGGATCGAATTACTACGATCTTTATTCCGATGGAACGAACGTGTATTATTTCACGAAAGGCGGCATGAAGATGTTTGACTTGAAGAAACAGAAAGAGGAAACCGTTAGCGATGCCGCTATGATGGTTGATCCGGCTGGCAAGAAAGCTGTTTTCTTTAAGGACGATCAACTATTCGTAACCGATATACCGAAAGGTAAAGCGGATTTAAGTAAGCCGGTTAATCTGGCGAATATGAAGATCACGGTAGACTATACGAAGGAATGGGCGCAAATCTTCGACGAGGCTTGGCGTGCTTTCCGGGATGGTTTCTATCTGGAGAATATGCATGGCAAGGATTGGAAGGCGATCAAGGAGAAATACGCCGCCCTTCTTCCTTACGTGAAAACACGTTTGGACTTGAATTATATTATTGGCGAGATGATCGGCGAGCTGGGAGTAGGGCATGCTTATGTGAACCCCGGTGAGGTGGAAAGTCCTAAACGGGTATCGATGGGTCTGCTAGGTGCTGAGGTTTCTCGGGATAAGAGTGGTTTCTTCCGCTTGGAAAAGATCCTGCCGGGGGCTTCTTGGAGTAAGGAATTACGTTCTCCATTGACAGAGCCGGGTGTTGAGGCGAAGGCCGGAGAGTATATCGTCGCTATAGACGGAGTACCTACGAATAGCGTGAACGATATGTATAAGTTGTTGATCGGGAAGGCGAACGTTCCGACCGAGTTGTCTTTGAATAGCAAGCCTCAGTTGGCGGGGGCTCGTAAGATCGTGGTCAGTCCGTTGGCGGAAGAATATTCTTTGTATCACTATAATTGGATCCAAGATAATATCAAGAAGGTGGATAAGGCGACGAACGGTAAGGTCGGTTATATCTATATCCCGGATATGGGGCCGGAAGGCTTGAATGAGTTCTCCCGCTATTTCTATCCGCAATTGGATAAAGAAGGTTTGATTATCGATGATCGTGCGAATGGCGGTGGAAATGTCTCCCCGATGATTCTGGAACGTCTGTCTCGTGAGCCGTATCGTTTGACGATGCGCCGGGGTTCTTCTTTGATCGGGACCGTACCGGATGCCGTACAGGTTGGCCCGAAAGTTTGCTTGATCAATAAGTATTCCGCTTCCGATGGCGATTTATTCCCGTGGGGCTTCCGTGCGCTTGGCTTAGGTAAATTGATTGGAACCCGTACTTGGGGCGGTATCATCGGTATTAGCGGCCCGCTTCCTTATATGGACGGTACGGATATCCGTGTGCCTTTCTTCACGAGCTATGATCCGAAGACGGGTAACTGGATTATCGAGAACCACGGTGTGGATCCGGATATCTTGATCGATAACGACCCCATCAAGGAATGGAACGGTGAGGATCAACAATTAGACCGTGCTATCGAGGAAGTCATGAAACAATTAAAAGAACGCAAACCGCTAGCCCCTGTCCCCGCACCAAGGGACTGGAGCCATAAATAATGAGAGGTTATTTGTAGAGATGGGGCACGCCTCGTCTCTACAAATAAATAGTAAACGGATTAAAAACTAGTAATCTATCTATGGAACGATTCGCAGCCATTGACTTTGAGACCGCTAATGGAAAGCGGAGCAGTATTTGCAGTATAGGTATCGCCATATTGGAGGATGACTGGGTAGTAGATAGCATTTATACCTTGGTACGTCCTACCCCTAATTTCTATACCCGTTGGACTACGGCTATACATGGGTTGAGCGTTGAGGATACGAATGATGCGTTATGTTTCGAGGAGGCTTGGGAAAGCATCGCCCCGAAACTAAAGGATCTCCCCCTTGTTGCCCATAACAGTCCGTTTGATGAGGGATGCCTGAAAGCCGCCCACGAGGTATATGACTTAGCCTATCCGAAATATCCCTTCTATTGCACTTGCCGTCTATCCCGGAAGATGTACCCGTTTCTGGTAAATCATCAGTTGCAGACAGTAGCCGCCCACTGCGGTTACGACCTTACCCAACATCATAACGCCATGGCCGACGCTTACGCCTGTGCCCATATCGCCCTTACGATGATGCGGGAAAAAGAGGTCGATACCTTGGAGGCGCTTATGGCTTCCTGCTACTCTAGGTAACTATGGGGTGTTTTTCCCGGCTATTTTATCCACCACGACAGCGATAGCGCCATCTCCCGTCACGTTGCAAGCGGTGCCAAAACTATCCATGGCAATATAAAGGGCGATCATTAACGCTTGCAGTGTCTCATTGAATCCTAGCATACTTTGCAAGATACCCAAAGCGGCCATAATAGCCCCTCCCGGAACCCCCGGAGCCGCTACCATCGTAATTCCCAGCATCATGATAAATCCGCTGAAATTGGAGAAGGTAACCGGTTCTCCCGCCATGATCATGATAGCCATAGCGCAAGCTACGATTTTCATGGTGCTACCTGCCAGATGGATCGTGGCGCAAAGCGGAACGGTAAAGATCGCTATATTCTCCCGTACGCCATTCTTGACAGCCTGCGCCAGTGTCACGGGAATCGTGGCGGCGGAGGATTGGGTCCCCAGAGCCGTAGCGTAGGCCGGTAACATATTCTTCAAGAGGCGGAGCGGATTTTTCCCGGCTATGGCTCCGGCTATCGTGAATTGGATCAATAACAATAATACATGTAAGACAAAGATGACTATGATAACCTTGAGGAACATCGTGATAATACTCATGACTTGTCCGCTCACGGTCATGTTCAGGAAGATACCGAAAATATGGAGCGGTAATAACGGGATGATAACCACCTCGATTAGCTTAATGATAATTTCCTTGAAATCCGTGAAAGAGTCACGCAGGGTGGTTCCCGCTATATTAGAAAGCCCTAGGCCAATCGTAAAGGATAGCAGCAAGGCTGTCATGACATCCATTAAAGGCGGCATATTTACCACGAAGTAAGGTGTCAGCATGAAATCTTCCGGATTCTCCATTGCCGTCAATTCCGTGTTGGTCGGTAGTATGTGCGGGAATATAGCCGATCCGCTCAGGAACGTGAAGAAACCCGAGAAGACTGTTGAACCGTAAGCGATCAAGGCGGTTATCAACAATAGCTTTCCGGCTCCTTTACCCAGATCTCCGATAGCGGGAGTCACCAGCCCCAATATGATTAGAGGGATGGAGAACGATAGGAAGTTGCCGAACAATGAATTGAAGGTTACAAAGATACGTGCGATTCCTCCCGGTAAAAACTGGCCGAACAATACGCCGGCGGCGATAGCGATAACGACTTTAGTTAACAATGATACTCTGATCTTCTTCATGGTGTTGCTTTATTTTGAAGCCAATGGCGGCCATCGTAATACTCATCAACGGACTGATCAGGTTAAAGAAGCAATAAGGAAGATACGTCAGGGTCGCTACGCCTAATATCGTGGCTTGCGTCATGCCGCAGGTGTTCCACGGTACCAGCACGGACGTTACGGTTACGGAATCTTCCGTCGTACGGCTTAACAGGCGACTCTCATATCCTTTTTTCTTGTAGATATCCTTGAACATATTTCCGGTAAGGATAATAGATATGTATTGATCGGCCGTAACGATATTCAAGAATAAACCGGAGAATACGGTAGACGCCACCATGCCGACCCTCCGTTTCATAAAGCGCAGGAATACAGACGTAAGGCTTTCCAGCATACCGCTGGCCGTCATGGAGCCGCCGAAGCACATGGCGCAGATGATCAGCCAAATCGTATTCATCATGCCCGCCATACCCCGGGTAGCGACCAAGCTGTTCAATGCCTCGTTGCCCGTATCGATTTGGGTACTCCCGTAGAATGTCATGAATAATCCCTTAAACAGGGAGGAGGCATCCGCTACCGACGCTCCCGCTACCTCTTGCAATAAATGAGGCTGGAAAAAGATCGCGAGCACCCCCGCCATCGCTGTCGAGATAAACAAGGTGATCAAAGACGGTACTTTCTTGGCGATTAATATACCCGTTACCACCGGTACGATCAGTAGCCAGAGTGAGATATTAAAGCTTTCGTTCAACGAGGCGGCGAACTCGGCTATTTGCCCGGATGCGTTCGAGGTATGCGTAAAACCCGCTATGGTAAAGATAATCAACGTGATCACCATAGACGGTATTGTCGTAAGCATCATATACCGGATATGGGAGAACAAAGGGGTATGCGTTACGGAAGAAGCTAATACCGTCGTGTCCGAGAGCGGTGAGATCTTATCCCCGAAATAAGCGCCCGAGATGATCGCTCCGGCTACCCATCCCGTAGCGAAGCCCTGTGCCTCGCCGATACCCATCAAGGCGATACCGATCGTGGCGATGGTAGTCCACGAGCTACCGGTCATAACGGATACGACAGCGCAGATCACGCAACAAGAGGCAAGGAAGAAACTCGGATGAATGATTTGCATCCCGTAATAAATCAAGGTCGGGACGATACCGCTGATCATCCAGCTACCGGATAAAGCGCCAATCAACAATAGGATAATTATAGCTGTGGCCACTCCCAATATGTTTTTACATATCGCCTCTTCTATATCACGCCATTTGACTTTGCAGAAGATCATGGCCAAAAGGGAGGCCACCGCCGTGGTGGTAAGTAATACGACTTGGCTTCCGCCGCTCAACGCGTCGCTGCCAAAAGTGCGTATGGTTACAAACAAAAGAGCTACCAGCACGAGGATAGGCACTAGTGAAAGTAAAGGGGAGGGCATCTTCTTAAGATGATTTTCCATTGTTCATTCAGTCGCTTAAATAATGATGGTGCGAAAATACTAAAAATACCTTGAATAACGCTATGAATTATAGATTGATTTCCTTATTTCACAGTCTTTTGGACGATCTTATAACCGGTTGCCGCTATAAGAATGCTCATAAACGGGCTGACGATATTAAAGACGCAATAAGGGAAATAAGTCCAAGTAGATACGCCGAGGATTGTAGATTGCGTCATGCCGCAAGTCGTCCACGGGATCAGCACGGAGGTGACGGTGACTGAGTCTTCCGTTGTCCGGCTAAGCAGGCGGCTCTCGAATCCCCGTTGCTTATATACTTCTTTAAACATTTCGCTGTTCAGGATGATGGCGATGAACTGGTCCGCCGTGCAGATGTTCAAGGATAATCCGGACACGACGGTAGAGGCGACCATGCTGGTACGGCCTCGCATGAAATGCAAGAAGATACGTGTGATGCTTTCCAGCATGCCGCTAGCGGACATGGCCCCGCCGAAACACATGGCGCAAATGATCAGCCAAATCGTGTTCATCATCCCGGCCATTCCCCGGGTAGAGACTAGAGAGTTCAGGGCCTCGTTGCCGGTCTGTATCTGCGTGCTGTCATAGAAAGTCATCAGCAGGCCTTTGATATAGGCGATAATTCCGCTATCCGTGATCCCGGAAATCTCCAATAAGGCGTTTGGCTGGAAGATCAAGGCGAATATTCCGGCGAGTATGGAAGAGGCGAAAAGCACTACGATCGAAGGTGTCTTCTTGGCGATCATGATTCCGGTAACGATCGGTACGATCATAAGCCAAGGCGTGATATGGAACGAGCCTTTCAAGGCTTCGGAGAAAGCGGCTATCTGGGATGCGTCCGCTGTCTCCCTCGAGAATCCGGCGATGCTGAATACGATCAGTGTGACGATCATAGAGGGAACGGTCGTATAAAGCATATACCGGATATGCGTGAAAAGGGGCGTGTCCGTTACGGAGGCCGCCAATACCGTAGTGTCTGATAACGGCGACATCTTATCCCCGAAATAAGCGCCCGATATAATCGCTCCCGCTACCCACCCCGTACTGAAGCCTTGCGCCTCGCCAATCCCGATCAAGGCGATCCCGATGGTGGCGATGGTAGTCCACGAGCTACCCGTCATGACCGATACGATACTGCATAGCAGGCAACAGGCCACGAGGAAGAAATCCGTTTGCATGACTTGCAACCCGTAATAGATCAAGGACGGCACGATCCCGCTTACCATCCAACTGCCCGATAGGGTTCCGATCAATAAAAGGATGATGACAGACGGTGCGATCCCATAGATGTTACGGGCGATTTGCCCCTCGATATCTTCCCACTTGATCCTGCAATGAAAGACGGCGATCAAAGAGCAGATCGAGGTGGCTATCAATAATACGATTTGGCTGGCTCCTCCAAGGGAATCGCCCCGGAAAATATAGATGGCTACGGCCAGCATGATGACTAATGTCACTACGGGTAGTAAAGAGATCGCGATGGAGGGTGTCCGGGGCTTTTCTGCCATGGGTTTATTCACGTCGTTTGTTATTTATCATGGATAATCCGAATAAATTCTTTATACGGACCTTCCTTGTGTTATCGATTCTAATTAATTTCGCTGCAAAAATAAAAAAGGATTTGGATAGGGGGGTAACTTATGGTAGTAAATAATCGGTTAGGCTATTTATTTGTCTTTTTGGGGATGAGTATGGCGCTATATGCCCAGCGAAAGACGGAAGCGATCCGTTATGGCGATCTGGATCAGTGGGTGGTACGTAAGATCACGGAATCGGCTATTATCGGGAAGGAGACAAAGACACTTTACTGCGTTGGCCCTACGGATACGATTATCGGAAATAGACCTTTTGAGTCGAAAGTTTCGCCTTGGGGCAGTTCTAACGTGATGGCAAGGGTGAGCGGGATTACGAAAGCTAGCGTCAGTGTCTACCCCGAAAGACGGGATGAGGGGTATTGCGCACGGCTGGAGACGGGTATAGAATCGATCTCGGCGATGGGCATCATGAACGTGAAGGTGTTGGTCGGGGGATGTCTCTATCTCGGCCGTTTTCTGGAACCGGCGAAGAATTCTTCGGAGACGTGGGGACAGATCGTTTGCGGTATCCCGTTTCACCAAAAACCTACGTCCTTGTTATTCGATTATAAGGTGAAACTCTCCGGTGATCCCAATCGTATTAAATTGAGTGGTTTTAGCAAGAGATCGGAGGTAGATGGCATTGATATGCCTTTGGTGAATCTCTTTCTTCAGAAGCGTTGGGAAGATAAGGACGGGAACATATATGCTAAGCGTATCGGTACGCTGGTAATCCGGATGGATAAAAATACGGATTGGGTAAACGATGCCAATTTCACGATCTTATACGGCGATATCACGAAACGTAGCGATTATGAAGAATATATGGGGTTTCAACTCGGTGAGTCCGCCCGTTATAGCTTGAACAGCAAAGGCAAGAATGTGCCCATCCAAGAGATCGGCTGGGGAACGGAGGACGATGAGGTAACCCATATGATCTTAGAGTTCTGTTCCAGTCACGGAGGCTCATACATAGGGTCTCCGGGAAATACCTTTTGGGTAGATAATATCCGGTTGGGATATTGAGCCTATTATCGTTGAAACCCTATGGTATTTGTCTCCGGTCTTGATACAGAAGCCAACAAATGAAGCGTAGCTTGTTTTATTCTATGGTTTCGTGATCAGAATATAATAGTCTGATATTAGCCTCTAATATTCTGAATCCACTCCCATGATCGTGCGGCATACCATATTTGGGGCCAGATTTATAGCTCCCGATTCTTATATCATACATTATCTTCCCATCGGTTAAGAGTGATATAAAACGCTCAAATGATGGCTCTGTATATATATCGGCTTTATTGAAGTAGAAGAGTTCCTTACCTCCTTCTTTTTTCGTTTGGGCAGTTACATATAATAAGTTCTTTAGCTTCTTTGTTAGTGCTTTTTGAATGTCTTGATAGGTGTAACCTACGCTACAATCTAACAGCTCTTTTGTATTTAAGTCAAATACTCCTATTAATATTGTCTTGGCGACAGGGTTGTTTAGGAGTTTAAAAGAATATTTCTTCATATATGTGTTATAGCTATTTGCAAACATAGACGTATGCAAGCTATTTATAGATGGTGCATCTTCATAAGGTGTTCCAAATTTATCTTTTAAATAAGCATTCGCACGTTTGGGAAATGAGGGGCTTTTAGTGAATAGGGTAACGTAAGAGCATGAAGCGCCGCGATGAGATTTTATTTCGAATCCAGCTAAATCGGGCTCGTCTAAATTGTTCTCGACAACTCCGATGTAATCTTCAAATGTTTTTCCAATCCCAGTATTGTTGGCTCTATTGCTTGGAACATATTCCAAGGATTTAACCTCTTTGAACTTTGAAATAATAAAATCCTTATTCTCCATAACGTATTATATTAAATATGAGTAAGTCAATAATATCTCTATCTTTGGAAAAATCTTCCTCTGATATGAATAGCTGTTCTATGGTAATGTTGAAATAGTGGCATATTTTATAGATCTGACTAAGGGTGTACTTATGTGGAAATTTAGGGCTTTCTATGCTCCCTATTAAGCCCGGAGCCACTTCGAGGAGATTCGACAACTCTTTTTGGCTAACATTGTTGGCCTCTCTTAGCTCCTTTATCTTAAGGATGATTTCAAGTTGATACTCGGTCTTTCTAATCATTATTGTTATTTTTGCCCAAAAATATAGTTTTATATATGCTTATGTACTCACAATATGTGAGCAAATGAGTATATTTGCACTCACATAATATAAGTAAGGAAGGTATGTACAAAAGAACGATTGATAATAGGTGGAGCTTTAAGGATGCCGATACCAAAGAATTTACTCATTGCTATCATGCGTATCCTGCGATGATGATTCCCCAAGTAGCAAGAGCTCTAATAGAGGAATATAGGCCAGAGGATGGAGTTGAGCTACTTTTTGATCCATATATGGGAAGCGGTACATCGTTAGTTGAGGCTTCTATAAAAGGTATAAACGCGATAGGAACAGACCTTAATCCATTGGCTAGATTGATGAGCCATGTAAAAACAACCCATTATGATTTATCTTGTATCAGAGATACTTTTTCAATGATGCAAGCCTTGTTCTTTGAGTATTCTGAAGATAAGGTCAAGAATAAGAACTTCGATAATATTTCTAATTATACTTATTGGTATTCCAGAGATAGCCTTTTGCGCCTTTCTTATATTTATCAAGTAATTAATGAATGTGTGGCTTTGGATTTCGCTGATTTCTTTAAAGTTCCTCTTTCCGAGACTGTTAGAGAGGTATCGTTTACGAGGAATGGAGAATTTAAGCGGTTTAGGATGAAGGAAGAGAAAATTAAAGACTTCAAACCGGATGTCTTTCGATTGTTTGAAGAAAAGGTTATAAGAAATATAAATGGACTTGAGGAGTTTAATAGTATAAAATATCCATGTAATATAGGTATCTATGACTTTAATAGTACTATAGAAATCCCTTCCGATATAATACAGTCGAATAGTGTTGATATGGTTGTAACCTCTCCGCCTTATGGCGATAGTAGAACAACCGTTGCTTATGGACAATTTTCAAGGTGGGCAAATGAATGGTTCAATTTTGAAAATGCTAAAACACTAGATAATCTCCTAATGGGGGGACGAGTTCAGAAAGAGGAACTTTTTGAGACTAAAAGCATTAAATCTGAACTGGACGAAATAAAGAGCATTGACCCAAAGAGAAATTTGGAAGTGGTCTCGTTTCTTAATGATTATAGTTGTTCTATAAAGAATGTCGCGTCTGTAATAAAGAGTGGTGGAGTCGTTTGTTATGTCGTAGGGAACAGAACGGTTAAGGGGGTTCAAATTCCATTAGATTACTTTACTGCTGAAATGTTTGAGAAGAATGGTTTTACACATATCGATACTATTGTTAGAGAAATACCTAACAAAAGGATGCCTTCCAAAACAAGTCCTACTAATGTGGCAGGGAAGAAGGTTAGTACGATGTGCAATGAATATATAGTCATATTGGAGAAGAAATAAGGAAAGAGGCTGTTTTATTTGACTGAATTGATAGCCAATGGCTCCTAGTGTCGAGTTCTTTCTTTTTGACAGTTTGTAATCTTAACGCCCGTAGAATCGATTATTGCGGGGGAATGTACAGTCTACTCTTAAATTTGAGTTAAAATATATTTAATCGCTTGTTGGATAGTTGGATATCAAAAGATGCTCTTTTGTTCTAGCGAAACTAGCTCATCCTAATTCCTATTTTATGGGATGAAAAACCTATCTCAATGGGTTACGATAGGGAAGTGACAGGGTTATGATGGTTATTCTTGATAGTTCACGACCCTATTCTTGACTATTCACGATGCCTAACGGCACTATTGGCGTTGCCAAACACGACCGATAGTGTAGGCTTTTGTCGATACTCGTGTGTAAAAAGTAGTACTTTGCCGCATAAAACGCCGCTTACAACCTCCTTTTTCTCATTATCTTGCCTCTTTTACGAATAGCCTATGTCACGATATGCGCTTTATTTCAGTCAAAAGGATTGTATGAATGCTGTTTTACTGACAGGGAGATTCGCGGGAAATAGTCTGTATTGGAAGTAAAATATAAATAGATAATTGAAAGTAGAAATGAATTGTTCTTTTAATGTACGCTCGTACATTAATGTATAGTTAAATACGTTGATATTTGAGAATTTTTTATGGGATAGAAACGACTAGTTTAAACGATCGTTTAGACTAGTCGTTTTTAAATAGCGACGATTTGTTAAGGTCTTGAATGATATTTAATTAACACTATTATTAATATTAAATTTTCGATTTATGAACAAGAAATTTACAACGTTTTTGGCTAGCGCCATGCTTGTATCTGCTTTCTCTGTAGGTACGGTAGCGGCGTATGTCGGAACTCCAGTTGCTCCGCAAGCTACAATGGCTGCGGAAGAAACTCCGGATCCTAATGCGACGATAACGCCTAAAAAAGGGGAGGCCGTTTTGTTTCAAAACGGTTCTGAGGCGAAGTTCTTAGGTATCACAAAAGGAACGACCTTCGGTTATATTACAAAGGAGACTGGGACTTCTCAGTTTACATTGGAGAACTTAAACAAGGCTACTTGGACAGTTTCGGAGAAGAAGACCGTTTTAGGTCAAACGGTTTATTCTTTTGTGAACAAGAATACAGGCTTGACTTTCGCTGTAGATCCTTCTTTGGCGGCAGAGGCTGTTATGCAAGAAGACGGTGAAACGGTAGATGCGGCTAAAACCGCTAAGAAAGTTAAGGAGGCGGCCGTAGCCACTTTAGGGGGTAGCGCTACGGAGTGGGTAGTGAAAGATCTTGACGGCAGCGGCAAAACTTTGGTTTCTTATGTGGATGGTAATAAATATGTTTATCTGGCGACCAGATCGTCTGATGGCAAGATGATCTTGGTTAAGGGATCAAGTACTTCTTTAACGGGAACATCTGTATTATCTATCGGATTGAACCAAGGTAATATTCCGCAGGAGTTAGAATTAGGAGCAAAGGATTTAAATACCTTGTTGCAATCGGCAGTTGAAAACTCTTTCCGTTTGAATATGACTCCGGAGGTTACTTCTGGAAAGAAAAATCATTTGACGGCGACCGACCTTGTTGCGGAAGACGCTACTGAAGGCTATGTACTTTTACAGGCTAAAGACCAGAAAAAAGATGATGCGCAGTTGTATGTTGTTGTTGATACCACTTATTATGGCGGTACGGAAACAGATGGTTCCTTGCTTACTTATACGTATGATGCCTATGGGCCTAAAAACGACGATGGCTCTTTAAAGGATACGAAATCTATTACGGGTACCGTGGAGGGTGAATCAGTTACATATACAACTCTAAAGAACGGACGTTTGCAAGGCTCTTATAAGTATAAGTTTACTTATAATGCAGTAGATGACAAGCTTTATGTCCAAGTGAAGGACGCTATGCACCAAGTGCCTCGCAGAGAGGATGAGACAGATGCCGCTTATGCTAAAAGAATAAAGGACAGCTTTGATAATGCGAAATGGCAATCCGCTGAAAACGTAGTAAACGACAAGTATATTTATATGGCTAGTCTAGCCAGTGTAAATGTATTGTCATTGAATACGGATGAGACGGAAAAAGAAAAAACAGGTGTGGTAACTCAAAACGTAAAGATTACTATCGGTACGAGTTTCACAGGTTTGAAACCGACTACAATCCCCGATGGTGTTTATACGGTCCAGTTTAAGGCTAAGGCAGGAAATCCGAAGTTCGCCCAAAACGGTACTTATGCGTTGGCTAACCTTGCTGGTGATTTCGGCTGGGCTGATCAGGCTAAGAGACAAGATTTCAATCATATGCCGGCTGCTCAATGGGTGGTTAAAAAGAATGGAGTTTCTACTACGTCTGCGGTCACGATCAAGAACCGAGAGTTCAATGATTGGGGAGCTGATGCGTCTGCTGAAAGTGTTTTGCCTAAGACTTCAACCCAATTCTATGCGGTGGAAGGTAGCGGTGATGTCTTTTATTTCAATGGAACAATGCCCGATACATTGACCTTCACGAAGGTAGCGGACGAATTAGTCAAGGATACGAAGTTGGGTTATAAGTACGTAACCGCTAACGAGGCTATGGTGCAGACCTATACATTTAATTACTTGCATGGCTTGTCATTAGACAAATATTTATACACCCCGGCAGGCAAGGACTCTATCGTACGTGTAGACGAGAATGATGGCAAGTCCAATTTCCGTTTGATCTTGAAAGTCAAGGATGACAAATATGGCTATGAGAATGGCTTGGTAAGAAACGCTTACTATGTATCTGATGGCAAGGGACATTATATCTCTTATGACTCTGACGCTAAAAAGTATATGATGAAATCCGAGCCTACTTTGTTCTTCTTGAAAGAGAACAATTGCGATAATGGCAAGCATTACTATGCGTTAGTGAAGGCTGTGGAGCGTACGCATGCAGTTGGTGAGGGCTCATTCTTCACTTCTGATTATTTAGGTAAAGAGGTTAAGGAAGGTAAGATCGATGGTAAGGAGCTTGCTAAAGTGAAAGACGAAGAAAATACGCTTCTTTACGACAAGGATGGCTATCGTTTAATTAAGGACAACAGCGAGATCAAGAAGGCTTATGTGTATACGTTGAATGAAGATGAAAGTAAAGTCATATTTGACGAGATTGAATTAACTTCAGTTGCTGAACAAAAACACAAATCAACGGATTATGCTACTGTCAAGGTTTCTGTGGATGATAACACGTTGGATTTGACGGAAGGAAAGTTGAATGATAAGTTCGATGATGGCACTGACAATGAGATCCGTACTTCCGCTTTTGCGGTAGAGGTTGACAACTCTCCATTGTATCGTCGTTTCGACAACGCCGAGTTGGAAGAGAGCGAGACAGCTGACAGCTTATTCTTCGTAGAAAAGATCCGTAAGGAATACTTGATGGATGAGTGGAATAAGAACTTGACAGATAAGAAGGTTGATTACGCTGGTATCTGGAATAAGGAGAAAGCTGATGGTAAATTGGCGTTCATCGTTGATACCGCTTGGGTAAACCGTGGCGCTGGCAATATCAAGCCTCAATATTTGGTGTCTGTAGCTCGTCAGGATCAAGCCGGTACTCCGGGTGTTCCTTGTACATATGCTCATAATCATTTCGACAACGCCGGAAATCCTGTAGAGGCAGATAAATGCTCACATGCTACTCCTGCTAGCCAAGGCTTCAACTACGGTAAGTATTTGGTAAGTTTCGGTGACTCTGCCCTTATTAAAGGCAAGGAATACAAGACTCCGTATATGGATATTGACGGTGGTTATACTCGCGTTGGTTTCGTAAAGGCTATCCACGCAGGCGACAGTTTGTTCATCTTGGTGAATGATTTCGCTAACATGAAACCGGAAGAGTTGAATGTTGAGACAATTATCAAAGCTTATGAGAAAGCTAAGATCAACGAGACATATATTGTAAACTTGCGAGGCGACAACCATAAGAACGTAACTTGGTCATTCCGTTACGTAAATCCGGATAAGGCCGCTCAAGCTTACGAGGATGGTAAAGAGGGTGAGAACAATGAGTTCATGTTCGAGTCTAACATTTATTCCGAGACTGCTGACGCTGCTGTTACGGGTAATAAAGGTAAGGCTACTGCAGGTTACAAGGAAGTTAAGGCCGGTTCCATAGCTCCTCAATATGCCGCATGGTTGAAGATGCAGAACGGTTGCTTGGTATTAACTCGTGGTGATTCAGAGTTCAGCGCAGCTAAGACTGGTTCTGACGGTGCCTTGATCTTCAACGCATATCAGAAGACTGATGCTGAGGATATGGTAACATCTATCGAAGGCGCTAACGCTGAAGGCGTATCTATCGTAGCCGGCAACGGTACTGTAACCGTTCAAGGCGCAGCCGGTAAGTCTATCGTTATCACGAATATCTTAGGTAAGGTTGTCGCTGAGACTGTTCTTACCTCCGATAACGCTACAATCGCTGTACCTGCCGGTATCGTAGCCGTAGCTGTTGATGGTGAGGAGGCTGTAAAGGCAATCGTGAAATAAGAAATAAACGAAATAAGATAATCATACGATTCCCGTGCGGGTATCGATCCAAGTAATCCGTGACGGATGAACAGGCGGGAATTGGATTAATATTAATACTAAAGTAATAAATTAAAGTTCATCCGTAAGTACTTCCGTGAGGATGGAAGCGGATAAAAAGACAAGTCCTTGGCAATGTGTTCGCATGCCAAGGACTTCGTGTTTATACTTGCCTTCGTCAGACCTAATGAGTGTATGAATTGTTTAATTCTGCGTAAGCAACTCCGTCAGCCTCTTGACCCCTTCCGAGGCCCCGGCCTGTATATGCTCGATATCGTTGCGATAAGTACGTACATCTTTCGGGTCGATCAAGTAGATCGGTTGGCCCCGGCGCACGTAGTTTAGTAATCCGGCAGCAGGGTAGACGTTTAAGGAGGTACCGATAATCACGAAAATATCACAATCTTCCACCAGCTTGATGGAAGGCTCTATCATGGGTACCGCCTCTCCAAACCATACAACGAAAGGACGTAGCTGATTTCCGTGAGGGTCCTTGTCGCCCAGATGAATATCCGGGTTCTCCGGCGATAGATTGTAGGTCGTGTCCAGATCCCTTACGGAGCATGCCTTCATCAACTCTCCATGCAGATGGATCACGTGGCTGCTACCTGCGCGTTCATGTAAGTTATCGATATTCTGGGTAATGATCCGTACGTCGAAATCTTTCTCCAAGGCGGCAAGGCCGAGGTGACCGGCGTTAGGTTTCGTATTCAATAGCTCTCTTCTGCGCTGGTTGTAGAAGTCGAGAACCAATTTAGGGTTGGCGGCGAAGCCTTCCGGCGTGGCGACATCTTCCACCCGGTATTTCTCCCATAACCCGTCCGAGTCACGGAAAGTGGAGATACCGCTCTCTGCGCTCATTCCCGCTCCGGTAAGTATGACTAACTTTTTCATCTGTTACTTGTTTAATGTATAGATGTATATATTAATAGTTACGAAGTTACGACTTTATTTCGTAAAAAGCTTTGAATGAAATAAAAAGTTCTTACAAAATGCTGTTATACGATTAAAAGCATTACTTTTGTGGCTTATAATTAGTTGAACAAGAAAAAAGAATGGATAAAGTAAGTTATGCGCTTGGCTTAAGTATCGGAAATAATTTCCAGAACTCAGGCATCAAGGATCTTCAAGTGGAAGATTTTGTACAGGGATTGAATGACGTCTTAACAGAGGCAAAACCTGCTCTTAGTTATGATGAGGCAAAACAAGTGATCAATGATTACTTCATGAAGCTTCAACAAGAGAAACTGGAGATCAATAAGAAAGCCGGTGAGGAGTTCCTTTCTATCAATAAGCATAAGGCTGGTGTGGTAGAGTTGCCTAGCGGTTTGCAATACGAGGTGCTGAAGAATGGTACAGGCGCTAAACCTACGGCGAACGATAAGGTAAAATGCCACTATCACGGTACGTTAATCAACGGTCAGGTGTTTGATAGCTCCGTACAGAGAGGCGAGCCCGCCGTATTCGGTGTTTCACAGGTAATCCCGGGATGGGTAGAGGCCTTGCAGTTGATGCCGGTCGGTTCTAAATGGAGATTGTTTATCCCGTCTAACCTTGCTTATGGCGAGCGTGGGGCAGGTGAGGCTATCGAGCCGAATAGTACGTTGATCTTCGACGTTGAGTTATTAGATATCGAAAAATAATATATAAGAGTTAAAGAAAAATGAAAAAGTTAAGTGTATTAGTCGCTACAGTGATTGTAGCAATGGGCGCATCTTTCACCTCTTGCGGTGATTCTCACAAAAGCGCGAGCTTGAAGACTTCTATCGATAGCGCAAGCTACGCTATTGGTATCAGCACAGGTGCCGGTTATAAGGAAAACTTAAAGACTTTGCCGGGTGGTGAGGCTAACGTAGATGATTTGATCGCTGGTTTTATCCAAGCTATCAAAGGGGATTCTTCTGCGATGAAGATGAATCCGCAACAGGCTCAACAATATTTGCAGACTTACTTCGTAGAGGCTCAGGCTCGCGAGGCTAAGAAGACAAAAGAAGAGGGCGATAAGTTCTTGGCGGAGAATAAGACAAAAGAAGGCGTTATCACGACTGAGAGCGGCTTGCAATATAAGGTAGAGAAAGAAGGTACAGGCGCGAAGCCGACCGCTACCGATAAGGTAAAAGTTCATTATACCGGAACTCTATTGGACGGTACTAAGTTTGATAGCTCCGTGGATCGTGGCGAGCCGGCTGAGTTCGGTGTTGGCCAAGTAATCAAGGGCTGGACTGAGGGCTTGCAGATCATGCCGGTCGGTTCTAAATATATCTTCTGGATCCCGGCTGAGTTGGCTTATGGCGAACGTGGCGCAGGACAAGATATCAAACCGAACAGCGTATTGAAGTTCGAGGTTGAGTTGCTTGACATCGTAAAAGAATAAGTAGCGAAGAAATAGAAACGGAACGTTTGTAAGATAATAGGCGGGCAAATTATGCTAAAAAGCATTTTTTGCCCGCTTTTATTATTTATTGATTACTTTTTTCTTTCAGAATGATATATGATTCAAATTTATTATATACTTTTGATACATTAAATCTGAATGCATATAATAAAGCGAATTTAAAATGGAGAAGATAGACAAACTGGACCGGCAGATATTGAACATTATTTCAAAGAATGCTAGGATTCCTTTTAAAGATGTTGCCGAGGAGTGCGGTGTATCTCGTGCAGCTATTCATCAACGGGTTCAACGCATGATTGATATGAATGTGATCGTTGGCTCAGGGTATCACATCAATCCTAAAATATTGGGGTATAATACATGTACCTATATCGGCGTGAAATTGGAGCGTGGATCTATGTACAAGGATGTTGTCCCGGAATTCGAGAAAATACCCGAAGTGGTAGAATGCCATTTCACTACGGGTCCGTATACGATGCTGATCAAGCTGTATGCCCGTGATAACGAGCACTTGATGGAGCTTTTGAACTCCAAGATTCAAGAGATACCGGGTGTTACGGCTACAGAGACCTTGATTTCTTTACGCCAAAGTGTTAAACGTGAGATCCCTATCTGTAATATCAATGAATAAGACGAAGAATTATACATGAGCCCGGCCTATTCCAGTGCCGGGCTTTTTTGTTTATTCGGCGGTATCATCTATCTTTGTAATTCGTAATTGTGTGAGGTTCTATGAGTAAATATATAGGAATATTCGTTTTCGTATTCAGTTTGTTTTCTTTGGGAGTACATGCGGGGGAAAGTTTTCGTTTTCGGGTGTATTTGAAAGATAAAGGGGATTCCGGTTATACGCTGGATAACCCGGAGGAATATCTTTCCAAGGAGTCTGTTGAGCGACGGAACCGGCAAGGTATATCGGTGTCGGAATCGGATTTGCCGATCGCTCAAGCTTATCTGGATACCTTGTCCGCCAATGGAGGAAAACCGGTGCTGGAGAGCAAATGGTTCTCTACGGTCGTGGTGTCCAGTCCGGATAGCTTGGTCGCTGAGCGTCTCTTGCGCCTCCCGATCGTGGATTCCGTGAAATGGGTCTGGAAAGGTGACGAGGAAATCGATATTCCTAGGGAGGAGAATGATACGACACGGTTTATGCCAATAGATAAACCGGAGAAATCGCCTTACGGTTATGCCGAGGAGCAGATCAAGATGCTGAACGGTATCAAATTGCATGAGGCGGGCTTTAAGGGTAAGGGTATGCGTGTGGCCGTGGTCGATGCCGGTTTCATGAACGTGGATCGGATCAGCGTATTTGATTCCTTGCGGTTATTAGGAACGCATAACGTGGTTTTCCCCGGCCGAAGCGTTTTCATCGGGGATGATCATGGGACGAAGGTCTTATCTTGCTTGGCCGCTGATGCGCCGGGCTTGATGGTCGGTACGGCTCCCCAAGCCGAATATTGGCTGATAAAGAGCGAGGATAGCCGTTCGGAGTTTCCCATCGAGGAGGATTATTGGACGGCAGCTATGGAATTTGCCGATAGCGTGGGAGTGGATGTGGTCTCTTCTTCGTTGGGGTATTTCTCTTTTGATGTAGAGGCCCTGAACTATCATCAAGATCAATTGGACGGGAGGACTTCCTTGATCAGTCGTGCCGCTAAGATGGCTTCATCAAAAGGGATCTTGTTGTTTAGTAGCGCCGGCAACGAGGGGGGCGGTAGCTGGGGAAAGATAACCTTTCCAGCGGATGCCCCGGATATATTGACAGTGGGCGCTATCACGGATCGTAAGAAGAAAAGTAATTTCAGTTCTGTTGGCTTTACGGCGGATTACCGGGTGAAGCCGGATGTGGTTGCCTTGGGTACGGGCTGTTGCGTGATAGATCCTACGGGGAATATCCGTTACGCGAACGGTACCTCTTTCGCTACGCCGATCTTAGCGGGGTTGGGTGTTTGTCTATGGCAAGCGTTTCCCAGTCTGACGAATAAGGATATAATCTCTCTTTTGCAGCGTTTCGGCAGTAAGTTTGAGCAACCGGACGCTGAGTTGGGATATGGCATCCCGGATGTGTACAAAGCTTATAAACAAGAGCGTAAATATGCGGCCGAATCTAAATAACTTATCGGGTGAGAAAGAGGCTCTATCTTTGTTAGAGCTGAATACTCGTATACGGGGTGCGTTGTCGAGGGCTTTCCCGGAGACTTGCTGGGTGCGTGCGGAGATGAGCGATGTGCGGGTGAATACTTCTTCCGGACATTGTTATCTGGAGTTTGTGGAGAAGAATGTGCAGACCGGGCAATTGGTGGCCAAGGTACGAGGGTCTATCTGGGCGAAGACGTTTCGTATGTTGAAACCTTATTTCGAGATGGAGACCGGTCAGATGTTCGCTTCCGGCTTGAAAGTGTTGGTGAAGGTGTCTGTTGAGTTCCACGAGTTGTATGGATTGAGTCTTACGGTGCTTGATATAGATCCGGCTTATACGTTAGGTGATATGGTGCGTAAGCGTATGGAGATTATCCGCCAATTGCAGGAGGAAGGGGTCTTTACACTGAATAAGGAATTGCCTTTTCCGCTACTTCCTAGGAGAATCGCTATCATTACTTCTCCGACGGCTGCCGGCTACGAGGATTTTATGAATCAGTTGACACGGAATAAAGGAGGTTATCCGTTCTATACCAAATTATTCCCCGCCTTGATGCAGGGAGAACGGACGGAGGCTTCTGTAATAGCGGCTTTAGACCGGATTTATCAACATCAAGATCTTTTTGATGTGGTCGTGATTATCCGTGGGGGTGGGGCTACCTCGGACTTGAATAGCTTCGATTCTTATCTGTTGGCGGCGAATTGCGCTCAATTCCCTTTACCGATTATCACGGGTATCGGGCACGAACGGGATGATACGGTTGTAGATTTGGTGGCGCATACCCGGATGAAGACACCGACCGCTGTCGCCGAGTTCCTTATTTCCCGAATGGATAGCGTTGGTGAGGAGTTGGAGAGTTTGCGTCAAGACGTGAGTTTATTGGCTATGGATATTCTATCCCGACAGAAAAACTATTTACAATTGGTAGCGACCCGTTTCCCTTCTATCGTGACAAGCCGGATCGAGCGGAATCGTTCGGGACTGCAAACGATAGCGAGCCGTTTACCTGCGATGGCATCGGGTTTGTTATCACGCCGCCAGTCGGTGCTTGAGAATACGGAACTTCGCTTGCGAAACGGTATTACCTCTAAACTCTCCGAGGATGTGCGTTTTATCCAGCTTACGGAACAGTTTATCAAGATGGCTTCTCCTGATTATATCTTAAAGCGAGGCTATAGCTTAGCCTTGAAAGATGGCAAGATTATCAAACATGCCTCTGATTTGCGAGCCGGCGAAGAACTGACGACTCGCTTCATCGATGGTGAAATAAAAAGTATTATCAAACCATAGAGGGTGGTTTTATAACCGTCCGATAAATACATAATTAATATGGCGAAGAAAGAAGAAACATATAACGAGGCGATCGAGAAACTTCGTAAGATCGTGGCTGAGATCGAGAATGGAGACTTGGATGTCGATATCCTGTCCGAGAAGGTAAAAGAAGCTACCCGTCTGATCAAGCTCTGCAAGGAGAAGCTGTATAAAGTGGATGAGGAAGTTAAAAAAGTTTTGGAGGAATTGGATTGATGAATAAGTACGTCTTGATCGTTGCCGGGGGTAAAGGGCTTCGTATGGGTGGAGATCTGCCGAAGCAGTTTATTCCTATGCGGGGGAAACCTCTTTTGATGCATACGTTAGAGGCTTTTCATCGTTGGGATGCTTCCGCACGTATAATCCTTGTGCTTCCGGAGGATCATCAGCCGTATTGGAATATGCTTTGCAAGGAAATCGGCTGCAAGGTCCCGCATGCGATCGTGAAAGGGGGAGATACTCGCTTCTTCTCGGTTAAGAATGGGTTGGATTGGCTTTTGGCGGAGAGGCGTCGGAAGGGGGAGGAGGATAGCGGTCTGAGTTTGGTCGCTGTGCACGATGGCGTTCGTCCTTTCGTCTCTCCGGAGGTTGTTGAGGCCTGCTTTGATAAAGCGGCTGTCACGGGAGCCGTTATCCCGGTTGTTCCGATGATTGATTCCCTGCGTGAGACAGATGGAAAAGGGAGCCATCCGGTGGACCGTTCCCGCTATATGGCTGTACAAACCCCGCAAGTCTTCCATCTGGAATTATTGACAAAAGCCTATGAGCAACCTTATTCGTCTTTATTTACGGACGACGCTTCCGTGGTGGAGGCGATGGGGCATGCGATTGATACGGTTCCCGGTGATCGTGAGAATATCAAGATTACCACGCCCTTTGATTTGTTAATAGCGGAAGCGATGTTTGCCCGGTAAACCCTAAAAACTCATAGATGTTATGCTGGACCTTGATAAGCGATCGATTACGTACTTGCCGGGAGTAGGACCCAAGAAGGCGGATATCCTGCAAAAGGAAGCGGGGATATCGTCGTATGAGGACTTGCTCTTTTATTTTCCTTATAAATATATAGATCGCAGCCGGTTTTATAAAGTAGCTGAGATCAGTGGGAATATGCCTTATATCCAGTTGAAAGGCCAGATTCTCTATTTCGATACGCTAGGCGAGGGACGGAGTAAACGGCTGGTCGGTAAGTTCTCGGATGGTACGGGCACGATCGATTTGATCTGGTTCAAGGGTTTGAATTATGTGACAGATAAGTATCGTCCCAATACCGAGTATATAGTTTTCGGAAAGCCTACGGAGTTTGGGCATACCTATAACATACCGCATCCGGATATTGATTTATTGGACCAAGCGGATCAAGTGGCGAGAGGCTTGACCCCGTTCTACAATACCTCGGAGAAGATGAAAAAGTCGTTTCTGAATTCCAGGGCGATCCAGAACCTGCAATATACGTTGTTAAGCTGGCTGAACTGGGAACTTCCGGAGACGCTTTCCCCCGACGTATTGAAACGGATCCATATGATGTCTATGACAGAGGCGATGCGGAATATCCATTTCCCGGAATCTGCCGCTAAGTTGCGTGACGCCCAGTTACGTTTGAAGTTTGACGAGCTTTTCTTCATACAATTAAATATATTACGTACCGCTAGCGTTCGGAAACTGAAGCTAAAAGGGATCGTTTTCCCTACGGTCGGCCATTATTTCAATACGTTCTATAAAGAGTATCTTCCTTTTGAGTTGACGAACGCCCAGAAACGGGTAGTTCGTGAGATCCGGATCGATATGGGTAGCGGGCGGCAGATGAATCGCCTGCTGCAAGGTGATGTGGGGAGTGGCAAGACTTTGGTAGGCTTATTGTCTATGCTATTGGCGATAGATAATCATTGCCAAGCTTGTATGATGGCTCCTACCGAGATATTGGCGACCCAGCATTATGCGACGATCATGGGATTCCTGAAAGATATGGACGTTAAGGTCGCTCTTTTGACCGGATCTACCAAGAAGAAAGAGCGGGATAAGATATTACCGGCTATTGCCAGCGGTGAGATCCAGATCGTGATCGGGACGCATGCGCTGATTGAGGAGACAGTGGTTTTCTCTTCGTTGGGATTAGCGATTATCGATGAGCAGCACCGTTTTGGTGTGGAGCAACGCTCACGCCTTTGGACGAAGAATGCGATCGTGCCGCATGTGTTGGTGATGACGGCTACCCCGATTCCCCGTACTTTGGCGATGACTTTGTATGGGGATCTGGATGTATCGGTGATCGATGAGTTACCTCCGGGACGTAAACCGATACAGACGCTTCATCGCTATGATAATAAAAAGGCGCAATTGTATGAGTTCCTTCGGAAAGAGATACAAAAGGGGCGTCAGGTTTATGTGGTATATCCCTTGATTGAAGGAAATGAGAAACTGGATTATAAAGACTTGGAGGCCGGTTTTGAGACGTTCAAGGAGGTCTTCCCAGAATATAAGGTATGTATGGTACATGGCCGTATGAAAGCGGCGGATAAGGATACCGAGATGCAGAAGTTTATCTCCGGCGAGGCGCAAATCTTGATGGCTACTACGGTTATAGAGGTTGGCGTGAACGTGCCGAACGCATCCGTCATGGTGATCGAGAGTGCTGAACGTTTCGGTCTCTCTCAACTTCATCAGCTTCGTGGCCGGGTAGGACGTGGTGCTGAACAATCTTATTGTATCTTGGTCTCTTCTTATAAACTAAGTAATGACACTCGTAAGCGACTGGAGATTATGGTGAACAGTACGAATGGTTTTGAGATCGCTGAGGCGGATCTCCGTCTCCGGGGACATGGAGATCTGGAAGGTACCCGGCAAAGTGGCGAGGGGATAGACCTTAAAATAGCGGACTTGGCGGCCGATGGACAAATACTTCAGTATGCGCGGGATATCGCTCAAGGAGTTCTTGACGAAGACCCCGAATTATTGTCCGAACAGCACCGGATATTGAGCGAAAGGCTCAAAACTCTGTTCACAAGGAAGATAAATTGGGGAATGATTAGCTAATATGTTGTGAAACATATTGTTCTGTAAGTCTTTGATATTTAGTTCGTTTATTCGCTTGTTTTGCTTTTATTCAAAGTCATTGCAGAAATTTTTCGTTAATCAATTTTGTCGGCTTATTCAAATTTCCGAACTTTGACAAGTTGACAATCAGGCAGAGATGCCGGGTATTGCCGTTTTATCCTGAATTATAAGAATGAAAGTTATCAAAAAATGAGTATAAGGACATTTCTATTCATTTGTTGTGCCGCTGTGATGGTATCGACTGCTAATGCGGAGAACCCGGTGAAACCGGAAACTCCGGAGACTCCCAATCATCCAACCCACAAACTTATGGACAAGCGTGTATCTGAGTTAATGGCTGACCGTGTTGGCTTTAAGAAAGATATGGCTTTGAAGGAGCTTGCGGAGATTAATGAGAAAGCGGAGTTGGAGGCGAGAGAGAACTTGATGTTCCCTGCCGATGAATTATATGGCGAATGGACAAATGAATGGGTGAATCCTTTCCGGGGTAAAAAGGTAGATATGCCGGATTCTTGCGTAATCGATTGTTCTACTTTTGTCTTGCCTATGGACTCTATGACAAGGGTCACTTCAAAGTATGGTCCTCGCCGTAGACGGATGCATAAGGGGATAGACTTGAAAGTGCAAATTGGAGATACGATCCGTGCGGCGTTTGACGGCAAGGTGCGTATCAAGAATTTCGAGCGTAGGGGATATGGCTATTATCTTGTGATTCGCCATCCGAATGGTTTAGAGACTGTATATGGTCATTTATCTAAATTCTTAGTAGGTGTGAACGATATCGTACGGGCTGGAGATCCGATCGCTTTAGGGGGAAATACAGGACGCTCTACGGGATCTCATTTGCATTTTGAGACTCGTTTTCTTGGACAGGCTATTAACCCGGCTGATATTATTGACTTCGAGAACTCAATACCTCATCAGGATCAATATGTGTTTCGTAACGTCAAGATTAACGGACGTAAGAGCAATATCTATACATCTTCCAATAGTCAGATGGTGTACCATCGTGTAAAATCCGGTGATACCTTAGGTAAAATCGCACGTATATATGGTACGACAGTGAATGAGCTTTGTCGTTTAAATGGATTGAAATCTACTTCTATGTTACGTATCGGCCAGTCCATTCGTTGTAGTGCCGGTGTGGAAACCGCGGCTAAAGCGACTCCAAAAGCTCAAACTCAAAAGAAATCGACCGCTTCCGGATCTTCTAAGAAAATCACGGTACAGGCAAGTTCTTCCGCTACCGCTTCTTTAGGAGAAGACACGAATACAATGAATGATGTGGAGGCTACTCCGGTTTATCATCGTATTAAATCCGGTGATACGCTTGGCGCTATCGCTAAAAGATACGGTACTTCCGTTAGTAAACTTTGCGAATTGAACGGTATCACAAAGACTACCGTGTTGCGCTTAGGACGCTCATTACGCTGTTCATAACGATATATAAGATGTAAGGAAACGAAAAGGAGCCGCTTATAAAGTGGCTCCTTTTTGTTGTAACCTCTTTTCATTTATCTTATTAGCTTTTGTTGTCTTGAATTTTCGAGAACATCTACGTCTTTTTTCCTATATTCGCGGGTATAATCTAGGATAGTATGCCAAATACAAAGGAACAATTCGAGCAAGTGATCTCCCTGTGCCGGGAGTTGTTCGAGAAGAAGTTGAAAGATTACGGGCCGTCGTGGAGGATTATGCGTCCCCAGTCGGTTACTGACCAAATATTTATCAAGGCGAACCGTATCCGTAGCTTGGAGATTAAGGGGACGAGCATGGTGGACGAGGGAATCCGTCCGGAGTTTATCGCCATCGTTAATTATGGCGTGATCGGTTTGATCCAGTTGGCGTTGGGATTCGCGGATACGACCGATATCACGATAGATAAAGCCTTGGAATTATACGATAAATACATCACTGAGACGAAGGAACTGATGTACGCCAAGAATCACGACTATGATGAGGCGTGGCGCAGTATGCGTATCAGCTCGTACACGGATCTTATTTTGATGAAGATTTATCGGACCAAGCAAATCGAGAGTCATGGAGGCAAGACACTCGTCTCCGAGGGAGTGGACGCCAACTACATGGATATGATCAATTATGCCCTCTTCGGCTTGATTAAGCTGGAGTTTGGCGAGGAGTGAGCTACATGGAATATAAGGAAACCGTAAAGAAAGTGATCGCAGAGGTCTGCCGCCTGTTATTGGGAGTTGTCTTTATCTTCTCCGGAACGGTGAAGGCTGTCGATCCCATGGGAGGCGCCATTAAGATTGGCGACTATCTGACTTCCTTTGGGCTGGATAAGCTGCAACCCTTTACGGTATTGATCTCCTTTAATTTGTCCGCTCTGGAGTTCATGCTGGGTGTATGTATGTTAGTAGGAGTGTATCGGCGGTATACGACCTTCTTGACCTTGCTGATGATGTCTTTCATGACGCCGCTGACGCTGTATCTGGCGATCTTCAATCCCGTATCGGATTGCGGTTGCTTCGGGGATGCCTTGGTGATCAGTAATTGGCAGACCTTCTATAAGAATGTCGTACTTTTGGCCGCCGCTATTTACGTGTTCATCCATAATCAGCGGCTTTTACAAGGCTATACCTACCATGTCTACTGGTTCGTGGCCTTGTGGGCATATGTCTTCGCTATCGGTTTCGCTTACCGGAATTATAATCATTTGCCGATCTTGGATTTCCGTCCCTATAAGTTGGGTGCGAATATCTCTGCCTTGATGTCGATACCGGAAGGTGCGCCCGAGGATGAATATGCGTATTCTTTTATTTACGAGAAGGATGGCGTACAGAAAGAATTTTCTTTGGAGAACGCCCCGGCCGATGATAGTACGTGGACTTTCGTGGATTCAAAGACCAAGCTGGTCAAACAAGGATACGTTCCCCCCGTTACCACATTTCATATCTATAATGAGAATGACGCAGACGTGACTGATGAGTTGCTGAACGACCCGAAAGGTCTCTTCCTTTTGATCGCTCCCCGTCTGGAGAATGCGGATGATGAGCGTATCGACGAGATCAACAATGTATACGATTACGCCTTGGAGAACGGCTTGGGCTTTTATTGCGTGACGGGTTCTTCCGCCGAGGCTATCGCTACATGGAGTGATAATACCGGTGCCGAGTATCCGTTTCTTATGGCCGATGATGTCCTTTTGAAAACAATCATCCGCTCCAATCCGGGATTGGTCTTGCTGAAGAAAGGTACGATCTTGATGAAGTGGCATTACAACGATATCCCACAGGAAGAAGACCTGAAAACGATCGTAAACGGCTATCTGGAAGGAAATACCGACTGGAAAGCGAAAGAAGATGCCCGGCTAATAACCAACCTATTAAGTTTTACCGTACCTTTGTTGCTGGTTTGGGGATACGATGCCTTGCGCAATCGCCGTCGCCGGAAAGGAAAAGAATCTGAATAGAGATTTATTTGTATTACATATTTAAATTATTAAGTTATGAGAAAGAATATTGTTGCAGGAAACTGGAAAATGAACACTACTCTTGCTGAAGGTCTTGCTTTGGCTAAAGGTTTGGACGAGGCTTTGAAGGGTAAGACTCCGAATTGCGATGTGATCATCGGTACTCCGTTCACTCACTTGGCAAGCGTTGCTGCCGCTATCGATACAAACAAGATCGGTGTTGCAGCTGAGAACTGCGCTGACAAGGAAAAAGGTGCTTATACAGGTGAGGTTTCTGCCGCTATGGTAGCTTCTACTGGCGCGAAATATGTGATCTTAGGCCACTCTGAGAGACGTGCTTATTATCATGAGACTCCGGAGATCTTGAAGACGAAGGTTGAGTTGGCTTTGGCTAACGGTTTGACTCCGATCTTCTGTATCGGTGAGGTTTTGGAGGAGAGAGAAGCTGGCAAGCACTTCGAGGTAGTAGACGCTCAAATCGCTGGTTCTTTGTTCGATCTTTCCGCTGAGGATTTCGGCAAGATCGTCTTGGCTTACGAGCCGGTATGGGCTATCGGTACAGGTAAGACTGCTTCCGCTGAGCAAGCTGAGGAGATCCATGCTCACATCCGCGCTACTTTGGCCGCTAAATATGGCAATGAGGTAGCTGATAACTGCACGATCCTTTACGGTGGTAGCTGTAACGCCGGTAACGCTAAGGAATTGTTCGCTAAACCGAACGTAGACGGTGGTTTGATCGGTGGCGCTTCTTTGGCCGTTGACAAATTCATGCCGATTATCGAGGCTTTTTAATTAATTCATAATAAGAAGGTATCTTTCCCCTCAATGAATGGGGAAAGATACTCTTTTTAATATTCTATCTATGAAAAGAATTCCTTGTATCTTATTGCTATTTGCCTTTATGATGGCCGGTACTTCATCTTTATTCGCTCAGACGGCGTTGGAAGGTGAGCGTTCGACCATATTCGATGCGTTGCAGAGATCCGGTTTGGGAAAAGGCGAGGTCGTTATCAATCAATCCGCCGCTATCCGCGAGATGGTGGGTGAGCGTATGCGTGGAGCGAACGTGGAGACGACCGATAGCCTTACCTTCTTGAAGGTACAAGGGTATCGTACGCAGGTATTTTCCGGTAATAACCAACGGGTCTCGAAAGACGAGGCTTTTCGTAAGGAGAAGGAAATCAAGGAGCTTTTTCCAGAGATCCCGACGTATGTCACTTACAACGCCCCGTTCTGGAAGTTGCGTGTGGGAGATTTCCGCTCGCATGAGGAGGCCTATCATATGATGCGCCTGTTGATGGGTGCTTTCCCGAAATACGGGAAGGAAATGTATATCGTACGAGAAGAGATAAAAATTCCCCTAAATTAAAGATGATGTCAGAAGTAAACGAAGAGACGCTACGTACACGGGAAGCTTTGGCCGGCCATTATAAGGAAGTATTGGGTTTGCTGGGTGAGGATGCCGGGCGTGAGGGTCTGCTTAAAACGCCGGAACGTGTGGCGAAAGCCATGCAGTTTTTAACCAAGGGATATCATGAGGACCCGGAGGCGGTGCTCCGTTCCGCCATGTTTCAGGAAGAGGATTACAAACAGATGGTTATCGTGAAAGATATCGATTTCTTCTCCCTTTGTGAGCATCATATGTTGCCTTTCTTCGGCAAGGCCCACGTGGCTTATATCCCCAAGAAATATATTACGGGCTTAAGCAAGATCCCTAGGGTAGTGGATATCTTCGCCCGCCGTCTCCAGATACAGGAGCGTATGACGATGCAGATCAAGGATTGCATCCAGAGGACCTTGGACCCGTTGGGCGTGATGGTCGTGATCGAGGCGCAACATATGTGCATGCAGATGCGTGGCGTGGAGAAACAAAATTCCTTGACGACTACCTCTGATTTCACCGGCTTTTTCCAACAAGCTAAGACGCGCGAGGAGTTTATGAATCTGATCAAGCATAACCGCTGATCATCATCTCCCGTCATAGCTTACTCCAGTTTAGCCGTATAACTGATCCGCAGTGATACGGCTTTTATTATATCCCTACGTTTCCATCCGTTGAGTTACTGTTGTGATAAATATATAGGCGGGATGCAACTTTAATGGAGACCTATTCATCAATTAGATATAAGGACATTAAAAATATCAAGTTATGAAGACCAACAATTACCTATTCCTGTCGCTCTGTCTCTGCATACCTTTGTTTGCGTTGACTGGGTGTGACAATGATTCTTCTGAAGAACCTTTCGGAACCGATACTGAGCGATATGATATACCTTTGGATACTAAATCGCTAGAGGTAAACGCTAGAGGGCAGAAGTTCGCTTTTAATTTTTATAAGGAAATGGCTGGCAAGGAGGAGTCGAATTTTTGTATCTCTCCTTTAAGCGCCTCCTTTTGTTTGGGTATGGTATTGAATGGGGCGAATGGTAATACGTATACAGAGCTACAAGAAGCCTTAGGTTATGAGGGCTTAACCAACGAGGAGATAAACGCTTATGCCCAAATGATGCAGACGGAGCTTCCCAAGTTGGATGGTCGTACTATTTTCATGAATGCGAATAGTATGTGGATCAAGGATGATTTCCAAATGCTGGAACCATTTGTAAAGACCAATCAAACGTATTATAATGCCGAGGTTTATAACGAGCCGTTCAATATGGAGACGGTGGACAAGATCAACCATTGGTGCGCCAATAAAACGAATGATTTGATCCCTAAGATGCTGGAGACAATCAGTCCCAATACATTGGCATGCCTGATCAACGCCATTTATTTCAAGGGAGTGTGGAAAATGGAGTTCGATAAGGGAGATACAAAGGACAAGCCGTTCCATCTAAAGGACGGATCAGAGATCAAAGTTCCTACCATGAAACAACAAGCGACAAATTATTATTATGGTGATGAGCAGGTATCTGTCGTGGAACTACCTTATGGAAACGGAGCGTTTAGTCTGGTTCTTTTTATGCCGTCCGATAAGAAGAAAACCTCGCTAGATGAGTTGATTGCGGACTTGGATGCGGATCGTTGGAACCAGTGGATGAGCAACCTGAGTTCTTATTCGTTCGACCTCTATTTGCCTCACTTTACGATGGAATCAAGTATGGATTTAACAGATGTGATGAGGACATTGGGAGTCAAGGATGCCTTTAAGTCGGAGGCAGACTTCACGAATATATCAACCGAACAGCCTTTATTTATAGGCTTGATAAAACAAAATACCTTTATTAAGGTCGATGAGTCCGGCACGGAAGCCGCCGCTGTTACGATAGTAGATATGGATACAAGTGCGCTTCCTCCCGCTACCACTTTAAAGGAACTTCGTTTTGATCATCCCTTCGGCTATGTCTTAAAGGAGAATAGTACGGGTGCCATTTTATTCGCAGGCCGAGTGGATCATCCCAAGTCTTAAAATAAATCAGTGTGTGTACCGGTATCGGTCATGATCAAGACCAGTTCGGTATCGTTTTGTTGCCATATTAAGAGCCAGTCGCTTTTAATATGGCATTCCCATAAGCCCTCAAATTTACCGCTTAGTTTATGGGGGTGATATTGCATTGGGAGGGAACCGGTTTCTTGAAGAATGCCGATAACTCCCATAGGAGTTCTGGATTGCAATTCCTTTTCAAGCATTTCTTGAAACTCTTATCAAATTGCTTGGTAGTCTGTACGTCGTACATGGTTTATTGATTTAGCAAATGCTTTTTTAGATCTTCCATATCTTTGGCCTTATAAACCCTTCCTGCCTTGATATCCTCCAGCCCCTTCTCTATACCGGACTTCTTCCTGCCGATATTCCAACCGAATTTCTTGGCCAGTTCTTTGAGCAAGGCCATGTCTACCTCCGGTAAGGTAATTTCTACTTTCTTGACTGTCACTTCCATATCTTGGGTTGTTTATAGATTGTATGTGACAAAAATACGTTTTTTTATTGAATTGATAATCATCTTTGGGAGATTTCGAGAAAGACGATCGAAGGACATGACAATCTGTTAGGATTGACAATTTGTAATCGGAAGTCCCGGAGAATCGGTTTTTCCGGGCTAAGGTACGTCTTGTGCTTGAATTTGAAAAAATAAATCAGCAATCGGTTCATTGATAGAGCAATGCCGAAAAATAGCCTTTTGTTCTAGCGAAAATAATTCATCGTAATTCATATCCGATGGAGCAAAAGGAGGGAAAAACGGTGTTACGATAGGGCTATAAGGAGGTAAGAATGCCCATTCACGACTACTTACAACCCTATTTGCGACTGCTTATAATGCCCAATGGCACTACTGGCGTTGCTTAACGCGACCGTATGTGTAGGCTTTTGTCGCCTAATGTGTATCGAAAACGGTCTTTTTCATTGGAAAAGCACTGTTTATTGTTATCTCCCCTCCTTTATCTTGTGATTCCTGTGGAAATGAGATGTTATGGAAAAGCTCTAATACTACTCAAAAAGACAGAAAAGCCTCTTCGTGGATGACTTTATGGAAATGAGAATTTTGCTTGATCAACAGCTGGAAAAAGCGTTTAGAAGTGAATAACTAATCACTTCTAAAGCCGTTAGTTATTCACTGGGTATACTCGTTAGTTATTCACTCGACAAGCCGCAAGTTATTCATTTCAGAAGGCAAAAGTAGGAGATTTCATACTGGAAGCATTGCTTGTTTGTTGATGGAGATATTTTGATACGGTATTAATGTACGTGCGTACATTAAATTTATTTAAGTATAAAACGGCGAGTGAAAACAATCTAATGTCTTTAAATAAGATAGATAAAATGCAACATTATGTGTATCTTGCGCATCTATATTATATATAGGAACATTTAAATCATTGTATTATGAAAAGCACTTACTACCTATTCTTATGCCTGTGCATCCCGTTATTTGCATTGACAAGCTGCGAAAATGATTTGGAGGGAGATAATTTCGGTCAGGATACGGAACGATATGACATTCCCTTGACCTCTAAATCCGCCGAGGTAAATGCGAAAGTACAAAAATTCTCTTTCGATTTTTATAGAGAGATGGCTCGTAGGCAAAAGGCTGACTTTTGTATATCTCCTTTGAGTGTGAACCTTTGTTTGGGCATGGTCCTGAATGGCGCGGATGGAAATACCTATAAGGAGATCCAAGAGACTTTGGGCTATGAGAACTTTACCTACGAAGAGATAAACGCCTATGCGCAAATGATGCAAACGGAGCTGCCTAAATTGGATGGACGTACGATTTTTACCAATGCCAATAGCGTGTGGGTTAGGGACGACTTTAAGGTGTTGGAATCTTTTGTTAAGACCAATAAGATGTATTATAACGCAGAGGTTTACAATGAGCCGTTTAATGATGGGACGAAGGATAAAGTAAACCGTTGGTGTGCCGATAAGACGAATAATTTAATACAAAAGATCCTTGATGATTCTTCTTCCGATGCCGTCTCTCTTTTGATTAACGCTATTTATTTTAAGGGGGTATGGACTTCGGAGTTTAAGGAAAAGGATACGAAAGACGAACCTTTTTATTTGAATAGTGGGGAGGAGATAAAAGTACCCACCATGCGGCAGGAGAATACTACTGATTGCTATGTAGACGATAAGGTTTCTGTCGTGGAGTTACCTTATGGCAATGGTGCGTTTAGCCTTGTCGTATTCATGCCTAGCGCAGACGATGAAGTTGCGTTGAGTCGCCTTATCGAAGGGCTGGATGATACGGAGTGGAATCATTGGATTGATAAGATGAAACGGCAGAATCTGAAACTATATCTTCCGCGGTTCAAGTTTGAGTCTCCTTCGATGGATTTGAAAGAGATCATGCGAGTGATGGGGATCTCAGACGCATTTGATCCGGTTTTGGCTGATTTCTCAATGATGTGTGATGCCTCTGTATATGTAAATGAGGTAAAACAGAAAACCTTTATTGAGGTAAACGAGTCCGGAACAGAGGCGGCTGCCGTGACTATGGCTGATATGAATCTATTTATGGATTCTCCTGCCCCTACTATTTCCGAACTTCGTTTTGACCATCCCTTCGGCTATGTCCTAAAGGAGAAGAGTACGGGTGCTATCTTATTTGCCGGACGGGTGGATAAACCGACTATATAAAAGGTTTTCTTACCTTTCATCCCCCGGATACTTCCGTTGGTCAAAATAATTTGATTGGATACTCCTGCTGATGTAATTTTGATATAAAAACGACATGAGCAGGAATCTTTTTATAATAGTTCTATTGATAATTACCCCTTTTTGTGGTTGGGGACAGGTCGATACGATAGCGGACCAGAAGTTACAGGAGGTGGTGATCATGGCTAAGCTCCCTACGGTAGAAATGAAACCGGGGAAGATGACTTATAGGCTGGATGCCTCTATCACCCAAAGCCAAGGGAATGTCTACGACGTGTTGACCAGTTTGCCGGGAGTCGTGATACAAAATGATGGCACTATTTTCTTGAATGGTCAAAACGGGGCGAATATCTTGATGGATGGTAAGCCTACCTATTTATCGGGGCAAGATCTTGTCAATCTCTTAAAATCGACTCCTGCCTCCATTACGGATAAAATCGATTTGATTACGCATCCCTCGGCACGTTACGACGCTAGCGGAAACTCCGGTATTATCGATATACGTACGAAGAAGATATTGCGAAGGGGAATGAACCTTTCGGTAAATGGTAGTTATGACCAAGGTAAATATGGGGAAGGTTTCGCTTCTACTACCTTGAATCTGCGGACGAATAAGTTCAACTTCTATCTCTCTTATTCCTATTCCCGGAAGAATGATTACGATGATTTGTATGTGGAGAGAAGCTATCTGGAAGGTTGGCGGCCGGAAGGGGAGACCGGGCAGATGACGCAATCTTCCTATCGAACTTGGAAGAATAAGTCAAACTATTATCGTTTCGGGATCGATTATCAAATGTCGGAAAAGACTACGATAGGGCTTTCCACGGATGGAAATCTGGCGGGTAGCAAGGTTGAGGGAGACATGAACTCATCCATTCCTAAGCGATCTCCGCAAACCGGAGGTTTGCTTCGTACCTTGAACGACCAGAATCGTTCGCAGGATAATTTTACGGCTGTTTTAAGTTTAACACATACCTTTAACTCCGATGGCGGGGTCTTGGATGCCTCTATGGACTACTTGCGTTATCGATACGAGGAAGACCAATATTTGAATAGCCAAGATACCTTGTTTGGGGATATGGATGGAGGAATCCATTTATACTCCGGACAAGCGAATCTGGTGTGGCCTTTCTCGAAATCCTTCACGTTCCATGCAGGCGCCAAGACCTCTTTTGTCTCTATTGATAATAACGCTGATTATAATCGGTTACAAGGTGATTCTTGGCAACCGGACCATGACTTGAGTTGTGATTTTCAGTATGACGAGAATATAAACGCGGGCTATGTACAGCTTGACGCCAAATTCTCTTCTATAAGTCTGGAGGCAGGTCTTCGTCTGGAAAATACCCGCATAGAGGGCGAACAATCGGGTAACGCTTATCAAAGAGACTCCTCGTTTACCAATCATTATACGCACTTGTTCCCAACGCTTTCTGTTCAGTATGCCTTGAGGAATGGGAATAGTCTGTCGCTTACTTATGGCAAACGGATTGTCCGTCCGAATTACCGGGACCTGAATCCGTTTGTATATATCCACGATGAGTATACGTATGATAAAGGTAACACCTTATTACGCCCGGAATTATCCGATAATCTGGAACTGGCCTATATACATGGCGATTTATTCCGGGTGGGGCTTGCTTTCAATTATACGAAGGATGTAATTATCAAGAGCTATTTGGATCAAGGGAACTATGTCGTTTATGTCTCACCGGAAAATCTCTCTTCCCGCGTCAGCGTAGGTCCCCGGCTCAGTACCTCCCAATTACCGTTAACCTCATTTTGGAACGTGAACGTCAGCGCATCCTGGATCTATAACCGGTATCGTTTACCGGAGAATTATCAAGTAAAGGTGAATAAGAGATGGACGCCGAATATCGGGATCTCGAATCAGTTTAGCTTTGCCCGGACTTGGAGCGCTGAACTTATCGGTTTCTATAATGGGAAAATGGCGGCGGGACAAGCTACGATCTATCCGTTATGGCAAATAAATGCCGGTATCCAGAAGAAGATATGGAAAGGCCGGGGAACGATCCAGTTATTCGCACGGGATATTTTCCATTCGAATGTATCGAGAATGAGCGTGATGACTCCCACCCAGCACGCTTTTATAAAAGAGCGGATGAACCGGACGGTAGTCGGTATTTCATTGACCTATCGTATAAATCGTGGTTTGGAGGTGAAAGAATCTCGCCGGAAGCATAGCGTAGATGAAAGTAAAAGAATAAATTTGTGAAACCTCTAGACAAATGGTTTATGAAAAAGATATATAAGTGGATATATGCCTTGATTTTTGCGGTCTCTTTGTATTCTTGTATCCGCTGGGTAACGGATTATACGAAAGAAGGACACTACTGGACACAGTCCTTGGGGAATAGTATCCTAGAGATCGTGATTCTAATCTTTGTCTCTTATTTGTTTTTTATTTACTTTGGAAGCCAGATCGAGAAGAGCCGAAGAGCGAAAGAACCGAATAGGTGGAAATTTGTTTGGAGATCGTATGGAATGCCTTTCTTATTTATTATATTGGGTGTGAATGCTACGTTGGCAATAACCCGTATATTTATCGGTGATACTTTCCATATGGACGATATAATAATTGCGAACGTGATAGGGAGCTTGTTTGCGTTTATGGTCTATAATGTTCAGCGAGCTCAAGTATTGGATAAAGATTACGCCGAGCAGCGTATCCAACTCGAAAAGATCAAGAATGATCAATTACAGACGGAATTGAAGTTCTTGAAATCCCAATATCATCCTCACTTCTTGTTTAATGCGCTCAATACCGTTTATTTCCAGATTGATGAAAGTAACAAGGCGCCTCGTCGCACGTTAGAGATGATATCCGAACTCTTGCGTTACCAACTGTATGGCGGTAATCAGAAGGTCAGTATCCTACAAGAAATTGATTATTTGAAAACTTATATAGCTTTGCGTAAGCTTCGTATGAGTGAACGCCTGCGGTTGCGTGTAGAGTTTCCGCCCGAATTGAATGAACTGAATATTTATCCGTTACTCTTCCTCCCGTTGGTAGAGAACGCTTTTAAATACGTAGGTGGCGATTATCAATTGGATATTATCATGAAATGGGAAAATAACCGGATCAGTTTGTTTATACGAAACTCCATCCCCGAGCTTTCAGCGGAGGACGAAGCGTTGCGTAAATCGGTGGATGAACGGCAACGTAAAGGCATCGGTCTGGTAAATTTACGCCGCCGATTATCTTTATTGTATCCCAGTAAGCACCGTTTGGAAACCCGGAAAGAAGAGACTGAGTTCGTAGCGGAATTAATGATTGAAATAGAAGAAATATGACAATAACCTGCGTGATAACAGATGATGAGCCGATGGCCCGTAAAGGATTGCAATCGTATGTGGAGCGAGTGGATTTTCTCTCCTTGACCGGTGTATGTGAGGACGCTATCCAATTAAATACCCTGTTGAAAACTCAGCAGCCGGATTTACTTTTGTTAGATATCGAGATGCCTTATCTTTCCGGTTTGGATTTATTGGCGACCTTAAACCAGCCTCCCAAAGTGATCGTTACTTCCGCTTATGAGCAATATGCCTTGAAAGGGTATGAGCTGGATGTCGTGGATTATTTGCTGAAGCCTATTTCCTTTGAGCGTTTCTTAAAAGGCGTGAATAAGGTGCACGACCTGTTGGCTCGGGAGAATACGCCGGATACGGATGCCTCGTTCTTCGTGAAAAGCGAGAAGCAAATGCGTAAGATCTACCTAAGAGATATCTTATTTGTAGAGGCGTTGGAAAATTATGTTAGTATCTATACTACTTCCGGTAGAGTATTGACCCATTCAACCTTGAAGCGGATCGGGGAATCCCTACCCGATGATCAATTTCTCCAAACGCATAAATCGTATATAATTAATGCGGATCGTGTCGATCTGGTAGAAGGGAATAGATTACGTATCGAATCCTATCAAATCCCGATCGCCCGTAATCTCAGAGATGTTGTATTTAAGCGTATCCTTAAGAATACGTTGTAATTACATGACTGTAGCTAGGTCATAGAGACGCGGCACATGCCGCGTCTCTACAACTGGGGTATTTTGTTATTTGAATAACATTGGGGCGAATTTTGTGAGGTAGATGCGCCAGTTTTTCCAGATATGGCCGCCGTCGCTCTCGTAGTATTCGTATTTGTAGCCGCTATCGTCTAGTTTCTTGCGATAGTCTACGTTGTTCTTGTATAAGAAGTCGGTTTTACCGATAGCGATCCAGTATAATTTCGGGTGCTTGCCGAATTGTACTTTCAGCTTCTCATCCATATTCTGGTAGATGGGAGATTCGGAGCCTTCGCGGGGGAGGATAGCGGCAGAGAATAATCCCACGTAATCGAACATATCCGGATATTGCTTAGATATATGCAAAGAATGGAAACCACCCATGGAAAGTCCGGCTATCGCACGGCTGGATTTCTTCTTTTCTACACGGTAATTGCTCTCGATAAACTTAATGACATCCGGGAAGCTGCTTTCCATGCTACCCTCCATGGTTTTAGGTAGTTGCATATTCGGCTTAACTAAACCTAGGCTGGATTCTCCCGGAGCGGCCTCTTGATCCGCGTTTCCGTTTGTCATAACCACGATCATCGGTTTTGCCTTACCTTGGGCGATCAAATTGTCTAAGATTTGGGCCGTACGTCCTAAGGCGATCCAAGCTTCCTCGTCGCCACCCATGCCATGTAAGAGGTAGAATACCGGATATTTTTTGCCACTTGTCTCATAGCCAGCCGGCGTATAAACGGTAATACGGCGGGTCTTTCCCAATGTCGGGCTCTCATACCAACGGCGAGCGACCGTTCCGTGAGGAACATCATTAACGCTGTATAAATCGCCCTGTCCACCCTTGATGATAAAGATATTCGTAACGGATGCCACGTCACGGTTCAGATAGACATTGTTCGGATCTGTAGTCTTTAATCCGTCGACAATAAAGGAGTAACTATATAATTCGGAGGGAAGAGGTTCCGGTGTGGTATATTCCCAAACGCCTTCTTTACCTTCCTTTAAATCTACGGTACCGGGTACATCCACTAAACCGAACTGAGTCTCCATCTTCTGTGTGGGAAGGAAATCTCCTGTTACCTGCACCTTGATCGCTTTGGGCGCCATGAACCGGAAGGTTACGGTGTTATCCGGATGAATCTCCGGAGAGATGATGTTCTGACTACCCCAAAGGGCTTGTTGGGCGAACGTGATCACGCTGATCAGCATGAATACGGCCAAGATTGATAATCTTTTCATAATGATAAATTTATTAATGGTATTACTGAGGTCTAAAGATTTTTACAAATGTAATGAATAATCTGTTATATGAGCAATAAATAGGCTCGATAATGTGTGTCTTTCGTGACGGGGCATAATGAGAGGTAGCCTTCTTGAATCCTTCCATTCGCAAAGCGAAGTGGATAAGTCTCAGACATGAGGCGGTGTTTCTCGAGAGCTTCTCCGGCTTCCTTCTCGTAAGAAACCCGGTAATCGCCAACAGCCCTAGGCGCTACATAATGCTGGAATAGACGTAAAGCGACCATTCCCATCGTGTATCGCATATTGATCTCAATGCAGGGATGAATAGCGAAAGATCCATCCTTTTGTCTATAGACCAGCATGTCCACGCCTATACAGCCCGCGTAAGTAGATCCGTACACTTCTTGTAATACAGAGCGTACCGCCTCTTGGATGCGGGAATAGGTTTCTTCGCCCGTGAATCGGGTGATGCGAGAGAGCATGGTGGATTGTTCCTCTAGGATGTTGCCTGTATAGGAGCCTCGCTCCTCGGTATTGAAAACGGATAATCCCTCGTAACGGACAGTACCTTGCCCGTCGGAATAAAATTCCATGGCGAAATCCTGTACTTTGTCTAATCCGCTTTCGATGCTGATCATTCCTTGTTTGTTGAATGCGCCCTCTATCCAGTTTTTCGTTTTTGTATCCGGTTTTCGTTTCTCTACCCATAGCAATCCCCGTCCGGAAGAGGAATAGGGTGTTTTTAATACGAAGGGAGCGTTGCATAAGAGCATGTATCTCTCCACCTCCCGGATTTTCGTGCAGAAACGAGGCGCTACCGGAATAGGGAGATCGGGTAGGAGGGCCTGTATCTTTTCCAGACATTCCGCCGCCGTTTGCCTACCGGTAAGGCGAAAATAATCCTCTTTCCAAGTCGGGACGGATAGCCGGACTTTTGCCTTGTCCCTCAACTGCTCGAATAAATGAAGACTATGCGGGGAAAGTCCCCACGGGGCTGCGTCCATAGGAGAGAGGTAGGGAGCGTTTTTCATCAGCATCGCTTTTGTTACAGGTATAGGAGCCGGGTGTAGGTCTTTGGGTAAATGGGAGAAAAACGGAGGGGCTGCCTTACTATCTTCCAGATAGACAAAATCATCCTCTTCCGCATACCAAACCGGCAGCAGCGCCAAGTCTTTTTGCATTTTACGGACATTTGTCGGTGCCGTGTAGTTCTGTGTCCCTAAAAGTACGGCCGTCTCGTGGCCGGGATTGAAATAATGTATCCGTGACATAAAAGCGTAAAAACAACAAAGCCGTCTTTTTAAAGGACGGCTTTGCTCGGGTTTATGAGATTGTTATTCCAGATTCTCGTCGATGGCATCGATCTTCTTGACTGTTAAAGCCATATCCTCTTTCAGTTTTTCGATCTTGCGTTCCATTTCTTTCAGTAAACCGCCGCCGCCCTTGGAGGAAATGCTTAGGAAGCCGATGTTGTTCTCGTAAGTCTGAAGCTCGTTCTTCATGCGCTCGTACATACGCATCAACTTATCACGCTCGCTGAACAAACGGCCTTTACCTCTTTCGCCGCTGGTCATCTCGTTTAGGTTGTTGCGGAACGACTGCATCTTGCGATCGTTCTGGTCTACCTTCAAGCGATCGAATTGTTGGTCAACCGCCTCGTGATATTCCTTGTAGATCTTATCTTTCTCCTTGAACGGTACGAAACCGATCGTGTTCCATTCCGCCATATAAGACTTCAAGGTCGTGATAGCCTCATCATGTCCAAGGCTCTCGTCCATGCCCTTAATCTTAGCGATCAACTCTTTCTTAGCGGCCAAGTTGGTCTGCTCTATGCTCTTTTGGGAAACAACGTTCTTATTCTTTTGCTCGAAGAAATAATCACAAGCCGAGATAAAACGTTTCCAGACAGCGTCGGAATGCTTACGGGCTACCGGTCCGATCGTCTTCCATTCTTTCTGCAAAGCGATCATCTTATCCGTCGTATCCTTCCAGTCCGTACTATCCTTCAAAGCCTCGGCTTTCTCGCATAACGCACGTTTAGCGTCGAGGTTTTTCTCCATATCGCTCTTGATCGCCTTGTAGAACTCGCTCTTCTTCTCGAAGTAGACATCGCAAGCGGCACGGAAACGTTCGAATATCTTTACGTTATATTTTTTCGGAGCAAAACCAATCGTCTTCCATTTCTCTTGCAAGCCGATTACCTCCTTATTCTTTTCTTCCCAATCCTTAAACGATTTCAACGCGCTGAAATCAATCGCCTCGATTTGTTCGCAAATCACGGTCTTCGCATCCAGATTCTCCTGCTCTTTCGCTTTCAGTTTCTCGAAGTGCTCTTGGTGACGCTTATTGATCACGGTTGAGGCAGCTTTGAAGCGAGCCCATAAGTCCTCACGTAACTCTTTCGCTACCGGCCCGATCTCACGCCATTGCTGGTGCAGCTTCTGAAGCTGGTGGAAAGCGGAGATAACATCCGGCTCGTTACCTAGTTTCTCTACGGTTTCGCACAAGGCGGTCTTCAATTCCAGATTCTTCTTGAAGTCGTAATCACGGAACTGATTGTTTATCTTGATAATATCATAGAATTTCTCGGTGTAGATCTGATAGTTCTTCCAAAGCTCGTTCACGTGCTCTTGGGGAACGGCCTTCACCTCTTTCCATCTTTGTTGGATGTCCTTGAAAGAGTTGTATAATTTATTGAAATCATCTTGGCTTTCGCAAAGCTCTTTCAACTGGTCGATCAACTGCAATTTCAAAGCGTAGTTAGCGGCCTTTACACGCTCTTCCTCGGCGAGGATAGCGGCTCTTTTCTCTTTATAAGAGGTGAGCAAATCCTTGATCTTGTTCTCGGTTTCGTCAGCGGGGGCTGTAAAATCCTTTTCTTCGCCACCATCAGCGATGAATACTTTCTTAAGCTCTTCCACCTCGTTACGACGGATCTTGTAGTAAGCCTGTTTCAAAGCCTCTACTTCTCCACGGGAAGTCTCTACGGAAGTCTCAACAAGTTCGGTTAACTTAGCGAGAATTTCTTCTTTGGTTAATTTACCTGCGGCAATAGCAGCATCCGCCTCCGCTGTATCGTTGGCTTCAACGTCTGCGGTAGCATCGATTTCCGGCGTCTCAACCGGTTTTTTAGTTTCTTCCAATTTCCCGGCTTCTTCCGGCAAATTAGTCTCAAGAGTGTCCTTCATATACAATCGCTTTTAAGAAAAGGATAAATACATTCCTATATCAAGTCACAAATTAAACTAAATATTTTTGGATTACAGCATTTCGGGGAAATTATTTATCTAAAAAGTCATTTTGGATACTAATAGATGTTAAGGTTGGCCGATTTCTCCTGATTCCGGTTGTAGAGACGGGGCATGCCCCGTCTCCCACCATCTACTCATACTATTTAATCTTATTTATCCCAAGAAGGAAATCAACACGCCGGCAGCTACCGCTGAGCCGATCACCCCCGAGATATTACTAGCCATGCAATATTGCAAGACATGGTTCTTCGGATCATATTGCAACGCGATCTCATTCGCCACACGAGAGGCCATGGGTACAGCACTTAAACCCGTGGCTCCGATAAGCGGATTGATTTTCTTCTTGGTGAACAAATTGAAAATCTTAACGAAGAAGATACCTCCGGCGATAGACAAGGCGAATGCCAAGAAACCGCCGATTACGATACCGATTGTTGTCAGGTTCAAGAACGCCTCTGATGTCATGGTAGCTCCGACAGATAATCCAAGGAAGATCGTCGCGGCGTTCATGATGCTGTTGGAAGCCGCATCGAACAGTCGGAACGTATTTGTCCCGATCTCCTTTATCAAGTTACCGAACATCAGCATACCGATCAATGGAACGGAGCTGGGAACAAACAAGGCGACTACGGTAGTTACCACGATCGGGAAGATAATCTTCAATACACGCAAGTTCTTGATCTCCGTGTCGGAAGGAAATTTCTTCTCTTGCTCTTTCATGTTGATCCGTAACTCATCCTTCGTACACAATAGTTTAACTACCAAAGGAATGATAACTGGAACTAAAGCCATGTAAGAATAAGCTGCGATAGCGATCGGGCCTAATAAATGAGGCGCCAACTTAATGGTCGTGAAGATAGCCGTCGGGCCATCGGCACCTCCGATGATTCCAAGAGATCCGGCTTCTTTCGGTGTGAATCCCATCAAGATCGCTACCAAAAGCACCGTGAAGATTCCCAATTGGGCCGCGGCGCCGAAAATGGATAGGCGAAGGTTGCGGAGCATTGGGCCGAAGTCGGTCAACGCACCGACACCCATGAAGATAATCGGCGGCAAGAAGCCCGTCTTGATCAACATATAATAGATGAAGTTCATCAAGCCAAGCTCGTGTGCGATATCATGCAGCGGCATTTCCCAGATGTTTCTCATCACGCCGTGTACATTAATCAACCCATTCTCATCCGCTTGAATCACTCCCATATCGCCTCCGGGGAAATTGGCGAGCAATACGCCGAACGCGATAGGCACGAGCAATAGTGGCTCGTATTGTTTCTTGATACCGAGGTAGAGCAATACGAACGCTATGGCATACATGATCAAGAACTGCGGTTCAGCAATGATATTGCTGAACGCAGTCATCTCATATAAGTTTTGAAATATCTCGTTCATTATTGAATCGTCATTAATACATCATCCTCAGATACGGCATCACCGGAAGACAGGCAGATCGCCGTGATCGTTCCCCCGAACTCGGCACGTACGGCATTGTATGTTTTCATGGCCTCCACGTAGCAAAGGACATCACCTTCTTTCACTACGTCGCCTACCTTCACCGGTGTATCGGAAGCGTTCTTTATAAGGAAGAATTTACCTTCCAGCGGAGAAAGCACCTCTTTTCCAGCGCCTGCGGGAGCGTTTGTTGTCTCCGGGGCTGTCGGGGCGGGAGCCGCTGTCGGTTTAACTTCCGGAGTCGCGCTGTTGGTATCACCAAAAGCGACGGTCACACGGTAAGCTTGCCCGTTTACATCTACGGTCATGACTTGCGGAGTAGTCGGCATCGTTAATGCAGCGGCAGGTGCCGGAGCCGGTGCGGCTGGAGTGGCGGGTACCGTCGGTTTACCGGCGTTCGCTTTCTCTGCCTTACGTTTTGCCACGTCTGCCTTAAACTCGACCTTGGCCTTTCCGGAGCGATATGCCTCGTATTGAGCGGGGTGCATGGCGTATTCGAAGAGTTCTTCCTCATCCTCGCCAACTTCCCATTGCTTCTCGTTCATCAACTTTCGATACTTATCCAATGCGTCCGGATAATTGTCTTGAGGATTGCCCTCGAAGAACTGGCGGCCTTCGGCCTTCGCCTTCTCGACGATCTCGGGAGCCAACGGGCCCGGAAGACGTCCGGCCTTTCCGAGGATCATATCCCAGATATCGTCGGCGATCATGCTCCAGCGGGCTTTCCCCTTCTCCATCTGCATGACGTTCATCAAAGCTAGGTTCTTCACGTATTGGCTGAATGGAGTTACCAATGGAGGATAACCGACACGTGGCCATACGTAAGCTACCTCGTCGAACAACTTGATCAATAACTGGTCTTGAGACATCAGCGGTTTGTTGTTCTTTATATTGCTCTTGTTGATCGTCTCTAGGTTCTTCTCAAGGTCCGCCATCAAGCTACCCATCATACCGCCCGGAAGTCCCGGTCCGATCAGCAAGGAATTCATCAACCGGTTCTTCGGGCTGATATACAATCCCAAGAAATCATCCATGAATTCTTGAACCAAGGCACGAACCTTCATATAAGCCTCCATATTGATCTCGGGCACCTTATAACCGGCGTCCTTCAACATCGCCTGTACGGTCAGCAAGTCCGCATGTCCTGTACCCCAAGAAAGCGGCTCCATACCTACGTCGATATAGTCGCAACCTGCGTTACAAACCTCCATGATGGAAGCTACGTTAAAGCCGGGACCGGCATGGCTATGATATTGGATCGGGATCTCTGGATATTTTTCCTTGATATTGGCTACGATACGGCCTAATGTGTACGGACGTCCGATACCGGCCATATCCTTGATACAAATCTCATCCGCTCCGAGCTCGATCAACTCGAATGCCATCTTGGTATAATACTCAACCGTATGTACCGGAGAATGCGTGATACACAAGGAGCATTGTGAGATCATACCGGCCTCTTTCGCGTATTTAATAGATGGGGCGATATTCCGTACGTCGTTCAAACCGCAGAACGTGCGGGCGATATCCGTTCCCTGCGCTTTCTTTACCTTATAAAATAGCTGACGTACATCGTCGGGTACCGGGCTCATGCGAAGGCCGTTCAACGCGCGGTCCAACATATGCGTCTGGATACCTGCCGCATGGAAAGGTTTTGTCCATTCACGGACCGCTTTATTAGGATTCTCGCCGAATAATAAGTTGACTTGTTCAAATCCTCCGCCATTCGTTTCCACCCGGGCGAAACAGCCCATCTCGATAATTGCCGGAGCGACTCTGGTTAGTTGGTCTACGGTCGGGACATACTTTCCGGCAGATTGCCACATGTCTCTGAAGACCAAACTGAATTTGATTTCTCTTTTCATGATATTAATATGTATTATTTATACTTTCTCAATTTTGATAACTTTCCCCTGTCCACGGGTCACGGCGCTGATTGCCGATACGATGGCGGCTGTCTCCTGTCCGGAAAGACTGCCGATTGCGGTGGTTTGCGTTGGAGTGGCCGTTTGTACCCGAACGGCTGCCGCTACTGGTTTCTTCGCTATGATCTCTTCCGGTGCGTATTTATTCACCAAGACGATAAGTCCTTTTCCCAGATTGATAACGATCAAAAGGATAGCAAATACGGTGGTCATTCCAACTACCATTAACAAAAGTCCTGTCTCTATATTCTCCATATTCTATATTTGTGGCTAGCTTAAAAGGTTTCTACAAAGGATTGAGCAACTTTCAGCCAAATTAAAAACAATCGCAAAATTATAAAATACTGGAAAACGATCTGTTACATTTTAATTAAAAAAATGAAAATAAATAAGCGAAACGGCCTTTTCGGTGAATGATTGTCAGCTTGAAAAAACATGTACGTGTTTTCCGAAAAACATGTACGACTTTTTCCAAAAACACGTACGTGTTTTTTCCGGCGCTTGTACGGCTGAAAATTCAAATATATTACCGTAACTTTGCGGTGGAATTCTAATAATGTAAAACTATAATAATTAAGGAATAAGACCATGGGAAATTTCTTTACATCTTTATTCTCTTCTTCCAAACCGGCCGAGGCGACGGAGGATAAGGCGAAGAACGAGCAGAAGAACTTTGATATCTTGAAATACGACGGCGTACGTGCCCAGAAGATGGGAAAACTTGTTTATGCGATCAAATGCTTTACGGAGGCACTGAATATACAGGAGGATTTTGAGACGATGAGCTATCTCGTTTCCGCTTATACGATGGCGAACGATCTAGGGAAAGCCGAGGATGTGTTGAACCGGATGGTTGAGATGGAGCCGGATCATATCGCTACCCGCTTGACTCGCGTTAACTTATTGTTTATGTTGGATAAGGATGCGGAGGTCATAACCGATTGTTTGCACGTGATCGAGCTAGAGCCTTCTAATCATGTCGCTTATTTCATGATGGCAAAAGCGAAGAAAGCGACGAATGACGTATTTGGCGCTATCGCCGACTTGACGAGATCGATCTCCTTGAAGGAGGATTTCGCCGATGCTTATTTATTGCGTGCGGAGATTCTTTTAGGACTGGGACAAGCTAAAGAGGCGCTGCCCGATGTGGAGAAAGCGATCGAGATCGTGCCGGAGGAGGAAAGTTCTTATTTATTGAGAGGACGTATTCATATGGCTTTAGGGGATATCGAGGCCGCGAATTCTGATTTCCAGCAGGTCCTAGATCTAAATCCGTTTAATGAGGACGCTTGTATCTTATCTGGTCAGTTACTGATCGAGCAAAAGAAATATGACGAGGCGATCGCTTTCTTCGACGAGGCGATCGAGACGAATCCGTCTTTTGCCAAGGCTTATAGTGAGCGTGGGCGAGCCAAGAATCTGAAAGGTGATAAGACCGGTGCGTTCGAGGACTTGAAGAAATCTTTGGAACTGAATCCAGAAAGCGAGGAGGCCCAGAAGATGAACGGACAGCATTCGAATTTCGATGATATGTATAAAGGGGGAATCTTTTGATTCCCCCTTTATATAAATAGGTATTAGCAATTCGCTATTTCTTCCGGAGAAAGCCCGGTGCAGTTTGCGATTATCTCTATGGAAAGCCCTTGCTTTTTCAAGTTGGCGGCAATTTGACGTTTCTCTAGGTTCTGTCCTTCTGCAATGCCTTCCTCTCGTCCCTTGGCTATGCTTTCTGCTCTCCCTTCTGCTATGCCTTCAGCTCTCCCTTCCGCATGTCCTTCTATCCATCCGGTCTCGATGACGCTCTTTTGATATCGAAGGGCTTCCATGTGGGCGTAGTATTGGCTTTTCTCGGAAGGGCTGAGCCTGTCGATCCGTAGCTTCTCGCGTGCCTCCAGTAATCCCTTGGCAGTGGCATGCTCATCTATTTCTCCTGTTTTCAAGAAATAGATCCATTGGTCGAGAGGCGTTTTCGCCAGTTCGTCAAACTCGTTGACACGTAATACGTAATATTCCGGAAAAATATCGTTGGCTTCCTGTTTGACGAATTGTTCCCGTTGGCGGGTGGATAGTTTCAGTATATCATCAAAATGAATGCCTCTGAATTGGGTCTTCCCGTGATATACGTAATCCTTTCCCTGTCCAAGGCTGAAATAGATTATGTTTACGGAATATATTTTCTTGATGGTTCCATATTTCTCTCCCTCGTGGATATACTCGGTGACGGTCTTGGATCTGCCATAGAGCATACGGTGGAAATAGTCTAGCTCCCGGTTGTTCTGTACCTTGATGATTACAAGTTCGCCTTTGTCGTTTTCCGCCAATACGTCTACCGGATTGAACTTGTCCTCGCTTTCAAGGATGCGTACGATCACCACGTCCTCTCCGAGAAGAGTGGATAAAAGACCTTCGAGGACTACAAAATTGGACTTTTGGCGAAGTAAACGTTTGATCGCCCAATCGAAACGTACTAACGATGATTTATTTTTCATAGTTATCTTGTTCATTTGTTTATACTTCCACAAAGATAGTGAATTAAACGATTATCTTTGTTCCTATTCATAAAAAAGCAACCATGACCTATAATGTTTCTCTGGCAGCATGGGTATCTCTATCGAAATGATAGGATTCTCTATCGTTTATTTCAACAAACCTTAAATTGCTAGTTTTACCCCTTAAAGTTGAAAGTTCCGCCTATTCCATTCATTAATGTATCCATTTAATTTTGCCAGTGTAAAAAGCCTAACTTACAAATTTCCGGTATCTAGTACAGATAGGACTAAGGGCGGTGAGTTACGTAGGAAAATAGGCTAAATAAGGAAAGATCAACCCTCTCCATTATTGAATGGCAAATTGAGCTGATCTGAAAATAATGTCTACCAAAATAATAAAATTGGATAGAATATGCAATCTGACAAGTATTTGGAATGGAAGGAAAGGTATTAGTCCTATCTGAACTCAATCCATCTTAATGTCTTTTATCAAGAATAAGGAGGTTGAACGAATAAATATAAGAATATGGAAATAAAGACGATAATCTCAAGTATCTGCTTGTTACTGCTGGCGGTCTCGTGCTCAATGGATGATGATGCGCTGAGGGATATAGAGAAAGGACATTCGGGGAGTGTTGTGATAGAGGAGGGAGAGGTTCCCCTTTCTATGAAAGTTTCTCTTTTTTCTTTGGAGACAAAATCCTTGTCTGGCGTAGGGACATTGCCTGCTTCCATGGACGAGGCAAAGATTAATAATTGTACATTGATTTTTTTTGAGGGTGGGCAAGTCAATTCGATAATGGAAGGGCTGTTTGTAAATAGCGAGAATTATATCGTTAAAAAGAAAAACGGCACGGAAGATGACTGGGCAAAAGTAATCGTGAAAGTGAAAAAGCCTAGCCCTTACTCCGTAATGGTAATCGCTAATAGCTCTAAATCGTTTGCGGGTTGTCAATCGGAAAGTGATATAAACGATATAATACAGGATAATAAGGATGCTTTAGTTAAAGTAGGGAAAATGAATATCAATTTTGATTCCAACTTTGCCGGTTATGCGACAATTAGGGAAGCATTGGAAAAACCTTTAGAAGTTGGTCCAGTCCCTCTTTCTCAGCTAACCGCTCGTATAGAACTTGCGGAATTTAATGTTTCTGGTTTTCAAGGAGCATCTGTTCAAGAGAAGATTACTGTTACAGGAGTGGATCTGTTGAACTTGAATCCTGAGAGTTATACGACAAATGAGCAAACTCATAAAAATGCGACTTATTTGCAGGAGAATAAGACGTGTAATGTGGAGGTATATGATGGAGTATCGGAGCTTCCGTCAACTTATTCTTTTGTAGAGAATAAAAATGTATTGTCTTTTTACTCGTTCCGGAATCTGGCGGCGGCAGAAAGTGATCAAGTGAAAATACAAGTCCGGTTTAAGGTCGGAAATAGCGAGGAAAGAACGACAAGGCAGTTTGTGATCAATAAGGAGGGGAATATTTTGCATGGTGTAAAATCCGGATATGTTTATCGCTTGGTTGTCAATATGACTATTATTGGAGATAAGGTCGAGACAGAACTACTTTGCTATACAAGAGATTGGTTGAATAATACCATATCCATTCCTATGGAAGATAATTAAGGTGTAAACGGGTAAAATAAAAATACAAGATTATGAAAATAAGGAATATATTATCAGTGCTGTTTGTCGGACTGCTTTTCACGAGCTGTAACTCGGAAGAAGAAGTTCAGCGAGGAAATGAGGACGGGCGGGATATCTCATTCTCTATGACTCTTACTTTGGGAGAAGTGACAGCGATGACGAAAGCTGGAGGGGATATCGCTGAAGGGTATACATATTCGACGGAGGATGAGGTAAAAGTGAATAATGTTGTGGTCGCTATATTCAATGAGGCGAATGGAACTGTGGGTGAGTGCTTGGAGTACAAGTCTGTAGCGTTTGACGGGGGAATTTCCAATTCTACCGTAACGATTGATGGAAAAACATTGATTGCTTATAAAATTGATAATATACAAGCAAAGACAGGTAAGGTTCGTATCGTAGTGATTGCGAATTCAACGCATTATAACGAGTTGGCCGCATTGAAAACGACTACTTATGAGAACTTGAAAGGTTTGTCGGAAACAGTTTCTGGTGGGACTTTTGATGCTTCAAATTTAGTAAAGGTTGGAGAGTTGCCTTCGTATGAGCTGAATACGACTGTGACAAGTATACGTGTTCCGATGACGCAATTAGCGGCACGCATCGATATGAAGTTTACGGTAGATGAAGAGCCGGAGACTATTTCTGGGACAAGTAATACAAAAGTAACCAACCAATGGTTCTATTCCGTAACTAAACTTACGGTCAATAATATTAATCAGAAATCAGATTTGCTTTTGCTTGATCGAAATAACCGATATGATAATGCTCTCTCTACAGGTAAAGTGCTTACCTTGCAAAACGGGGTTGCACTACCTTTCTATACCTATGAGAAGTTGAATACGACAACAAGCCCATTGTCTATATATGTGACGGGTGATTTACAAAAGATACAAGTTACGACAACTTTTAATGAGGATATGACCATTCAAAACGTAACAAAAGGGGATATAATCGAGGAAGAAAAAGACCGTTCATATAAATATGAGGATTTTAATCCGACAAAAGAGCTTGAAGGATGTACGACAAATGGTATCATACATGGTAATAGATATGAGCTTACAGGTAAAATATCCATGAAGACGCAACGAATCAACTTTACGGTATCTACAACACCGTGGGAAGGCGTGGAAAAGTTTGTCGTGGATGTGGTTATTGCAGATTTGAAGTATTTGTTCGTGAGGGAGACTAAAGTGGTGATGGCGAATATCAGTGAGTATAAGATTGAGTTTGCTTCTAGCTCGAATATTACGATTGATCAACCATCTTATGCGACTTATGAAAAGTATGAGTTAAAAGGAAATGTTATTACTAAAGGTACAGGATACTATGATAATAGAGATAAGCAGTATCCGTCTATAATAGGAGATTTAGGAAAGAGTGGATATATCAAAATTACGAGTAAATTACCAGAGAATTATTTCCCAAAGCAATTTGTTTTTGGAGTTCATAATGCAGAGGGTTTGAAAGTATTAGGAATTGCAGTGGATCAGTATCCGCCTCAATATCTGACAGGACAAAAATCAGAAGGTGGTAATCATGATTCAAGTGCAGACTATTCTAAAAATCCTAATTTATTTACAATTACAACTATTGCTGCAGGAGATTGGATTATTGGTGATCCTTCTCATATCGTAAATGGAAAAGTGGAGACAAAGAATGATGAACTTTCTAATAATATGATCTCTCCTCGTTTTATTGCGGCATCAAGGTATGCGGCAGTTTCGGCAGGTACGTATACATGGCAAATGGCACATGATAGATGTCTTACATATTGGGAGACTTTAGATCCGAAGAAGACAGGGAAGAGCGCGACTTATCCTCCCGGCAAATGGAGAATGCCGACATTAGCAGAACTTAAATTTATGGATGTAATACAAGAAGCTTCTCCTGCAATCGATTATTTGTTTAATCAAAGTAGTCAATATTGGGGAGCAAGAAAGCCTTGGTATTATGATTTTGGGAAAAATACATCTAATAGCGCTAGTAATGCAAATACAGTACTTAGCGGTAATGGTGGAGCTCGCTGTGTTTATGATATATACTAATTTAATATAACTCTAATTATGATAAAAAGATTATATACTCTATTTTCTGTATTGCTGTTGCTCGCTTCATGTGCGACAGAGGAAATAGAACAAATAGAAATTCAGCCGACAGATGGATCAATGGTTTCTCTTTCATTCTCTGTAGATGCTCCGAATGCTCTTGAGATTACGAAAGCGACCGGGGATGTGGAGAAAGGCGTTGAGTCCTTATATCTATATACGTTTAAGGAGAACGGAGAGTTTATATCTCCAGTCGTAAAGGCAGAGGTTTCTGGCAATGGATATACGGCTACTATCTCAAAAGAAACCCGTACCATCCATTTTGTCGCCAATGACGGAACGTTAACCCCTTCCCAAGAAAGCGGAATGGCCTCGTTAGCGACAGATAAGCAAATCTTTTGGGGAAAGAGAACTTTTAGTGAAATTCCTGCGAAAAATATAAGCAATAATCTAGAAGATGCTGGTAACAACAATGTTGAACTACTACGAAACTGGGCCAAAATAACGCTGAATCTCTCATCGGAGGCAGCTGTGAAATTGAAAAATGTTTCTTATCTCATTTATAATGAATCACAGTTGGCATCTATCGGTTATAAAGATGCGGGAAAGTTGAATATTCCAAATCAAGATTTTTATGCGCCCCAGAATGAGCCAGATGCTAGTAAATATGCGAAGTCGGGTGAATCTGTGTATACTTTTGAACATTACAACCAAGATAAGAAAGCGACTTTTGTTATTATTAAGGCGCAATTTGCTGGTAACGATACCTATACATATTATAAGATTGATCTTGCCGTAAAGGATGAGAATGATAAGGTAACTCGTGTTTATGATGTCGTTCGTAATTATGCCTTTAATATAACGGTCAAGAGCGTTTCCAGAAAAGGAGCTACGTGGGCTGAGGTTATAGATGAAAATGTGATAGCGGATAATAATATCACGGCCTCGGCTATTATGGAAAAGTATCCGAATATAACTTATGATGGCGAGGCCTTGAATGTTACAAAGACGACATTCGTTTTTACGGGGGCTTCTAACACATTGTCGATGACTGCGACATATGCGGGAGCAGGGCAATTGAGCGTGGTTCCGGATGAGGGAATGTCGGATGTCGTAGATGGTAACTTAAGTTATCCTTCTTGGATACCTTCTGGCAATCAGACGATAACGATTACAGCCAATATAAAGCCGGCTCCTGGCTCCGGTGAGAAAATAGCGTATTTCTACGTGGTAGGAGGTAATTTGCAGCGTAAGATTAAATTGGTCTTACGTCCCCCTTATGACTTTATTAATCCGAGATTTGAAAACGTGAAGAATGGAACAGGCACAAATGAAATTGCTGCAGGTCAGCAAAAAGATGCTTATCTGAAATTCTCGATACCGGAAGATATTGATGAATCCTTATTCCCCATTGAATATAAGATATATACTAAAAAACTGTATGCGGTAGAACCCGGTGTTCGTTTGGAAACGACCGGAGCGAGCGATTGGTACTACGTCTATACGGATCAGATATTTAGTCCTGAAGAGAAGGTTATTCAATTTAAAACAAATACAGCAAATGATGATGAAGATGATGTTATTTTAAAGGCTGATTTATTCAATCCTGTTTCTGATTTGAGTTATACTAGACCTGAAAAAGTTAAAGAGACGAAAACTTTCTATTTGCAATGTCGAAGAAATGGAAGCAATGTGGGAAGTAATGTAACGATCACTTATTCCATATCAAGTGGTGGAGGAGCAGCAATTAGAACTAATAATAGCTCTAAAATAATATTGGATAAAGTATCCGTGTATGCAGATGATGAAATAACGTTTACACACACATATAGGGGAAGTACGTATACTGCGGAAATGTCTGTATCTGATTTGGCGAAAAGTAGTACCAGTAATTATGTATTTGTGAATATGAGATAATAATAATGGGTTCCCATCCATCATGTGAATGACGGATGCGGGGAGCGTGCAGCACACAATGGATTGAATTTGTTTTACACGTAGGCTGCACCTCCTCCCCGGCCCTTTACCTCATATAGCATTCGTGCTTTATCGATGCCATTCATTCCGTAAGGAGATGGGCGGCATCGCTTTCTTCATTTGCCGATGACGTTAACTTACTTGCCCCATGCAGTTAACTTGCTTTGGTCTGATATCAAAGGTTCTTGCGTAAAAAATTGCGCAACCCTTTGTTTATTAAAAAAAAGGCTCTATCTTTGCAGCCCGAATAAGTATGCGAATAATAATAAATAATATAGAAAGATGAAAAGAACATTCCAACCTTCCAACAGAAAAAGAAAGAACAAGCATGGCTTCCGTTCAAGAATGGCTACCGCTAATGGCCGTAGAGTATTAGCTTCTCGTCGTGCTAAAGGCAGAGCTAAATTAACGGTATCTGACGAATACAACGGATAATTAGTCACGTTCTAAAGATTTATAAAGAAAGTAGAGGTTTTTTCCTAAAAAGCCTTTACTTTCTTTGTTTTTGTAGTATTGCTCTGGTGGATATTGGTCTATATGCCGTTTTTTTTCTACTTTTGAACCGCCTACAAATACATACGTGAAATGAGTAACTTTTTTGTAAAACTGATAAAGAATCCGTTTGTCATCAATCTCTTGTTGGTGATAGTCGTGTCGTGCGGCGTTGTTTATGGCGTGCTGGCGTGGCTGGATTCTTATACCCGCCATAATCAAGCGGTGGTCGTTCCGGACGTGAAAGGAATGAAGCTAGAGGACGCCGCCGAGTTTTTCGGGAATAATAAGCTACGCTATAACGTGATCGATTCCGTATTCTCGAAAGATGTGGCTCCGGGCTCCATCGTGGAGTTGGTTCCCGGTGTCGGATCGAAGGTGAAAGAGGGGCGGATCGTCTTTGTTACGATTAACGCGTTGACCTCCCAGATGGCCGTGATACCGGAGGTGGAAGACTTATCTTTCCGTCAGGCGTATGCCTTGCTGCGGGCCCGTGGCTTCTCGTCGGTCGAGATAGAGTATGTGCCGGGCGATTATAAAGATTTGGCGATGGGGGTGGAGTTAAACGGGCGCACCTTGCTCAAGGGGGAACATGTACCGTTGACCGCTCATCTGGTATTGAAAGTAAGCAGTGGCGATCCGAATATGCTTCCCGACTCATTGGCTTTGGATAGTATTCCGGTAGAACCATTGGATAGTGATATAGAAAACTGGTTTTAAGGGAATGGACGAGTTTTTGGACGATATGGATGATGAACAGGTAGACGACCTGTTGATGCCGGAAGAAGACGAAACATCGTCGAGCCAGATGTATGAGCATTTCCGCTTCGTAGCGGACAAGGGGCAATCCCTGCTCCGGGTAGATAAGTTCTTGGTAGACCGTATGATGGGCGCTACCCGTAACCGCATCCAATTGGCGGCTGAGGCGGGTTGTATCTTGGTGAACGATAAGCCGGTGAAAAGTAATTACCGGGTGAAACCTTTGGATGTGGTTTCTATCGTGATGGATCGCCCACGCCGGGAACTGGAGATTATCCCCGAAGATATCCCTTTGAATATAGTATATGAGGACGATGATTTGCTGGTGGTGAATAAGCCGGCAGGCTTGGTCGTACATCCCGGTCATGGTAATTATACCGGTACGTTGGTGAATGCCTTGGCTTATTATTTGAAGGATGATCCCTATTATGATCCTTCCGATCCTCGTTTAGGCTTGGTACACCGTATCGATAAGGATACGTCGGGCTTATTGGTGGTGGCTAAACGCCCGGAGGCCAAGAGTAACCTAAGCCTGCAGTTCTTCAACAAGACAACCAAACGTAAATACCGTGCCTTGGTATGGGGCATCGTTCAAGAGGATGAGGGGCGTATCGAGGGAAATATAGGTCGTGATCCTCGTGACCGTATGCAAATGACCGTCTTCCCGGAAGGCGATCAAGGCAAGACTGCCGTCACCCATTACACCGTGTTGGAACGTTTGGGCTACGTGAGCTTGGTGGAGTGTCGTCTGGAGACGGGGCGCACGCACCAGATCCGTGTACATATGAAATATATCGGTCATACGCTTTTCAACGATGAGCGGTATGGCGGACATGATATCTTGAAAGGAACAACTTTTACTAAATATAAACAGTTCGTGCAAAACTGTTTCGCTATTTGTCCACGTCAGGCCTTGCATGCTAAGACGTTGGGGTTCGTTCATCCTACTACGGGAGAGGAGATGTTTTTCGATTCCGAGATTCCTTCCGATATGCAGCAGCTGATCGACAGATGGCGTGTATACGCGAACACTAAAGAACTATAAAAATGAAAAAGAACATCGCTATCGTAGCAGGGGGAGATTCCTCCGAGATCGTTATTTCATTAAAAAGTGCGGACGGAATCTACTCTTTTATTGATAAAGACAAATATAATTTATATATTGCCATCGTTAAGAGGGATGAGTGGGCGGTTATACTTCCTAGCGGGGAACATACACCAATTGATAAGAATGATTTTAGCTTCAAGGAGAATAGCGTGACGAGGCATTTTGACTTCGCTTATATAACGATACACGGTACTCCGGGCGAGGACGGACGTTTGCAAGGATATTTCGATATGATCGGTATGCCTTACTCGTCTTGCGGGATGCTGGTGAGCGCTTTGACATTCAATAAATACGTATGCAATCATTACTTGAAAGACTTTGGTGTAAAAATTGCCGCATCCATTCATTTGTTCAAGGGAGAGACTATTACGGACGAAGAAGTCGTGACTCGTTTGGGTTTGCCTATTTTCGTGAAACCAAACGATGGGGGTAGTAGTTTCGGCGTGACGAAGGTGAAAGAGCTCTCCGCTATCCAGCCCGCTATCGCTAAGGCGTTTGGGGAAGGACGTGAGGTGATTCTCGAGAGCTTTATCGATGGAACGGAAGTGACATGCGGTTGCTATAAGGTGGAGGGTAAAGAGGTTGTCTTTCCTTTGACCGAGGTGGTTACGGATAACGAATTCTTCGATTTCGACGCAAAGTATAACGGGCAGGTGGACGAGATCACTCCGGCCCGTATCTCCGCCGAGTTGACGGAGTTGATACAGCGCAAGACATCAAGGATCTACGATATATTGGGCGCCAAAGGACTGATTCGTGTGGATTATATTATTCCGGCAGACGGGGAGCCTGTCTTACTGGAAATAAACACGACACCGGGAATGACGGCTACCAGCTTTATCCCACAGCAAGTACGTGCGGCGGGATTGGATATAAAGGATGTCATGACAGACATTATTGAAGACGAACTCAAAAACAGAAAAACAAAATGAATAGATATGGATACAGAAACAGTTTCCCCTAATTTCGACGACATCCGTCCGCTGAACAACAGTGAGGTGAAGGACGCGATTGAAAAATTGGTCGCCAATGAGGATTTCGAGCGGGCTTTACGTTACATAAAGCCGAATTTGAATTGGGAGGAATTCTCAGTTGCCATGCGTGCTTGCAAGACGAAGGAGGAGTTTAAATCTACTCTGGCCTATGACGCTGTAATGACGGTGGCGAAAAATACTACTTTCTCGCTTACTATCTCAGGGCGTAGCCGTCTGCCGAAAGATAAGGCGGCCTGTACGTTTATCTCGAACCATAGGGATATCGTATTGGATGCCTCCTTCTTGAATGTCATGTTATATGATGTGGGGTATGGTATGACGCAGGTCGCTATCGGCGACAATCTTTTAATCCGTCCGTGGATCGAGACATTGGTACGCTTGAACAATAGTTTTATTGTGAAGCGTGGCGTTTCTGTTCGTCAGATGTTGGAGGTCAGCAAGACGCTTTCCGCCTATATCCATCATGCGATCAAGAATGTGAACGAGTCTGTATGGATCGCCCAGCGTGAGGGACGTGCCAAGGATTCGGACGATCGTACGCAGGGCAGCGTATTAAAAATGTTGAGTATCGGCGGTGATAAGGACAATCTGTTGTTGAATTTGATGGATTTGAATATCGTGCCGGTCGCTATCTCCTACGAGTTTGATCCTTGCGATTTTTTGAAGGCGAAAGAATTTCAGATGAAGCGGGATGATCCGGATTTCGTGAAATGCCAGCGGGATGATCTATTGAGCATGGAAACGGGTATCTTGAACAATAAGGGTCGTGTCCACTTTACGATTACTTCCCCGATCAATGATTCCTTGGCTAAACTGGACAAGGATATGGAGAAGAATGAGCTGGTAAGCGCTATCGCGTCCGTTATCGACCGGGAGATCTATAAGAACTATCGTTTCTATCCGTGCAATTACGTGGCGTATGACTTACTGAACGGCACTCGTCGTTTCCAAGAACATTATGGTCCGAAGGATAAGAAGCAATTCGAGGAATACTTGCAAGGACAATTGGATAAGATCGTCCTTCCGAACAAGGATGAGGCGTTCTTACGTAAGAAGATCTTAGAGATGTACTCCAATCCGCTGAAAAATTATCTGACAACTTTATAAGCGGCCTTTATCGGCTATGCGTAGCGGTTCGTACTTGATCCGCCCTTGATCCCCTCCTTTCCGGCGAGCATGCCACCTTCGGGTGGCAGCCGCCGGAAAGGAGGGATTATCTTTTTTGCAGGAATTCGTCCAAGGATTCCTCTTTCTGCAATCCAAGTTTCTTGCGGATACGGCTGCGTCCGGAGTTGACGCTGGGACGGGAGATGCCCAAGGCCAACGAGATCTCGTCCGTGCTCTGCTTCAGGTAGATCAGCATGCAGAGCAGTTCGTCGGATTTGGTCAGTTCCGGGAAGTCCTTACGCAAGCCGGGCAGGAAGCGAGGGTACAGGGCAGCGAAGGATTGGCGGAACCGCAACTCGTCCTCGCCGCTCAGCAAGGAGGGGTTGAGCTTCTGGCGTACGCTGTCGATCACCTCGTTATGGGCGGCTTGCTCCAGCTCGGCGCTCAGTCGCTCATTGCGGCGGTTCAGTTCTTGTTGGGTAGCGAGGAGATTATCCAGCCGTTGACGCTGGATCTCCCGCTCACGTTGGTGAAGCCGGCGACGTTGGAGTGCGTAGACAATGATCCCGGTCAGCAGGCAAATGGCTAGGATCAGGATGACGCGCGTATAAACGAGCGAACGTTCCTTCAAGGCCACTTCGGCGGATAAGGCCCGATTCTCCTGCTCCTTCCGTCCGGTCTCGTAGCGTACGTTGGCACCAATGGCGTACCGCTGTTTCTCCGCCAGTTGCAACGAGTCGTGTATCTCCTTGTATTCCGGGTAGATCTCAGCCATCTTGTCTCCCTTCTTTTGTTGGGCGTAAAGGTTGAGCAAATGCCGTCCGGTCCAATCCATCATATCGTTCGCCTCGTATTTCTTGTAGAGAGCGTAGGCCTCTTCCATCAGGGGGAAGCCTTTTTCCGGCTTTCCGTCGCGTACGAGGCAGGCCCCCAGCATGAATTTGAAAAGATCTTGATACCCCGCGGAGATCGCTTCTTCCTCTTCTATCAATTCCTTGTACCCTTCGAGGGCGGCAGGGATAGAGTCGGGCACATATTCGTAGTAATAATTGTAAAGTATGTTTTTGGCGGCGAGGACATAGGCGTTCTCTTTCAGCTCCTCCCCTCTCTTTAAGGCCTGCCGTGCGTAATATAAGGTAGAGTCGTGCTGTTCCAGCTCCCAGAATATCCCGGCTTTCATCCGGTAGAGGTCGCTGATGGTAAAACTATCCAACTGGAGGGAGTAGTCGATGGAGCGTGAGATGGCCTCCATAGCCTTGTCGTACAATCCGAGGTCGCTATAGGTGGAGGAGAGGTCGGCGAAGGTGTAGACGAAACCCCGGTTGAGCTTCTCGGGGTGGGCTACGCACCAGTCCATGGCTTCCTGTATGACTTCCACCTCTTTTTCCCGCATTCCCTTGCGGCGGTAATAATGGCCGAGGGTAGAGAGCAGGTCGGCCGGATCGTCGGCGGCATCGGGGTGGAGGCGATAGACGGCGAGGGCCCTTTCTTGCACACGGATCGCATCCGAAGGGTCGCGGCGGAATTTATAGAGCGTGTTGGCTACCGCTTGGGCGATACGGATCTCTAGCCACGGGTCGTCGGAAGGGGGAAGAGCGGCGAGGCTGTCGGCGAGGCGCAAGGCCTCCTCCCGGTTGTCGCGGTCGTTGAGCTGCCGGAGTATCTCCTTGGTATCGGGCGGAAGCTGCCGGGAGAGGGAGCCGTCCGCGGGAGGCGTGTCGTGCCGGCAAGCGAGGGTGGCTAGCGAGAGGAGGGTGGCTAGCAGGAAATGCGTGATGTCTCTCATCTGCGTAGGATTTTATGGTTTATCGCGAATATACGCCGTTTTTCATGGAAAATAGCGTGTCCCGGGGGATAAATCGATTGAATCATCTATTGGTTTTTTATCCGTCCGAAGGCCCGGCGGCGTACCTTTGACTTGTCCGTACCACCGGTGCCCCGAGCGGCGTGTCAATTAAATTGATGATCGCATTTCGTGCGGATAAGGCCGTTGTTGAGGACTTGTTGAGCGGATTGCTCAAAAAAGAATTCGTCGTATAAGGATAGGAATGGTTTCCTTTGAGAAACAAAAACGAAGTAGTAATGGAAGGGTCATACTTACGGATTTTGATGATGTGCGGGATGCTGGCGCTCCTCCTCTGCGGGGGCTGCTGGGTGTTCGCATGGAAGCATCTGCGCCGGCGGATCGACGAGCGGTTCGACGTACTGTCGGAACACTTGGAGCGTCACGCCGCCGAGTGCCCGATACGGAAGGAGCACCTGCTGGCCTCGTGCCTTCCCGCCGATCCGGAGCGAAAAGGGAACGGATCGTTCCACCGATCGTTCCGGGCATCGTATCCGGGTTTCCTGCCGACGCTTAGGGAGCGGGTGCCGGGGATCACGCCGGCGGAGGAAACGCTTTGCATGCTGATCAAGATGAACCTGAGCAACCGGGAGATCGCCGACAAGATGTCTATCTCCATCGGAAGCTTGCACACCACCCGCTACCGGCTGAAACAGAAGATGCCGCCGGAGGCCGCCAAGGGCATGGACGAATGGGTACGGGCGATCGAATAGGGTCATGGGGAGGCGAACTCCCTACATTATAATATAGAGTATACACCTTTATCTAAGAAGAATCAGTATGAGAAGAGAATCTTTATTTTTCGGTATTTTGACGCTGGTGGTGTCGGCCTTCCTCACGGGATGTTCCGACGACGACACGGAAGTGTACGTCCCCCAGCGTGTGGCGGAGTTCAACCTCTCCGACGAGTCGGACGGCAACCGGCTGTTCATCATCCATCCGTGGGAGGGCGAGATCGCCATCCCGGTGCACGATGATCGTATCCGCGACTTCGAGTTCAGCGGCAAGTATTTCGATTGGGAGATGAGGCAGGGGGCCGAGAGCCGCTTCCTCGTGCTCAACCTCAAGAAGGAGGTGGAGCGTAAGCCTTTCCTCGAGAAGATCGCCCTGCGGGGGATCGCCAGCAAGTCGGGGGAGGCGGCGACGGACACGCTCTTCCTCGTGTCGCAACCCAAGCTGGAAAGCTCAGCGTCGGATAACGCCCCGAGCTATATGCACAACGTGGGCAAGACGGTGAACACGGCGGGCGATATCTTCGCCGCCCCTAGCGAGCCTTTCCTAGATTTCGACCTGATGTACGGCACGGAGGCTTTCGTGAAGACCCCCCACGCCGAGTCGTGGGGACGGGAACGCTCCGGCGTGGACTACGAGGAGATGGTGGACAACATGTGGCAGGAGCTCGGCATCTCGGTGAGCAGCCTCGGCTTCACGAACCAAGGCGCTCCTACGCCTACGAGGTCGAAACTCTTCTCCGGCTCCTTCGACCAGCGGTTCCAGCATAACCAGACCTCGTCCAACCGCTTCGAGTATCACGTGGACGTGCATGTCAAGCCGATGGTGGAGCTGCATATGGCCACCGCCATCTATACCTCTGCCAGCGATCCCGACGTCTTCCTGCCGTTCCTCACCACGACCGCCTCGCGCTTGCTGAACGAAACCAATAGCGACCTCTACAAGCGATACGGCAACACACAGAAGGGCATCTACGATCTATACGACACCTACGGCACCCACGTGCTGGTGGGCGGTGTCTTCGGCGGGAGCTATACCTATATCTACAGCCGGAAGGAGAACCTCTATTACGACGAGACGGTGTTCGCCGCCGAGGCGGAGCTTTCCGCCAAGTCGTCGTCGCCGGCGGGAGAGAACGAGAACTGGCTCCAGACCTACTACCGCGTGATGGGTACCCACGGCGGCAAGATCGGCGCCGGGGGCGGCTATACGAAGTCGGAGCTGAACGAGCATATGTCCGAGGAGAGCATCATGATCATCACCGGCGGCAACGCCTCCGTGGACTTCGAGAGCTGGGACAAGTCCATCGCCGACGAGAACAGCAACCTCCACCTCGTAAGCTACGGCCCGAGGGGCGATACCACCCGTTGCTTCCTGGTCCCCCTGTATTACCTGACGAAGAACTACGCGCGGCAAGACGCGCTGAAGAAATATCTGGACCCCTACGTGGAGGCGCGTTCGAAGCTGGCCAAGAAACCGCAGCTGATCCTGGCCGACTTCATGATGCGTACCGGGAAGGACAATCACGGGGATCCCGCCGGACAACGTGTCTTCACCGGGCCGGACGGCAAGGAGCGCATCTACAGCCCGCTGGTGCTGAATACCAAGGGACCGAACGACTCGCGGATCGGCAAGATGCTCGATACCTCGGCCCACGAGTACCTCGACGTGGGGGATAACGCCGACCAGCTCTGGTGGGTAGCCCTCGACTTCAAGGACGAGTGCCGCCCCATCTACCACATGCGCTTCATGAAGGAGGACGACGCCCGCAAGCACGGCTTCGAACCGCGGGGGCAGGACGCCGAATCGGGAATGATGTGGGACGCGATCGATAACCATTACGTTTGCTTGAAGTTCTCGCCCGACGACAGCCATAAGGAACCGGTCTCCGGCGTGGGCATCGCCCGCAAGGGGAAGAGCGATGACCTATACTACGTGATCGCCACCTCGCCCGGTACCGACATGACGCTTCCTTACTCCATCGACGAGCAATTCCCGGCCTATTGGGGAAGCAAGGAGTATAAATTGAAGAGCGAGAACCCGCCGTACCGCTTCGGGGTGGACCAAGAGAACGACTTGAACGAGGGAGACAGTTGGTTCGGCCGCAACAAAGCCACCAACCATGAGCAATGGATCTTCCCGGTCTACACCACCAAGCCGTTGGACTGGCCGATCCGGTTTACGAAAGCGACGGACTAGCGAAATACCTCGGAAACGATCCCTACGACCGTAGCCATCCCTCTCGAGGCCTCCGGAACGATCCCCACGACCGTAACGGCCCCTCCCGAAGCCTCTGGAGTGATCCCTATGGTCGTAGTGGCCTCTCCCGAGGCGTCCGGAGCGATCCTTACGACCATAGCGGTCCTTTCCGATGTCTCGGGAGAGATTTCGACACCCGTAGGCATTGTTTGATAGAAAAATATATGATTATCAAAGGGATTATCCTGCATTTGTAGGAAACCTTACGTCTGCGGACAAGAGGAAAGTATTAACGAAAAAACAACAAACAGTATGAGTTTAGCGAAACAAATCGGATCGGTATCGAAGACCGCGTTGACCAACGCCGGCCACATGAACATGAACAACGAGATCTACGCCCGTATCTTGGATACGACCGTGGCCGCCCTCCATCTGGAGGCCCTCGCCCCGGGTTACAAGGAATGCATCGACCGGGAGGCGGAGTGCGTGAACCGCGTCACCAAGAGCGCCTCCACCGCCCAGCTGGAGGCGAAAGACAAGGAGCGTGACAAGACCCTCCAGTTCATCTACTCCATGAACGGCTCCTATAAGGTATGCCCCGACGAGACCCTGCGTACCCCCGCCCTGCTGGTAGACAGCGTGCTGCGGGCCTACGACAAGATCTACGCCAAGGCCTACGCCGAGGAGACCGCCCTGATCGACGGCCTGCTGCTCGACCTCGCCAAGGCTGACGTATCGGAAGCCCTCAAGACCCTCCACCTCGACACCTACGTGGCCCAGTTGAAAACCTTGAACGATGCCTACAAGGCTCTCGACATCACCCGCACCGACGAGTACTCCGCCCGTGTGAAGACCGATACCACCAAGGCCCGCAAGGCGACCGACGAGACCCTCGACCTCATCATCCAGCGTGTCAACGCCTACGCCGTACTTGAGCCTACCGAGGCCATCAACGCCTTCATCGACACCGTGAACCAGATCTTCCGCAAGTATAAGAACCTCATCGCCGCCAAGGGAGGCCCCACCAGCCCCTCCAAGTCCGACGACAAGCCTTATCCCACACCCGACCCTGCGCCCGACCCCGAGAACCCCGGCGGCGATAGCGAGAGCCCGGACGAGATCTGAGCCTAGCAAATTGTCAAACACTTAAAATCGAATCCATATGAACGAATTTTATCTTTCTAGAAAGATATCCGCGCGGCTCTCCCTCCGGGCCGCCGTGCGGATGTTCTGTATCCTGACGCTGGCCCTATGGGGGCCGGCAATGGCAGGAGCGCAAGCGCAGCCACAGCCGCTTGACGTGGCTAGTACTAGTATTACTGATAAACTAACCCTCACCTATAAACCGAAAACCGCCGGCTCGACCGATTACGCTTGGTTTTACAAGATCGGGACTAATGGCACCGACACCGAGTTCTCCGGTACGCTGACGGGCACGAACGCAAACTGGCAGCAGGGCGCGATCAATATCAAAAGCGAGAAAGCGATAGCCGACGCGAATAATCTTGACAGCTACCCGATCCTAAAATTGGATGGGCTAAACCTGACCTCCACTACTGCCGACGGCTCATTATTTTATCTGGAGGGCAGTAAACCGTTCTGTATCCAAGCGACAGGCAACTCTGCCAGTAACCTGAAAGCGAAAAAGGATGTGATTAATAACTACCAAGGATGCATCCTGCTTCTGGATGGTGGCACCGCCGGATTGAATATCGCCGCGGAAGGAACTGGATCATATGGAATATATCTGTACTCTACTAGTTCTGCTATAAATACCACCATCAAAGGCAAGATAACTGTCACGGCGGAAGCTGTTGCTGTGTTTCTAGACAATTGGGGTGCTTTCTCGGCTACCGAAGACGCGAAAGTAACGGTTTCTTCGGAAGATAAAGGTGGAGACGCAATTTATGGAAGCTCTAGAGTGAAATCCCCCTTCCTCCAATGGCAGTTCGCCACCGCCCCAACGAGTGGCCAGACGCTCGAGGTGAAAGACGCCAGCGGCCAATCGTTCGATCCCGTTATCCAATTCACCACCGACGGTAAAAAGAAGGGTTTCGCCATCAACGTCACAAAGAACACCGGCTACACCCTTTGGCTGGGCAACGAACAACTGATGGATTCGAAAGGAACAACCGTCTTTACGGCAACGGAAGATAAATTAGTCTCCTTCTCAGGCATGACGACTCTCCCCGCCGACTGGCCCGAGTACGCCAAATTAGCCAATGTCGGCCCGACTGGCACCGATGTCGCCGTCTCCGGCACTACCTACACCGTCAAGACCGCCTGCGGCCTCGCGTGGATCGCTTGGGTGACGAATAACGGGAAGACAATCGCCGATGCCGATAAAACCTATACCGATTCCTATCCCGCCTCCGAGGGCTTCAAGGACTGTACGGTTACGCTTGCGGACGATATCTCGCTGGCGAAACCTGCCCAAGGCGTGGCGAGCGGCTTCGAGGCTAATTGGATACCGATAGGGACTTATAAAGGCTTCGATGCACGTTACTACTTTCAAGGCACCTTCGATGGTGGCGGCCATACGATTACCGGAATGACGATCTCCTCGGCCTCGTTTTACTATATCGGCCTTTTCGGTTATCTGTATGGAGCGACCGTGCGGAATCTGACGATGGCAGGATCTGACAATATTAATTTGACAACTATTGCTAATGCTCAAGATACCGCTTACTATCTTGGCTGCGTGGCAGGTTATGTAAAGAATGGAAAAATCATCAATTGCCATAATCAATGCAAGGTTAGTTTTTCTGTGACCGGCAATTCTGGGTCTCTCGGTGGAATTGCCGGTTACTCTGAAGGTTCGGTGATTAGCGCTTGTTCAAACAGGGGAGCTGTCACTATGACCGGAAAGATGGGTCGTGGTGGTGGAATCGTAGCGACTAATAATGGCTCTTCTATCGTTTCCTGCTTCAATACGGAGGATATCCGTGTTACTGCTACCGGTTCTGGTTCTAGCGATGCCGCGTATGCGGGCGGTATCGGAGCCTATAGTAGCGGTAATTGTAGCATATCGCACTGCTATTCGACAGGGTGGATAATCGCTAAATCTTCCGCTGCTAATGCTTATTCCGGCGGCATTGCCGGACTATCTGAGAAAACGACGATTGAATCTTGTTTTGCCACAGGCGCTGTTTCTGCAGGATCAAACAGCGACAGCCGGATAGCTGCCGCAGGTGGTATTGTGGGGCAAGCTTTTGCTGGAAACATTAATATAATGATAAAGAATTGCCTCGCCTTAACTACCGCCGGCGTGAAAGCCTTAGGAAATACGTCGGATAAACAGGCCGGTCGGATTCTCGGATCTGATTCACCTACTAATAAAGTTACCCTTCTCGACAACTACGCCAGCACCATGATCCAACTGACGATAGGAGATAATACGCCAGTCCCTACCGATAACATAGGTAGCGATAAGGCAAACGGTGCCGACACTTACCTCGATGATGTCGCCGCCGAGATCGCCGCTTGGGCAGGCCCCGAAAATACACAAGCCTTCACCGCCATCGGTACCGCCGAGAACGGCCTGCTCCCGCAACTGAAAGCTATTGCCGGCTATGGCGCTGACGGTCTGCCTACAGCTTACGCGAGTACTATTATCCCCGGCCAGTCCGGCTTGTCGTCTGCCTCCTATCTGAGGTCCTTGTTGTCACTGCCCTTGTCTTCTAGCGATACGATGACCTTCATGCTCTTCTACTCCAACAACAAATGGAGTTATAAAAAGGGAGCCGGAACGGAGACCCGTTTCAACGGCAAAATATCGTCACCCCCAGGCCCTTCCGCCAACAAGCTCATCGTCGCCACCGCTACCGGCAACCCGACGCTGACGTTGAATTACGTAACGATACGCCCGACCGACGGTGCTGCCTTGACCGTCAACGAAGGTTGTGATCTGACAATTGCGCAGACCGGTTCGATCCTCGGCTCGTCCGGTGCCTCTACCTTGATCAATAAAGGCACCTTGAGGCTGTCGGGCAGCAGCTTCCGCATTGAAAACAGCAGCTCGTCCGATATGCATTACTGCCTCGATAACTCTGGCACCTTCAGCGTGCTTGATCCGGTAAATGGCTATACCACTTTCCATTGTGCCCACACCGCTATCCATAACACCGGTACCCTTACCAATGCTTGGATGGAATGTCTGTTCACGGATGAGGCGGGAGATGCTGGCGCTACGATAAGGTTTCTGCCTCGCTCATCCCAGCCCATCGAAGTAAAACGCTACAACAAGACCTTAGCCACTACCGTTACGGCGGGCGAGGAGTATAAGCTCTGGGAGATGAAAGCTAGTACGTTTATCCCGCAGAAAGGCCTCGATAGCGAAGGCACGGCAATCGATCGCTTCCCTGCTCCCGAGGCGGATGGTAGGGTAACGACCTTTACGGAGGTGAGTGATTGGAAAGAGGTCGAGATCTCCGGCAATCAGAATCTCTCCGAGGCCGGCCTGTCACAGAGTGTCATCGTTAAATCCGATGGCGTGCTTACCGTCGATAGCGAGAATGCGTCCGTCTTTGAGTTGACATTGGAGGAGGGTGCGCAGGTCGTGACAACGAATGCGCTGAAGGTGTCCAAGACTTTCAAAACCAACCGTTCGCTGAATAACAAATGGACGACCTTCGGTAGCCCTATCGAATTGACAGCCTCTGCGGAATATGGTAGTGGGCTAATCCTTTATGCCGCCACCGGCTACACCGCTAAGGAGGCCGTTGCCCAAGGTTGGGAAGAGGTCTCTGTCCTTTACGGGAAAAGGGTCGATCTCACCGCCGGTAGCCCCTATCTGTTGGCCGCCGACGCAGCCTTGACTCGGGTAACCTTTAGCCAAACAGCCTCCGACGCGCCGATCGAGATACCGGCTACGGCTACGGTCGCTTCCGGCGATGCCCTCGAGAACGGCGTGTTCCTCTTCCGGACGAACCCGAATCTCGCCAACCTTACGCTCCGTGGTATCTACGTGCTCAATGCCGAGGGTACCCGCTTCGACCTTCAGGAGGCGGATTATGTGCTGAAGCCTTTCGAGGCATACATCACCGCCAATGCCGTCACCCGCTCGCTGGTTCGTAGCGTGGGTGTGTGCGATGGCTCCGTGGTGACCGCCAACGAGATCGCTACCGCTACCGCCGCTGTCCGTATCTGGGCCGCCGACGGTGCGCTGCATGTCTATTCCGGGGAGGCCGCCGCGCTTACCGTGGTACGCTCCGACGGACGTACCGTCTACGCCGCCTCTATCGCCCCCGGCGATACCCGCTTGGCTTTGCCTTCCGGTATTTACATGGTTCGAATCAATAACATCACTTATAAAATAGCGCTTTGATATGAAACAATATACTAGTTTATGGCTCGTATGCCTGCTGGCGGTCTTCTCGATGACCGCCCGGGCGCAGGAAGGGATCGAGACGAAGGCTCGTCCCGACTACCCCGCTCTTCCTTTCATGTTGACTTTCGAGGCTCCCGCGGAAGGATCTGCCTCCTTATCGATCTCGGCGGACGGTGAGACCCTCACATCCCCTACGACCTTGCATTCCGGCACCGAGGTGACGATTACCGTCACCCCCGCCGACGGCTACCGAATGGCTTCCGGTTACCCGAAGGTTTACCGCACGGGTACGCCCTCCGAAACGGTACCGGCTACGTTTAAGCCCGATGCCAGTAGCGGTATCGCCTACCTCTACACCTTCACCATGCCGGACTTCCCGGTCACGGTAGAGGTGGAGTACGAGAAGATCCAGTCCACCGTCACCTTCGCCAACCCGGCGAACGGTACGCTTACCTTGAGTACCGCCGATGCTCCGGGTAGTTCGATTGTTTCCGGCGGCGAGGTCGCCTCCGGTACGAAGGTGACGATTGCCGCCACCCCCAACAAAGGCTACCAAATGGTGTTCGGCTCCTTGAAGGTATCCGGGAAGGTCGGGGATAAAACCAATACTGTTCCGTTGCAGAAAGAGAAAGATGGTACGACCTACTTCTTGATGCCGGCCTATACGGTGGAGGCTGAGGTGAAATTTGAGCCTATCCTCGTGGCTCTGTCCTCGGAAGCCCGTTTGAGTTCCCTATCGTATAAGGAAGGAAGTGGGGAGGTTACCCCGCTTCCCGGTTTTCTTGCCTCTACGATGAAATATGAGGTGCTGCTCCCAAATTCCACCCAGAAATCGGCTACCCTCACCTTATCCGGCCAGCTGGTCGATGCGAAGGCTGAGCTGCTCGTGAATGGATCGCCTGTTTCCGTAGAACCGACAGGATCGTTCACGGCTACCGTATCGCTCGAGAGTGGATCGGCCAAGGCTACCTTGGTCGTTACCGCCGAGGATGGACAGACCAAGCGTACGTATGAGGTAAACTTCACGGTACTTCCCGAGTCGGAATATTACGTCAAGATCCTGCAGCCGGAAGGCGGTACGATCTCCGTTTCTTATACAAAAGAGGGTAAGGAAGTGAGCGTGAAATCCGGCGATGCCGTACCCGTTGGTACTGAGTTGAGCTTGGCACATACGGCCTTGCCAAAGTACGAATTCGTGAGTTACAAAGTGAATGATGACCCGCTAGCATCTGGGAATATTACCGTCTCCGGTACCGACGACTTGACGATAACCGCTGCCTTTACGCAGGAATCTTCCGTGACTCCGGAAGAGATCGCTACGATCGGTACGCCGGCCGTTCCCAAGGAAAAGGAAGGGCAGGAGGGAACGAATGTTCCAACGGATGATAACTCGATCGTGATCATCCCCGATGCCGTATCCCTGCCATCGGATACGGAACTCTCCAGCCTCCGCTTGGTGAAGGAAGATATAGAAGACCCAGCGAAAAAGGCTGAGATTGAAGAGAAAGCGAAAGCTGCCGCCCAAGATGCGGGTATCGCTCCTGATGCCCCGAAGATCGTGATGGAAGTGACCTTGGTTAAGGTGACGACCACGATTTCCGCTACCGACGCATCCACCACTACCGCCGTAACTCCCGTGCAGCCCTCCGATATCGTGACGGTACGTATCCCGTATCCGGAAGGCGTAAATAAAACCCAACATGATATCGTGATTATCCACCTCCGCTCGGACGGCGTGGTAGACGTGTATTCCGAGGGTAATAACAATTTGACATTAGAGGATGATTATATGGAGATCTCCGTTGCCAGCTTCAGCCCGTTCGTGGTAAGCTATACGCCCAAATCTGGGCCGGTGGATCCCGATTATCCTGACACACCCGACACCCCGGATACCCCGACATCGAATGCCTCGGTAGAGGGAGGCATAGCGGTTTGGACCTCTGCCAACGCCCTCCATATCCGTGCGGATCGTCCGGCTGAGGCATGGGTTGTCGGCCTGTCGGGTGCTCGTCGTGCCCGGTTCGCGGTCGTTCCCGGCGAGACAAGACGCGCTCTTCCCTCGGGAGTCTATCTTGTCCGGATAGCCGACCAGACCTATAAGGTACGGATACGGAACTAAGCGTTGTTTGTTTGACGTGAGAGGGATGCCCTTGTTTCTCCTTGGGGAGAGCGGGGCATCCCTTCTTTTTTGTGAATATGTTTCTTAACATACATACCCGTAATCAATTGGTTAGCCGCAAATGCTTATCTTTGAGCTATCCCGATGCAAACGCTTACAATATGCTAGTCATTTAAACTCAATTATAGTATGAAACCGGAAGATTACATTACCAGAGAGGAGAAGTATGGTGCCCACAACTACCATCCTCTGCCGGTCGTTCTCAGAAGAGGCGAAGGCGTGTTCGTGTGGGACGTGGAAGGAAAACGTTATTTTGATTTCTTGTCTGGCTATTCTGCCTTGAGCCAAGGACATTGCCATCCTAAGATCGTGAAGGCCCTGATGGAGCAGGCGGAGAAGCTTACGCTCGTATCCCGTGCTTTTCATGCGGATATACTGGGTGAGTACATGGAATTTACCTGTAAGTTTTTCGGATATGATAAGCTCTTGCCGATGAATACGGGGGCCGAGGCGGTAGAGACGGCCTTGAAGCTTTGCCGCCGTTGGGGATACCGTCGGAAAGGGGGCGCTCCGGAGCGTGCGAAGATCGTGGTTTGTAGCGAGAATTTCCACGGACGTACGATTACGATTATCTCCATGAGCACCGATCCTAGTTCCTACGCCGATTTCGGCCCTTATACGCCCGGATTTATAAAGATACCCTATAATAAGGTGGATGCGTTGGCCGAGGCCTTGAAAGATTCCGATGTAGTAGGCTTCTTGGTGGAACCGATCCAAGGTGAGGCCGGGGTCGTGGTGCCCGACGATGGTTATCTGCGGGCTTGCTATGATCTTTGCCATCAGCATAATGTGTTGTTTATCGCGGATGAGATACAGACAGGTATCGGTCGTACCGGTAAGCTATTGGCTTGCGATTACGAGGGGATTCGCCCGGATATCTTGATCTTGGGAAAGGCCTTGTCGGGTGGGGTCAGTCCGGTCTCGGCGGTATTGGCGGATGATGAGATCATGCTAACGATCGCTCCGGGAGAGCACGGTTCTACCTACGGGGGCAATCCTTTGGCGGCGAAGGTAGCTATCGCCGCCTTGGAGGTGGTACGCGATGAGCGTCTCTCGGAGAACGCTTTCAAGATGGGTGAATTGTTCCGTAGCGAGATCGAGAAGATCGATAATCCGATGATTAAGAAAGTACGGGGTAAAGGCTTGCTGAACGCTGTCGTGACGGAACCTAAAGATGGGAAGACGGCATGGGACATCTGTTTGGCGTTGAAGGAAAACGGCTTGATAGCCAAGCCTACCCACGATCATATCATCCGCTTCACGCCTCCTTTGGTGATTACTGAGGAGCAAATGATGGAAGCTATTGGTATCATACGAGATACATTCGCTAAATTCTAAGGTATGAAAATAAATGTAATAGGCGTTCCCTTGAACTTGGGATGTGATCGGGAGGGCGTAGAGCGTGCCCCGAATCACCTCCGGGAACGGGGATTGATGGGAGTGATCCGGAAGAACGGGCATAAAGCCTTTGATTTGGGTAATTTGTATGTACCCCCTGTTAGCGAGGCGGATAAGTTCGTACGGGGTAACAGCATGAAATATCTGGATGCGATCGTGGAGGTGAATACGAATCTGGCGGAGTTGGTTTATGATACATTGCGTGGAGGAGCGTTCCCCTTGGTGATTGGCGGGGATCATTCGCTGGGCTTGGGAAGTGCCTCGGGCGTGGGCAAATGTTATGATGATTTCGGCATTATCTGGCTGGACGCTCATGGGGATATCAATACCAGCGAGACGTCACCCAGTGGTAATATCCACGGGATGCCTCTGAGTGCGTTGATGGGGATGGGAAGCGAGGAACTGGTGAATATCTACGCTCCCGGGAATAAGGTGAATCCTCAGAACGTATTCTTGGTCGGGACCCGCAGTCTGGATGAGGGCGAGTGGGATTTGATCGAACGGGAGAAGCTGAGTGTCTATACGATGGAGACGATCCATCTGAAAGGCATCGGCTTCGTAGCTGAGGATATCAAGCGGAAATTGAAGGAACGGAAGATCCGCAACGTGCATTTCAGCATAGACGTGGATAGCATAGACCCCCGTTTCGCTCCGGGCACGGGAACCCGTGTGTGTGAGGGACTGATGCCGGATGAGTTTAATAACTTCGTGGATCATATGTTGTCTACGAATCTGGTTAAGTCGATGGATTTGGTAGAGCTGAATCCGGAACTGGACGTGAACGAGCAGACCACAAACCTTTGTCTGCAGATCATTGATTATATTACCGCCCGTCTATAAGGAATCTAAATTCCATGGTTTATGATAAGAGTGTGAAAAGGAAGTCCCCTTGTCCCGGTTCAGACCGGATACGAGGGGACTTGAAAATACGATATGTCTATTGGTTTATTTCATTCTTCGGATATTGGCGTAATTGAAGCTATCGCTCAAGAAATCGTCCTCGCTGAATTTATAGCCTTGCGGTCCCCAGTTGCCCATAGCGAGCATGGCGATCATCTTCATCGGGTTGAAACCGCTCATATCGCCGCCGGCGGCCGCTAGAGGAACGGACTCCATCAGCTTGCGCATGGAATGTGGATAATTCTCATTGATCACCATGTTGCGGTATAAGGCAAGGATTCCATCTCCTTGCTCCTTACGGTTCCAAGTCAGTATATATGTACCGTCGTTGGCTTCCGCCTTCGCTTGGAGATCGGGCAGTTTGGCGGAGTTGGCGTCCGCTATGATAAAGGTTACGAAACCTTCCTTGTCCACTTTAGGCATTTCTTTGTCGTAAATAGAGGCATACGAGTAGGTCTCGGCTGACCCGAGGCATATGGACCAGTATCGTACATCGGCGGTGGCGTATTCGCTTACGCTTTTAGGAGCCGTAGGAGGGATGAAACGGAAAGTTGCTACCTCCCCTTCGTTCAGTTTGATGCGGGCGAATAGGTATTCTGCCGGGCTGTTCGGGTACATTAGGCTCAGCGGGGCACGCATGAACGGGAGTTGCGGCAGGTCGGCGGAGAAATCCATCGGCGGCAAGTTCAACGATTCGTGGATGTTGCAGACCTCACGCTTCGGGAAATCTACTTCCTCACCTGTAGTCACATCGAAAGCTTGGATAGCAGGCATGTCCACGCCGCCATACTCATCGCCGCTATATTGTTTCGCCAAGTAAAGACGCATGAAAATGGAGACCATATTGACATCTTCCGGGAACTCACATACGTTCTTCATCGAGGCACGTGCGCTGGCGGGGGTGTTAGCGGGAATGATGTAAATCGTATAGCCATTTGCTCCGTAGTCATCTGTTTCCTTTACATAAGGGTTGATGGAGCTGTCGTCGGGTTGGATATTTACGTCTTCAATGCTGGATACGTCTATTTGGGTCTCGTCGTTATAAACCGTGAAGTTGAAGAAGCGTGACTTCGGGAACTTTCCAGTCAAACGAAGGCCGATGTTTGGATTATCTTTGTAAGAATAGGTGTATTCCCAATAATCGGCATAGATATCAGGAAAGGCCAGTAGGGTTTGATTGTCGCCTCGAAGCGTCTTGCCCCATTGTTCCTTGGGTTCCGGGTTGTTGATTTGAGGGGTATTCTCATCATCGTCGTCGCAAGCGGTGAACATACCCACAGTAAGGGCTACCAACATTAAGTAAAAAATCTTCTTCATGATTCTGTTCGTTAATTAATCTGTTTGTTATTAAAATGAGAGCGCAAAAGTATCTCATTTCCAATTAGGGTTGACCTATTGAAAATGAAATACCTTGGATAAGACCACAGAATCCTAGGAATGGAACAGCTAGAAGGGGTATCCGATAGCGAAATGGTAACCCATGCCGTCCTTGAATTTTGGGATATTGTAATAGCCTTTCTTTCCGGTATCGTAAGGGAGGTGCAGACCGATACCCACGTCGAAACGGATGACGATAAAGGTGAGGTCGTAACGCAGGCCGAAGCCGGTTCCCAAGGCTAGATCCTTGAGGAAGCTACCCCATTTCAGTTGTCCGCCGGGACGATCCGGATCGTTTCGGATCAACCAGATGTTGCCGCTGTCGAGGAAGGTAGCCCCGTGGAGGTCGCCAAGGATCGGGAAGCGGTATTCGAGGTTGGCCTCGAATTTAAGATCACCCGTACGGTCGATGTAAGCGTATTTATTGTTGTCGCTGTTCTGGTAGTAGCGTCCGGGACCGATGCTGCGGATCGTAAAGGCACGGATGCTATTCGCTCCGCCGATGTAGAATTGCTCGTTATAAGGGGAGGTACGGGCGTTGCCGTAGCTATAAATAGCGCCGGCCATTAATCGGCCTACGAGATATTGCTTATGCCCGAGGGCGTAATTATAACGTATCTCGGCGGTTCCCTTGATGAATTGGGCGAAGGGGTTGCCGAGTAATTCCTTATCCTCTTTATTGAATTTCTTCCCGGCTAACGCATAAATCCCATCCAAGACAAGGCCCGCTTGGGTAACGGATGCCTGCCACCAAAGATGGTTCCGGCGACTGGTAATCGGGGAATCATCATAGGTATAGGTATAGTTCATGGCCGGGATGAATTGATTTTGCAAACTCTTCTTTAGGGCCTTGTTCACGTTGGTAATGCTGTCGAACTCATGCGTGGTATGCTGGAGCAAGTTGAACGTCAGCTTGAAAGGGGTGATGGAATGATGAGACGTGGCGGTAGGCTGGAACTCATACGAGGCGTCACCACCGAATGCCAGCAACTTGAAGAAACGGGCCCGGTTCATCTGGTCCGCATAGAGGCGGAAGGTGGTGCTGGCCGGGAAATTCATGTCCCGTTTGCTGAATGTAGGGAACAATACCCGTGGGAAAGTCAGCGTGGTAGTCAAGCCTAACTCATAACTGTTGATCTTGGAGTTGCTACCATCCAGCTTGTTGCCGGTCTGCCATTCGTAAGAGCCGCGGAGTTTCACGCCGAAGGTCTCGCCCCCTCCGAAGACATTCCGTTTGGTCACGCTGAAAATGGCGCCCGGACCCACTTGGTCGTTACTCTTGGCGGTAACGTTCAACTCGAGCTCGCCGTCCAATGGAAGATCGTAGACCGTATTGATCCGCAGATCCAGCGTATCTTGGCGGCGCATGGTATCACGGGGGGAATATTGCAACTCGGCATAACGGAAGATACCCAAGCGGGACAGGGCCGTTTGCGTCCGTTCCTGCGCCCGCTGGTTATAAAGTTCCCCCGGCTTGAAATATAAACGGTTGTAAATGACCGAGGGGCGAACCCTTAGCTTGCCCTCATAATGGATCGTAAGGTCCTTATAGCGGATCGAGTCCGTGGGAGTCTCATTCTGGTAGCCGTTTAGCCAGACGGATATATCCCCGAGCTTCCAAGGGCGGAGGGCCGAGGGGGGCAGGCTTTCCTTCGGGGTCACCCGTAAGGCCACTTTCCCCGGGTTCAACAAGGTATCCGCTTGATAGGTGATGAAATCGGGACGGAAATAGTAATAGCCGTTGTTACGGAGCAAGGACGAGATGCGTTCCCGCTCGGCTTGCAACTGGACGACATTGAAATTCTCTCCTTTGTGGAGGATACGATCGCCGATCGTGGCATCGATCAATGAGTCGGCACGGTGACGGATATGGACGTATTGGATGCTGTCCAGCGTATACGGATCGTTCATGGTGACACTGTATTCCAGCTTCGCCTTCCGGGGATTCTTGGGATCGGGTATGATCTCGAAAGAGGTCTCTCCGTTGAAATAACCGTACTCGTTCAATAGATTCCGGGCTACCTTGACGCGGACATCCGGGTTCACGGTGGTGATCAGCACCGGTTTCGACGCTAGTTTGTTGAAGATCCACTTGCCGACCTTCCCTTTCTTGTTCACGAAAGCGTTGTAGACCCACAGGCCGAAAGGAAAAGGCACCCGGATCGAGGAGCTTCCCAGCAAGGCGTTGTTGGGAGGATAGGCTAGGGCGGCCTCGACTTCTTCCAAAGCGGCTTCGCCGGGTTTGGTCTTATCCTCGTTCTTCACCTCTATTTTCTTGATACCGGTATATAGGACCGCTCCCTCGGGAAGGTTCTTCGTGGTGGAGCAAGAGGAGAGAAGAAGTACGGATAGGAGGATGCTCCCGGTGGCGACGTGCCATCCCCCGCTCGGGTTAGACGCTCTCCCTCGCCCGAGGGAGACATCCTCCCCTGCCCGAGGGAGACACTCTCCCCTGCCCGAGGGAGACATCCTCCCCCGCCCGAGGGAGTCGTCCCGCCTAAAATATATTAAAATGCTTTTCATTCCTTTTCATCATTTATGGGTTTCACTTTCGTTTTCTTGAAGTTGAATAACTCCCTGAGGTGCATCATTTTCTTGCGGAGCACGATACCGGCCCCGGTCTCCGTGATCTCGCCTTCCAGCAGGCTTTCGTAGTTCTTGTCGTGGAAGAGCTTGACGTAGCGGGAGCCGCTGCTGTCCAGCCGGTATTCGACGGATACGTTGTCGATGAACGGCTGCGCCTGCCCGTTGTTAATGTTCTCGCCGGTAGAGATACGGCCGCCTAGAACCACACGGATACGGTCATTATAGAATCGCTTGGCGAAGCGGAAGGAGTAGTCGGTACGGGTACCGCCTCCGGCGTCGCCATTATCGTCGTACGTCTCCATGCCGAAACTGATATCCACGGACTTCAAGGCGCTTCCGGCGATGTTGTTGATCTCGCTTTGCAAGAAGCTGCTCAAGGCGTCTCCCATATTCATGTTCACCTTGCCGCCACCGCCACCGCCGCCGAGGTACATACCGGTCACGAGCATGCTGACAGCCAGCTTCGCCCGTTCCTCCGGACCTTTCGAGGTTAGTTCCTCTTGCATCGCCATGTCTTCCGGGGCGGTGAGGGTAAATTGCAACCCTAGGTTCTCCAGTCGCTGGGTCAGTTCGATGCCTACGTCGAAATTTACCAAGCGGGGCGATGATTGCCCGGTTAGGGTGACGGACGTACGGACTCGCTCGGTAGCCGTAAGGTTCAAGGTCGGGTCCATGGGGTTGCCCGTCCATTGCACGTAGCTACCCTCCTGTACGTTGAACTCCTTCAGCGGGATGACCGGGATGGAGTACTTGATGGTTCCGCCCGTCAGCGTGTAGCGTCCGTTCAAGAACATATCGCCTTGCGGGGTATACTGGAAGGAAAGGTCGCCGCCACCCTCCAAATTGATATGGTTGGACTGGTCGGGACTTAAATCCACGTTCGCTTGTACGGCGGGATCGATGTGGATCGTCATCAACATGTCCATGCCTCCCATCGGCAACGGGGGCTTACGAGGCATGCGCCGACGTAAGGTATCCGTGAAAGAGGTGAAGGTTACCATATCCGACATACGGTCTTGCACGGTCAGCGGGGAGTCTTTCAGCACGTAGGTGATATTCGTGCCGCCCAATAATTGCAAGTCCCCTCGCATGGTCAAGGCATCCAACGGCCCGCGTACGGTAGAATTCAGGTTGACGAACAGCTTTCCGTAGACAAGGCTTTCCTCGTTTTTCTTAACGTTCAGCAGTTGCAAGTTATTCGCCGTTAGTTTAAGATTGGCGGTCATGCGGGATAAATCGTTGAAATCCACTTCTCCGTTGATGATAAACGGATTCTTGTTGTATGCGTAAATACCATATTGGTTGAACAAGATCCGGTTGTTCTTTATCTCTATCTTCTTATCGTCGAAACGGAAGGTAGAACCTGCGGCGCCTACATAAACGGAGGCGGTATCGAGAATCAGATATCCCTCGGCCATGGGTTTATCGCTTTGTCCGCTGATAGCGAGCGTACCATCGAGGTCTCCGCCCATTTTCGCCATATCATCCGGGATGAACGGGTTGGCGATATCCAAGGGGAAGTGCATGAACTCGATATTACCGCTGATATGGTCGGTCTCGCCCATCTGGTATAAGGCGGTAATGGCACTCACCTCTTTCCGGTCCCGGAAAAGGTGCATATCCACTTGATGGTTCCCCTGCTCTAAAGGTAGATAGACAGCGTTGAACATGAGTTCGCCGACCCGCTCGTTCTCATAATACAGATCATCAATGTTCATATCCGCCACGACCATGAAGGCCGAGTCGGAAGGAGCGTACTGGAAATCGGCGTTCAATATACCTTTCATCGGCGGGATATAACTGAATGCGTTGGAGATAACCCCAAGGTCGATCTGGTTCAACTCGGCGTGGACTTCCTCCATCTCGTCACTTTCCGCTTGGGAGTGTATCCAGAGGGCGGCGTTATTATCTCCGCTGAGTCGTAGGTTCGCCTCGATATCCTTCATGCTGCGTACCACGACGTAATTATCCGGATTCAGCTTGAAAGGGCAGAACGCTATGATCGGGTCATCGGGGAAGAGATGGAACTTGACCCCGTTCTGTATCTTATCGGCCCGGATTCCGAGCAACAAGCCGGTCTCGCCTTTCCCGTCCTTGAAATAAAGGCGGGCGTCGCCGAAGCCATAACGTATTTGCCCGTCCAGCCCAGCGCTGAAAGGTTGTTGCTGCCTGTATTTATTCTTGATCACTTGGGCGCTATAGAGTAGTCCGAGCGAATCTTGGTGCATCTCCGCCCGGATGGTATCGATCTGCATCGTATCCCGTGCCAGATCGTAAATGGAGGCATCCATGCGTATACCCGTTTCCGGTGAGGTATAGGCGTTCATGGCGATGCTCTTGAAATCTACGTAATAGGTTTGGAGATAGTTGTAGATCGGATTGTCCTGTCCTGCCCGTACCTCGAGGTACATATCGGGGAGGAGCGGGCGAAGGATCTCCAGATTGACTGTCGAGTCCCGTTCCAATTGGAGGGTGATATCGTTCGATACCTTAGTCAACTTATCCGTGATGTGGTGTATGCAATCATTACCCGTGAGGATGATCCCTAAATCCCCGGCGTGGAAAGACACACGGGTGGTATCGATATCCGTCCGGGCATGCAAGGTCAGCGTTTTCGGCTTGAAACTTTGTTTCGGGGTGACGACCTCCCAGTTTCCTAACGTAACGTCGATCGTGTTATCTTCATCCAGATTACTTTCTGCCTCGGCGAAGAGCTGGAAAGAGGTGGCGAAGGGATTTGCCATTAAGTGCATACCCTGTAAATCCATGTTCTCTACATCCGCTATCAACATCGCTTTCACCTCGTGCTTGTGGAGGGTCGCGTTTAAGGAGACATCCATTTTCGCCAACGGGTATTTGCTAAGCAGATCCACTTTCAGTAAGTTCTTTTCCAGAGAGCCATCGATGGATACGTCTGATACCGATGAGGCGCCATAGCGTATATCCGATATCTTACCGTCCAGTTTGGCCCATGTACGTTCAGAGAAAGGGTCTGTGCCCCGGCCTTCTGCTTTAACAGAGGCGGTCAGCCAAAATAGAGAGTCTTTGGGCATGAAATGAGTAGGTTCCAGACTGTCTATCCGTAAATTAGCCTCATAAGCCAGTTTTACCGGATTATAGCGGGCGGTCAGACCTACTTTGCCTTTATCTTGGGTAAGAACAAGCTCGGTGCGGTATTCTTGATTTGCGACTGTAGCTTCCCCCTTCAACTGAATTCCTGCCGGAATGGCAAATTGATCCCGTTGGGAGGCGGGAAGCATCGCCAGCAAAAAGTCCAGATTACCGGATCGAGCGTTTAACTGAATCTCACCGGTTCGCCGGATGCTATCCGTCACGGACTCCATGCTACCCGTGACGTTCATCTGAAACGCTCCCGGCAGCATGATATCGCCTTGTATGATACGTATACTGGAGAGGTTGCCTTCTACGCCAGCCGTAATAGCGAGAGGCTTGTCCGGGTAGGCTTTCTTGAAATCCTCCGGAAGAGAACCTGCCGCTATCAATAAATCCTCTTTCCCCAACGAGGCGTTTAACAGGGCTTTCATGCTCCCTTGTGGGTGGTCCTCGAGGGAGCTCCAAGGGATAGTCGCTGTCAATCTCACTTCGGAATTTGGTGTCTGGAGAAGTAGATCCGGTACGTCTATCTGTTCATGGTCACTCCGGACATTTCCTGCCAATGCCGAAACCTTGAGGCCGGAACGTTCTTCCACGAAGAATTCCTTGATGTGGGCGTTTATTTCTTTTCCTTGATATAAGATGGAATCGATAGAAGTGTTCAGGTTCGTTAAACTAATATGGGAGAAATCGAGTCCTTGCTCGGGTGCCGCGTAATTCCCGTCATAAGCGAATGTAGAATTCGTTATGTCAAAGTTTCTCGCCTTATATTGTTCCGCTCCAAGATCTACGAGGCCGTTATTTAGCCCGGCTTTATTAACGAAAGCCGTAAGGCGTAAGGAATCCGAGGGCATTTGTAGGGCGAAGGCTACCCGGTCCAAACTGATTTTATCCAGCTTGAGTACCCAGTTCAGAGGTGTGGAAGTCGTGTCTTCTTTCGAGGTTGAATCATTTAATAGAAGGGTAATGGCGGTATCGGATAAATCTACGGTATTAAATGTAGCTTTCTCCTCGGACAGGTCTATACGATCGGTGTGCAGGTAAAGCTTTCCCAAGAATCCTTTGATTTCTATACCTTCAATCATAGTCCCGGTGTTAACCTTTACGTTCCGGAGGTCGATCGCCTCTACCAATACTTGCTTCCGCAAAAGAGGAAGGGCACGAACCCGTACCGTCAAGCTCTGTAAACTCAACAAGGTATCGGCGGGAGGATTTACGACCTCGACACCCTTAACCGTAAGGTCTAACGGGAAAGATAGCCTAATCTGCTCGATCCCGATTTGCATACCAGTCGCTTTTCCCGCATATTCGGTCGCTTTCCGTACCGCGAAGTTTTGGAAAGGAGGTATATATAGTAATATAGAGAGTAACAATACCAATGCGATCGGTATTAGGCATATCACTCCTATCCGTTTAATCCATACTCTCATGTTGATACGTTTCTCTTTTTCTTATTTGTTTATTTGCCTGTTTTTATGACGATCGCTCCGTTTGCGCCTCTTACCCCGTATTCACCGGCGTCTTTCAATACTTTTAATTCCGAGACATCTTCGACGGGAATCGTGTTTAGAACAGATAGGTCCATCGGTATACCGTCTACCACTACTAGCGGGTCACTAGGACTGTTTAGGGAAACGCTCGCACGGATGCGTACGGAACCATCGGCGAATGTTATGCCACTCATCCTTCGTAGCAGGCAATAGAGATCCCGGCATCCGGTTTTCTGTATCTCTTCTTTATTCATAACGCTTGAGCTTACTATTTTGTTTCGTTCCCTTTCCATAATTTCTTTCAGGGCCTCATCCGGTTCAAAACTACGCTTTGCGTTGAATGTGCTATTCTCTAAAGTAATGGTTATATAATTGTATCCGTTGACTGGGACTTTGACTATATTTCTTGTTTTCTTAATAGTGACGAACAAGGTATCATTCAGGTTAGCCCCCGGGATGGTGAATACGCCATGTTTGTTCGTTTTCACGGTGATCGGATTCTGACTGCCTAGCGTGACCGGATAGCGTTTGATTATTTTATCGCTGATGTCACGCAATACACCGACTAAAGTATCATTCTGTGCCAAAAGTATTTGACTGCTGAATGATAAGATGATGATTGAAAGATAATGTATTGTTTTCATAGCTCAATCTTTTTAGCTGAACATAACACAAAGATAATATAATATTTCTTAAAGGCAGAGTTTTAGGGTAAATTCGTAATAGGTATTATTTTTACGTTTCTATGTGGTCTCATTTGTCGCTAAAATGAGATTACTATAAATGGAAATCATTACATTTGCCAAAATAAAATGAACGGTATGGAATTAGATTTAGCCTATTTGTGTAAGGAGGTTCGAGAAATAGCTCGTGCTTCTGCGACATTCTTAAAAGAAGAACGCCGAAAGTTTGACCGGAACTTAGTGGAGGAAAAAAGTGCTCATAACTATGTATCTTATGTGGATAAAGAATCGGAACGACAGATCATAGAGGCTTTGTCTACTTTGCTACCCGAGGCTGGTTTTATCGCGGAGGAAGGCTCTGGAAGTTTGACCGATGAGGAATATTGTTGGGTAATTGATCCATTGGACGGTACTTCAAACTATATTCATGATATCGCACCTTATTGCGTGAGTATCGCTTTAAGAAATCGGAAGGAGTTATTGTTAGGAGTAGTCTATGAGGTGTGTAGGGACGAGTGTTTCTATGCCGTGAAAGGCGGTAAGGCTTACTTGGATGGGAATGAGATATATGTATCGGATGTATCAGTATTGGATAAGGCATTTATCGCATTGGGTTTCCCTTATAACTCTGATGCTTATCGTCCGGTAGCCGCTCATTTGGTTGATAGGTTGTATGGTTTTGCGGGAGGTACCCGTTTGATGGGATCTGCCGCCGCTGAACTGTGTTATGTGGCAGCAGGACGTTTTGATGCCCGTATAGAAGCCTATTTAGGCCCTTGGGACGTAGCCGCTGGTGCCTTGATTCTATTGCAGGCCGGAGGAAAAATATCAGATTTCAATGGAGGAGAGAACTGGGCTTCGGGTGAACAGGTAGTTGCCAGCAATGGCAAGGTTCACTCTCTTGTGTTGTCTTTGTTGCCCTAATACTAGAGTAATCCTGCGTATTCTAGTGCTTCTGTGTGTATTTAAAAGGTAAAAGAGTTTAAACTTACTTCTTATTTGCGGGGTGTTTGATCCGTTTTGATTTTCAAAACAGATGGAGGAATACAAATACCCGTAAATCCTTGTATGTGTCTAATTCAGTAAAAATCAAGACTTTTAGGATTAGAGATTTTACTTACATTTGTGGAAAATAAAAATGTTACAGAGTATGAAAAACAATCTATACGTCTTTTTTCTGTTCTTTATTACTGGACTAATGTCATGTAGCCATCACTCAGGTCTATATGAACATGCGGAAAAGATAATGTCCCAACATCCCGATAGCGTTTTAACATTGCTATCAACAATACAAGATGTAAATGATCTTTCAGAAAAGGATCGTGCTATGTACTACCTGCTTTTGACAGAAGCTCAAAATAAGACTTATGTCAAACCTACTTCAGATTCGTTGATCGCTATTTCTACTCAATATTTTGATAAAACCGAAGATTGGGGAAGAAAAGCGAAGGCTTGGTATTATAGAGGGAGAATAAACCAAGACCTAGGTGATGCTCTTCATGCGCAGGACTTCTATTTAAAAGCATTGCAAGAAGAGAGTGAAGTAGAAGATTATGCGCTACTTGGGCGTATATATAATAGTATAGGAATGCTGTATACTTATCAAGAAGTATATGAAAAAGCTATTCCATATCAAAAAAAAGCTTTGAATTGCTTTGAGACTTTAGGGGATTCTATTGGTCAGTCTTTTGCTTTGAGAGATATAGGAAGAGCTTTTACTATTTTGTCAAAAAAAGATAGTGCTATTATGTGTTATGAAAAAGCGCTTACTCTTGGAAGTCGATCTAGTAAGCTTTCGATATATAAAGAATTAGGTAATTTGTATATCGAAAAGGGAGAATATCCGAAAGGTTATTATTTTCTTAATGAGACATTAAAGTATCCATTGAAAGAGAATATGTTGGAATCAGTTTGTTTAGCGCTAGGCAAGTTGTATCAAAAAACAAGTCAGATAGATTCTGCATATCACTTTTTGAACATTTGTATACATAGTTCTAGGTTACAGACTCGAGCTGGTGCTTATTATTTTTTAGCGCAGTTAGAGAAAGGACAAAAGCAGTGGGAAAAATATGCCGAGAATCAAATGAGGTATGAGATGTTAAGAGATTCAATAAGCCTAGTGAAGCAAACAGAATCAATCCGAAGAGTCGAAAATATCTATGACTATCATCAGTCAGAAGCTAAATTATTGCATGCAACAATCTTACTGGAACGTATAAAGGTTAATAATTTATATATGTGTATGATTGTTGTAGGTTGTTTAATCGGAGTGTGTGTTGTCATTGTTGTATCATATATACAGTTAAAAAAGAAGAAAATACGTTTGCAAGAGCACCAAGATAGATTAGTCGCTTTAAAAAAGAAGCGGGAAGAAGACCAAGCCCGTATAAATGAAAATGAGGAAAAAATAGCTGATTTAGAAAGGCTATTACAACAATCTTCTGTTGCATATAGTGAAAAAGAGAAGGAACTTATGGCTCTTCAAAAGATGAAGTTAGAAGCTGAAATTCAACGCTTAGAATGTGTCAAAACAGAGAGCCAGCTTTTGATAGACAAGTTTTGTGTTTCTGATATTTATTATCGTTTCCACATTAAAGATGAATGGAGGCCTAAAGAAGAGGATTGGTGTCAATTATTTAAAGCGATAGACGAAGCATACGATAATTTTACCCATCGTTTAATGGGAGTAGCGCCAAAGTTGACTACAACAGAATTAAGAGTAAGTTGTTTGGTTAAAGCAAATGTACCTCCAGTTACTATTGCGATGTTGATAGTAACAACCCCGACAAATGTTTCTATGATTCGAAAACGTCTTTATGAGAAAATACATTCAGATACAGGGTCGTCTGAGAAGTTTGATAGGTTCATTCGTGAGTTTTAATTGTATTTGTGCATATTTTGTGCAATAGATATGCCTGTATTTTTGAAAGGATCGCTGTATGTTTGTTGCACAATTAATACACAATGTTATTATGAGAAATGTAAACCGATTTACCTTTTGTGCAATTTTATTTGCAATGTTATTAGTACAACCTTTGTTTGGAGATAATATTCCAACCGAAGGTATTTGGGATGATGAATATTATCGTTCCGTTAACACAAACCGTCCTCCAGTTGTATCAATCGAAGGAGACATCCTTTCCTTGAGCTTTGAAGATGCTTTATCAAACTTGACCGTATGTGTCATGAATGATAAAGGAGTGAAAGTCTATGAAGATGTTGTTTCTTCAGAGGCAGGTGGAACTTATTCTTTCTCTTTAGCGGGAGAAGCAAATGGCCAGTATCAGGTTGTGTTGTTACATCGGTTGGGACACTTGACCGGTAGCTTTACCTTGGAATAAAAAATTAAGAGGTTTTGTAAGAAGAAAGAGCTGTTAAGCTTCTCGGTAAAATGGGAAGCACAGCTCTTTTTTATTTGGACAACTGTACCAAATACGAATCTTTACTTGAAAACGTATCTATGTATATGTTTTACCGCTAAACGTATTATTAATCAGCCGGGAGTCATTCTGTTTATTGTATATTTCTTGAAAATAGGCTCCATTGTAGGCTGATTTACTATTCATAGAAATAGCGATTAGTATTAATAGAAATTCAAAATACTATGGATACTAATCGGAGCTTGGATAGATACGATTTTATTGTATGTTGATTATTAGGTGTATAGGTAATGGTTTGGAAATATTAGACTTATTGTACTTTTTAAGAGATCAAATTTGGTGTGGTTGGGCTATTTTTATTTCCAAATGGTGTTATTTCATGACTATATTATAACTTGAAAAATTCATAGTTATGAAATTCACAACTCATAACTATGTTTTGAAAAAAACATAACTGTGAAATTTTATAGGATTTAGCTGTTAAAATCAATATGGATTTCCCCCTTGTCTAAGAAATGACAGAACAATACTATTATATATGCCGTTTATTCTGTATTTTTGCCAGAAAAATTAGCAGACATGGCTGAAAGCAAAGTTGAACACCTATTGGATAGCATTCATTTTCCGGAAGACCTGAGACATTTGTCACAGGATAAGTTGGAGCAGGTATGTGCCGATTTGCGTCAATATATTATCGATGTTTTGTCTGAGAATCCCGGTCACCTAGGTGCAAGCCTTGGTACGGTAGAGCTGACAGTCGCCCTTCATTATGTATTCAATACCCCCTATGACCGTATTGTCTGGGATGTCGGGCATCAAGCTTACGGACATAAAATACTTACAGGAAGGAAAGATATTTTCCATACGCTCCGTAAGTTTAAAGGAATTAGCGGCTTCCCTAATCCTGCGGAAAGTGAGTATGACGCTTTTATCGCCGGGCACGCCTCAAATTCAATCTCTGCGGCGATGGGTATGTCGGTAGCCTCGGCCTTGAAGAAGGAACTGGATCGCCATGTGATCGCCGTGATCGGGGATGGCGCTATGACCGGAGGACTCGCCTTCGAGGGGTTAAATAATGCGTCTGCCAACCCTAATAATTTGTTGATTATCTTGAATGATAACGATATGGCGATAGATCATAGCGTAGGTGGTCTTAGCCAGTATTTAGTGGATATAACGACGAGTCAAGCCTATAATAAAATGAGATACGATGTGTATCGAGGCTTAAAGAAGATCAAGCTCATCAATAACGATCGCCGGGAAAACATCTTACGTTTTAACAATAGCCTTAAAGCATTGCTTACCCAGCAACATAATTTATTTGAAGGCTTCAGCATCCGTTACTTTGGTCCGGTGGATGGGCATGATGTAAATTATCTGGTGAAGGTATTGAATGATATAAAAGATATGCAAGGCCCTAAGCTGTTGCACATCAAAACGAAAAAAGGAAAAGGCTTTAAACCTGCGGAAGAGTCTGCTACGGAATGGCATGCTCCCGGAAAGTTCAATAAGGAAACCGGCCAGCGTATTATCGTTCGTAAATTAGATGAACCTCAATTATATCAAGACGTCTTCGGTCATACATTGGTAGAGCTTGCGGAGAAAGATGAACGTATTGTAGGCGTAACTCCGGCTATGCCTTCCGGTTGCTCGATGACTTATATGATGAAAGCCTTCCCGGATCGTGCGTTTGATGTGGGAATTGCGGAAGGACATTCCGTAACTTTCTCTGCCGGATTAGCTAAGGAGGGAATGATACCTTTCTGCAACGTGTATTCTTCGTTTATGCAGCGTGCGTATGATATGGTTATCCATGATGTAGCTTTGCAAAAACTACATATGGTGATCTGTCTGGATCGTGCGGGATTAGTGGGAGAGGATGGAGCTACACATCATGGCGTGTTTGATTTAGCATATCTTCGTCCGATACCGAATTTGGTAATCGCTTCCCCATTGAATGAGTTGGATTTACGGAATTTGATGTATACAGGCTATGCTGCTTTTAATGGCCCGTTCGTAATCCGTTACCCTAGAGGTAAGGGGGAGATGAAAGATTGGCGTAACGAGATGCAAGTATTGCCTATAGGAAAAGGGAAAAAGTTGCGTGACGGGGATGATATCGCCGTACTTTCTATCGGACCGATCGGAAACGAGGTGATCAAAGCCATCGAGATGGTGAAAGAAGAGGGGGTATCGATAGCCCATTACGATATGATCTACTTGAAACCGTTGGATGAGGAGCTGTTGCATGAGATCGGGCGGAAATATAACCGTATTATTACGGTAGAGAATGGAGTGATAAAAGGTGGTTTTGGTAGCGCTGTCCTTGAGTTTATGGCAGACAATGGTTATACGCCTCATGTAAAGCGTATCGGAGTGCCGGATGCGTTTATCGAGCATGGTTCTATACCGGAACTGTATCAATTATGTGGTATGGATGCCGAGAGCATTGCGAAACAGTTGAAAAAGGAGAATTGATTATTGTCAATTAATAAAATATGAAAATTGTCATAGCCGGTGCGGGAGAAGTAGGTACACATTTAGCGAAAATGTTATCTCAAGAGAATCAGGACATCATTTTGATGGATCCGAATGAGGAACGGCTGAATTTCTCAAAATCTAGCATGGAGATTCTCCCTATGGTCGGGAATCCGACCTCGCTTAGAGATTTGGAGGAAGCGGGGATCAAGAAAGCGGACTTGTTCGTAAGTGTTACTCCCGAGGAGACTACCAATGTGACGGCTTGTATGTTGGCTCATAATCTAGGAGCGCATCGTACGTTGGCCCGAATCAATAATTACGAATATTTATTACCCAAAAATAAAGAGCTGTTCGAGAAATTAGGAATCAACTCGATGATTTATCCTGAGATGTTGGCGGCTAAGGAGATCGTGACAGCTGTACGCCGTCCGTGGACACGCCAATATTGGGAGCTGTTTGGTGGAGCTTTAATTCTGATAGGTGTTAAAGTTCGGGATAATTCCCGTTTGGTGAACCGGGTATTGGCCGAATTGCTAAATGAGCAGAAGCTATATCATATTGTCGCTATTAAGCGAAAGAACGAGACGATAATCCCCCGTGGTACGGACCGGATAGAGTCTGGTGACATCGTATTCTTTACGACGACCCGATCTCATATAGAGGATGTGCGCTTACTGGCCGGAAAGAAAGATCCGGAAGTAAAGAAGGTTATTATTATGGGAGGAAGCCGTATCGCTATCCGTGCTTGCCAATATTTACCTAATAACATCCGGGTAAAAGTAATTGAGGCTAATAAAGAGAAAAGTCATCGAATCGCTGAGGTAGTGCCTAGTAATGTCTTGATTATAAACGGAGACGGCCGTGATACTGATTTGTTGATGCAAGAAGGCATCAAGGATGCGCAGACTTTTATAGCTTTGACGGAAAATTCCAGCACGAATATATTGGCATGTCTGGCCGCTAAGCGTTTAGGTGTGTTTAAGACAATCGCTAAGATTGAGAATATCGATTATATCCAATTGGCGGAAAGTATGGACATCGGTTCGGTTATCAACAAAAAGCTGATAGCAGCCAGCCATATCTATCAATTTCTTTTGGATGCGGATGTCTCTAACGTGAAATGTTTGACCTTTGCGAATGCGGATGTGGCGGAGTTGGTGGCTCGCCCGGATTCAAAGATTACCAAGAAACAAGTCAAGGATCTCCGTCTGCCGAAAGATATGACTCTCGGTGGGTTGATTCGTGACGGTGAACCTATGATGATCAAGGGTGATACTCAGATACAGGCATACGATCATGTTGTCGTATTCTGCTTGGATACGGCTATGCGTAAGCTGGAGGACTACTTTAACTAGTTGATAGTTATGTTGAACGTACGTTTTATAGTGAAGATGCTAGGGGTGATGTTCATCCTTGAGACTTTTTTTATGCTGGCCGCTACCGTCGTAGCTTTCCTTTATCGGGGGAGTGATGTATATCCGCTTCTTATTTCAAGCGGAATCTTATTCGGGACCGGTTTTTTGTTCTACTCTATGGGCTTTAAGGCGAATGAACACTCGGCCGGCCGGCGGGAAGGAATGTTGATCGTGACATTGACTTGGATTTTATTCTCTTTATTTGGAATGTTACCATTCTATATTGGAGGATATATAGATAATGTGACCGATGCCTTTTTCGAGACCATGTCCGGATTTACGACTACCGGCTCTACTATTTTAACGAATATAGAGGCATTGCCTAAAGGTATCTTATTCTGGCGGAGTCTTACACAGTGGCAGGGAGGTATCGGTATGGTCGTATTCACCGTGGCTTTGATGCCTATTTTCGGAGGTGGTGCCTCGCAGATGTTTGATGCCGAAACGCCCGGTATAACCCATGAACGTTTTCGTCCTCGTATTACGCAAGTCGCTAAACGCCTGTGGGGGGTGTATGTTTTTCTGACACTTTTTTTAGTCGGCCTTTTATGGGCTGGTCCGATGAATTTGTATGATGCGGTAAATCATGCGTTCACGGCTATATCTACTGGTGGATATTCAACCAAAAACGCAAGTATCGCTTATTGGAATTCCTCTTATATAGAGTATGTAATAACTATTTTCATGTTTATCGGAGCTACCAATATGACATTGGTTTATTTCTGTTTTAATGGAAATGTGAAGAAATTGATTAAAGATGAGGAGTTTCGCTGGTTTTTCTTTTTTGTTTTAAGTGCTATTATCGTTGTCATGGTGTGGATCTTGTACCTTGGATTCGCCTCGGATGTAGAGAATGCGTTCCGTAAGGCGGCTTTCCAAGTGGTGACCTTGGTTTCTACCTGTGGATTCGCTACGGATGACTATATTCCTTGGGGACCGTTTTTCTGGTTTATCGCATTGATCTTGATGTTTATTTGTGGATGCGCCGGATCTACTTGCGGTGGCTTGAAGATGGGACGCTTCGTTATTTTAACGAAGAATCTCTCCAATGAATTTAAGAAACAGACACATCCCCATGCGGTGATTCCAGTACGAATGAACGGGCATGTCGTATCTGGTGATATCGTACACCGTGTGTTAGCTTTTGTGTTCGCTTATATTACGTTAATCGTGGTGAGCTGTTTGGCTTTATCTTTGGATGGGATGGGATTTTCGGAGGCGATTGGTGCCGCTGTTTCTGCTATAAGTAACGTTGGGCCCGGCTTGGGAACGCTTGGTCCGGTAAGTAATTTTGCGGATGTCCCCACGGTGTCGAAATGGTTTCTGTCTTTTTTGATGTTAACAGGGCGTCTGGAGATATTTACGGTATTAACGATATTAGTCCCCGGTTTTTGGAAACAGTAAAATTATTGAAAATGAAAAGTATACAGGTCATTGCTAGTCTGCTGTGTGGTATTCTGTATTGTGGGATTTCTTTAAATGCCCAGAATGTATTGAAAGCAACGGGTTGGATGCCAGAGCACACATTTACTTCCGGTATAGAAGGGCCGGCTGTAGATAGCGAAGGAAATTTATATGCCGTAAATTATAAGAAAGAAGGGACGATCGGTATTGTACGCCCAGATGGTAGCCATGGCTGTTTTCTCACTTTGCCGGAAGGATCTACCGGGAATAGTATCCGCTTCGGGAAAGACGGAAATATGTACGTGGCGGATTATACAGGGCATAATATCTTAAAAGTGGATATGAGATCTAAGAAGATCAGCGTATTCGCTCATGAGCCAAAGATGAATCAACCAAACGATATCGTATTCGCGCCAAATGGAAATATCTATGCGAGTGACCCGGATTGGCCGAATCAAAAAGGCCAACTTTGGTTGATTACCCCGGATGCGAAAGTCTCCTTATTGGAGACGAATATGGGAACGACTAATGGCATTGCTGTGAGTGAGGATGGTAAACGCTTGTACGTTAATGAATCTGCCCAATTAAAAGTCTGGGTATATGATATATGCCCGGATGGTACTTTAAGGAATAAACGTCTATTTCATACTTTTGAGGGGTACGGTATGGATGGTATGAAGTGTGACGAGAAAGGAAATCTTTATATTTGCCGTTATGATAAGGGTACTATAGCTTTGTTAAATCCGCAAGGAGATTTAGTTGAAGAGATTCAATTGACAGGAAAACAGCCGTCTAACTTAACATTTGGAGGACCTGATCATCGTCAATGTTATGTGACATTGCAGGATCGGGGTTGTTTTGAAACCTTTAAGGTTCCTTATCCGGGAAAAGAATGGTAACCCGATATACGTTTTTGATTAATTTTGCGTTATAATAGGTACGGAATATTAAAAAGATATATAGATGATAGAATATATAAAGGGTGAAATCGTGGAACTTACACCTACACGTATGATTTTGGAGTGTGGTGGTATAGGCTACGAGCTGAATATATCCTTGAATACATATAGTGCGTTTGGGAACAAGACTACCGGAAAAATATATATATATGAGGTAATCCGGGAAGATGCTCATTTACTATTTGGCTTTGCCGAGAAAATCGAAAGGGAGTTGTTCCTTTTGCTTACTTCCGTTTCTGGAGTGGGACCGAATACCGCACGCATGATCCTTTCTTCTCTACCGCCCTCCGAATTGGTTCAAGTGATCGGTTCAAAGAATGAGGCCGCATTGACTGCCGTGAAAGGGATTGGTTTGAAGACGGCCCAGCGTATCTTGGTAGATTTGAAAAATAAGGTGAAACCTATGGAGAGTATGGCCGGAAACTTGCCGGAGGCATCAGTCTCTAATGGAGCGGTAACCGAGGAGGCCGTAGCCGCATTGGTTATGTTGGGTTTCCAGAAAGCGGCTTCGCAAAAAGCGGTATCCGCTATTTTGAAAGGCTCGCCCACTTTAGCTGTGGAACAAGTAATTAAAACTGCGCTTAGAATGCTTTGATAATTGACAATTGAGGATTAACGATTAACAATTGACAATTAAATGAGAAAATGAGAAAACGAATACTGAAATATTCCATATGGATCGTTGTATTATTGTTTGGTGTCGGCTTGTATTCGCTGAATGCTGATTACCTTGCGTATACATCATCTTTGCCGGAATTGGAGTTGCTGGAAGCTCCGGAGGATACGATTCCTCCCCGTTATCCGGTAGCTAAAACTACACCGGAGGAATATCAAGATATCGTGAAACAATCACCTGCCGATTTGCGTGATCCGGAGAATGTCAAGACTACGATTGAGTATGATTTAAAGACGAATACGTATATTGTTCGTACGAAATTAGGCGATATGGAGATTGGTACGCCGATGAGTTTAACCCCAGCGGAATACCAAGATTATTCTATGCAACAATCACTTCGTTCCTATTTCCGCCAAAAGAACGAGGAAGAATTCCAAAAAGCTACGAATAAACAGTTTAACTTAACCGATATGCAGTTTAATATCGGTGCGGCGGAACGTATTTTCGGCCCCGGTGGAGTACGTGTAAGAACACAAGGTTCGGCCGAGATCACGATGGGATTGAAGACGAATAAGAATAATGATCCTTCTCTTCCGGAGCGTTCCCGTAAACGTACTTTCTTCAATTTTGACGAGAGTGTGCAGTTAAATGTACAAGCCTCGGTGGGTAGCAAGGTGAATTTCGGAATGAATTACAATACCGAGACCTCTTTTGATTTCGATTCCAAGAAATTGAAGTTGGCGTATACGGGCGAGGAGGATGAGATTATCAAATCGTTGGAAGCCGGTAACGTGAGCATGAATACCAGCAATTCCTTGATTAATGGAGGTGCGGCTTTATTTGGTATGAAAGCGGATTTACAATTTGGTAAGTTGCGAGTGAACGCCTTGTTTGCCCAGCAGGAATCTGAATCCAAGACGGTTAGCTCAAAAGGGGGCGTGCAGACGAAGCCCTTCGAGATCAAGGTGGATGAATACGACGAGAACCGTCACTTCTTCTTGGGCCATTATTTCTATGATAACTACGATAAGTTTATGGAGTCTTTGCCTACCGTCACCTCCGGTATCGAGATCTCTAAGATAGAAGTGTGGGTGACCAATAAACGAGGTAATTATGACCAGTCCCGCAATATCGTAGCTTTCACTGATTTGGGAGAAAATGAATCTCGTAATATCGGTAATACAGCCTTGGTAATGCCTTCCGGAACGGATAGGCGTCCGAATAATTCCGCAAACAATTTATATACGACTTTAACCACTCAATTTACGGGTGCCCGTAAGATTAATATGGTGAATGATGCTTTGAAAGGTGCCATGGAGGGAGGACGGGATTTTGAAAAAATCGAGAGTGCCCGTTTGCTAGAGTCATCTGAGTATACATTAAACAAGAAATTGGGTTATATTTCTTTGAGGACTCAGTTACAGGCTGATGAGGTATTGGGTGTCGCTTTTAGTTTTATCTATAATGGCAAGACCTATCAAGTCGGTGAGTTCTCTACGGATAATAAAGAGAATACGAGCGACTGTATTTATGTGAAGTTGCTAAAGGGCATCACGATGTCGCCTGATATGATGTTCTGGGACTTGATGATGAAGAACGTATACTCATTGGGTGCTTATTCGGTGCAGAAAGAGAAGTTTAAGTTAAACGTTACCTACCAGAGCGATTCTACCGGTACGTATGTAAACTATCTTCCGGAAGGTAATTGTGCGAATCAAATCTTGATTCGGGTATTAGGGCTGGATCGCTTGGATACCTATGACAATCCGAATCCGGATGGTTTCTTTGATTTTATTGACGGTTATACGATACAGGCGGAGACCGGTAAGATTATATTCCCTTGTGTACAACCTTTCGGCTCGAAATTACGGGAAAAGGTAGGTAATGCCTATGCCAGTAAATATGTATTCCAAGAGTTGTATGACTCGACATTAACTGTTGCTCGCCAGATCGCCGAGAAAAATAAATTTCTTTTAAGTGGTGAGTATAAAGCCTCGTCGGGTTCGGAGATCGACTTGGGAGCTACTAACGTGGCCCGTGGATCCGTACGTGTCACGGCAGGAGGAGCTACACTGACCGAGAATGTGGATTATACGGTAGATTACAGTTTAGGACGTGTGACGATCTTGAATGAGAGCATCATATCGAGTGGGACACCCGTTAGCGTATCTCTGGAGAACCAGTCTACTTTTAATATGCAGCGAAAGACGATGATCGGGTTAGACTTGAATTACCAGTTCAATAAGGACTTCATGGTCGGTGCCACGGTTATGCATATGTCGGAAATGCCTCTTACGGTAAAAACCACTTTGGGAGATGAGTCTATAAAGAATACTTTATGGGGCTTGAATACCTCTTATAAAGCCGAGAGCCAGTGGTTGACAAATGTATTTGATAAGTTACCCTTGTTGACATTGACCAAACCTAGCCAAATCTCATTCAATGCGGAATTCGCTCATTTAATAGCGGGACATTATGAGAATCAATATACGGGTGGTTACTCTTATTTGGATGACTTCGAGTCTACACAAAGTGGTATGGATCTTTTGAACCCGTATGCTTGGAACTTGGCGAGTACCCCCTATGAAGATTCGAATCCTAAATTTCCGGAAGCGGAGAAGGTGAACGATATCGCTTATGGTAAAAACAGAGCTTTGTTGGCTTGGTATACGGTAGACGGAATCTTCACACGGAAGAGTTCCTCTTCCCGCCCTCGACATCTTACGAATGATGATTTATCGAATCATTACACCCGTGGAGTCAGTTATAAAGAGATCTTCCCGAATAAAGAGTTGGGAACCAATGATAATACGACTTTGCCTGTATTAAACCTCGCTTTTTACCCGAATGAGCGTGGTCCGTATAACCTGGATGCGGAAAATGTAAACTCGGACGGTACGTTGGGTAATCCGGAAAAACGTTGGGGTGGTGTAATGCGCAAGATCGAGCCTAGCGATTTGGAATCTGCCAATTATGAATATATCGAATTCTGGCTTTTAGACCCGTATCTTGAGGACGAGACAGCCGAGGGTGGTGACCTATACTTTAACTTGGGTGAGATTTCCGAGGATATCTTGAAAGATGAGCGGAAATTCTTTGAGAATGGTATGCCTGTGGACGGTGATATGTCGAAAGTTGATACGACTGTTTGGGGTAAGGTGCCTCGCACGCAAAGTACGGGATATGCGTTTGATGCCCAAAATCGTGAGCTGCAAGATGTCGGTTTGAACGGTCTTTCTACGGAGGAAGAGCAAATTTTCCCTACGTATGCGGATTATTTGAATAAATTGAGGGCGAAACTATCCGGCGAGACAATCTCTAAGATGATGGATGATCCGTTTTCTCCTTTTAACGATCCTGCCGGGGATAATTATCACTATTTCCGTGGGGATGATTACGATGCTAAGGAGTTGGATATCTTATCTCGCTATAAACGATATAACGGTACAGAGGGAAACTCACAAGAATCCGATCAAAGATATGCTACAGCCGGAAAGAGTACACCGGATGTGGAAGATATCAATGGCGATAATACGTTGAATGAGACAGAGAAATATTTTGAGTACAAGATCTCTCTCCGTCCAAAAGATTTGCAGGTCGGTGTAAACAACATCGTTGATGAGCGTACTCCGGAAGTAACCTTAATGAATGGTGATAAGGAGAAAGTAAAATGGTATCTATTTAAGATTCCTATTAAAGATTATGAGAAGAGGGTTGGAGCGATCCGGGATTTCAAGACAGTCCGTTTCATGCGTATGTATATGACAGGATTCCGTAAGTCTACGGTTCTGCGTTTCGGTACCTTGGAATTGGTTCGTGGTGATTGGCGTACTTATACGCAGGATTTGTCAAATCCTCTTATTCCGCCAAAGTCTGATGGACAGATCGTCGTATCTTCTGTAAATATAGAGGAGAACGGGCAGCGTCAGCCGGTCAACTATGTGTTGCCTCCGGGTATCAGCCGTATGTTCGATTCCAGCCAGCCTCAGTTGCTTCAACAGAACGAGCAGGCATTGTCTATGAAAATAACGGATTTATCTCCTGCGGATGCACGTGCGGTTTATAAATCTACCGCTTATGACCTTCGCCGGTATAAACGATTACAAATGTTCGCTCATGCGGAAGCGCCGATTGATGAGAGCAAGACTTTGTCGAATGGTGATTTCTCTGTATTTATTCGTTTAGGTTCTGACTATAAGAATAATTATTATGAGTATGAGGTGCCTTTGGATCTGACTCCCCATAGTACTATTCTTTATAATACGAACAATAGCGCGGATCAAGAAAAAGTATGGCCTTTAAATAATACCTTGAATTTTAAACTGGAGACTCTAACCGACTTGAAGTTGGAGCGAAATAAATTGAAACGTCAAGGACAGGGAAATATAAGCTACCAAAAGGTTTATTCGAAAAATGATCCGGATAATACGCGTAATAAAATCAGTATCATCGGTAACCCTAGCTTAGCGGAGGTGAAAGTGATCATGATCGGCGTACGTAATAATACGGGTGATATCAAGAGCGGTGAGGTCTGGGTAAACGAACTTCGTATGACCGATTTCGATGAGAAAGGCGGTTGGGCCGCTAATGCGAATCTGAACGTCGCTTTATCAGATTTGGGTACAGTCAATGTAAGTGGACGAATGGAAACCGCTGGTTTCGGTGCGTTGGATCAGTCGCTGGCCGAACGTCGGATGGATGATTATTCGCAATATAGTGTGGCGACCTCGATTGAGTTGGGTAAGTTGTTCCCTGAGAAAGCAAAGGTTAGCATACCTTTTTACTATGCTTATTCGAAAGAGACTACAACTCCTGAGTATGATCCGTTGAATGAGGATATTAAGCTTTCGGACGCTTTGGATGCGGTAGAGACCCAAGCCGAGAAAGACTCCATCAAGAGTTATTCTTTGGACCAGACCACGATTAAGAGTGTATCATTCAATAACGTAAAGGTGGATATCCGTAGCAAGAACCCGATGCCGTATGATCCGGCGAACTTCTCGTTAGGTTACTCTTATAGCCAGAACAGTAAGAAGAATCCGGAGACCGAATATGAGACAACCAAGGATTACCGGGGTAATTTCGCTTATAACTATACGCCTTACGTGAAACCGTTCCGACCCTTCGAGAAGCTGAAGAAGAATAATGGATATACAAAATATATCAAGCAATTCGGACTGAATTACGTTCCGTCGAATATTAGTTTCCAGACGGCGATGATGCGGAATTACTATGAGATTAAGCTAAGGGATTTGACAAGTTCTACGGATGGAGGTAACCAGTTGCTCTCATTCAGTCACAATTTCTTGTGGGACCGTGCCTTCAGTTTGCGTTGGGACTTTACGAATAATCTGAGCATGACGTTTACTTCCGGTACGAATGCCCGCATCGAGGAACCGAATGTTCAAGTGAATAAGAAATTGAATCCGGATGATTATCAGGTATGGAAGGATTCCGTGAAGCAAAGTATCCGTGATTTGGGTACTCCTTTGAAATATGACCAAACGTTTAATGTCACTTGGAATATGCCATTGCAATTCATACCGGCATTAGACTGGGTAAATAGTTCATTGACTTATAATGCCACGTACAACTGGGATCGTGGAGCCAATGTCGCTAGTATTGAGTTGGAACAGGGTAATATAATAAAGAACCAACGTCAATTTGACTGGCAGGGTAGTTTCAATTTGCAGTCATTGTACAATAAGAATAAATATCTGAAGAAGATCAACCAGAAATTTATGGCCTCTTCCCGGGTAAGCGCTCGTCAACCGGAGAAAAAGAAGAAAGAGGTGAAACTAGAGAAAGAGATTCAATTGAGCCCGGATAGTGGAACGATCGTGCAGCATGGAATGTTTACGAAGAAGGTTCGTATCACGGCACGTGGAGCGGATGGGAAGGTCTATTCAATTAAATATAAGCCGATCAATTATGCCCAAGTCATGATCTTGAATAAAGATACGGCTCATTTGAAGTTGACGATCGTGCCCGGCCCGCAACCTTTGGAAGGAACCTTGACGAAAGTAGCGGAATATGGCAGTCGTTTCTTGATGATGCTGCGCCGGGTAAACGTGCAGTACTCGTTGATAGACGGTATGATGTTGAGTGGTTACGCTCCGGAGGTTGGTGATATGTTCGGGCAACGGCGTACAGGAACTTTGGCTCCGGGACTCGGTTTTGCCTTTGGAGCGGTAAGAAGGAGCTTTATCGACGAGGCGGACGAGCGGGGCTGGTTGGTAAAGAATGAGAATATGACGACGCCTGCCATGATCAATAGCGCGAAGAATCTTACGATCCGTGCGAATCTAGAACCTATAGCCGGCTTGAAGATTGATTTGAACGCAAACCGGGTAGATACCCGTAGTACCGATATCTATTATATGCAAGACGGTATGCCCGAGCAGATGGGAGGTAGCTTTACGATGACGACGATTGCCTTGGGTAGCGCTTTCGGCGGTAGCGGAAACGCTAATAACGGTTATTCCTCGAAAGCGTTCGATAAATTTATCGCTCACCGTAGCGTGATCGCCCAGCGCTTGGCGGATACATATTCCGGTACGGTTTATCCGAGTTCCGGTTTTATGGCGGGGCATGCTTTAGCGGGAAAACCTTATGATCCAGCCGTAGGGGGAGGTGTAAGTCTGAATTCCATGGAGGTATTGGTGCCTGCTTTCTTGGCGGCTTATACAGGCAAGGACCCGAATAAGGTAGGCTTGTCAGCCTTCCCGTCCATTAAGAGTCTGCTACCGAACTGGCGTATTACGTATGATGGCTTGATCCGTATACCGGTTATTCGCAAATACTTTAAGAGCATGATGTTGAGTCATCAATATCGTTGTTCCTATAGCGTAGGTGCGTTTTCCTCCTTCTTGGATTGGGTAGATGCTGGGCAGGATGGTTTGGGATATATCCGTGATATCCAAACCGGTAATCCTACACCGTCGTCTCCTTATGATATAGCAGCCGTGAGTATCACGGAAGGATTCAGCCCGTTGTTTGGTGTAGACGCTACTTTATTGAATAATATAACCGGTAAGTTTGAGTTGCGCAAGACTCGTAACTTAAGCCTGAATATTTCCTCTTACCAATTGGTGGAAGCGCTTTCCAACGAATTCGTGATAGGAGTAGGATATAAGTTGACTGAGTTTAACAAGGTGTTGAAAATGAAAAAGACACGGGACTTCAGTAATGATCTTACGATCCGCTTAGATTTCTCTTACCGTAAAATGCAATCGTTGATCCGTAAGATAGAGGATCAGTTTACGCAGGCTACCAGCGGGAATATCGCCAAGACCATCCAGTTCTCTGCGGATTACGGGTTAAGTCGTGCCTTGACATTGAGAGCGTTCTATGATTTACAGATCAATGAGCCGATCGTGTCCACCTCATCTTACCCGACTTCGAACTCAAACTATGGTATTAGTTTACGGTTCTCCTTAGCGCAATAAAAAGAGTATAGTCTATTTACAGGACTTCTTGGTCTGTTTTTAAATACCTGTCTAGCGGTATGGAATAAACCTTTATATTTGTGCGAAATATAATTTGGATATGAAGAATACTTACAAATTGATATTATTTCTTCTCTTGATAACCCATGCCTCTTTCGGCCAAGACGTGAAAGGGTATATTAAGGATGCGGAGAGCAAGGAGGCTTTAGCCGGGGTAAACGTTTTTTATAAGGACAAAGGGGGTACAAGAGGAACTGTGTCTGATATAAACGGTTATTATGAGCTGAAAGTGACGGATGGCGACGCTGTATTGACTTTTAGCTATCTGGGATATGAAACGTTGAGCGTTCCCGTGAAAGTAGATCCGGGAGAGTTCTTGACACGTGACGTATCCTTACGAACAAGCTCAAACATGATGGACGAGGTAGTCGTGAGCGTCGGGCGTTATGAGCAAAAGCTAAGCGCTATTACCGTCTCTATGGAATTGTTGAAAGCGAAAGATATCACTCGTCAGTCTCCGAAAGATTTAACGGATGTATTGAAGAATATCTCTGGTGTGGACGTAACGGACCGGCAACCTTCCGTACGCGGTGGTACGGGATGGACCTATGGCGTGGGTAGCCGTTGCTTGATTCTGGTGGACGGAATGTCGGTATTAACTCCGGGTTCCGGCGAGATAAACTGGAATATGATCCCGATGGAGAACGTCGATCAAGTAGAGGTACTGAAAGGGGCCTCTTCCGTATTATATGGCTCTTCTGCCTTGAATGGTTTGATTCACGTGAAAACGAAACGCCCCGGATTAGATCCGGTAACACAGGTGAACGTACAAGGAGGATTGTATGGGAAGCCGCGCCAAGACGGGACGCCTTTATATGGAGGCTTGGATCTCTCTCATTCCCGTAGGATCAAGAATTTTGATTTGACAGTGGGGGCTAATACATTCTTGGACGACGGGTATCGGCAGGATAATTACAACCGCCGTGTCCGGGTCGGTGGGAATCTTACGTATCACGATCCCCGGGTACAAGGGTTGAACTATGGCGTGAACGTGAATTACTTGTATAACGATTATACCGGTTTCTTTATCTGGCGTTCTCCGGAGGAACCCTATATTCAATCTCCGCTGGCGAATATGGGACGCCGTGAGAATACATTTTATATAGATCCTTTCTTGAATTATACAAATTCGGAAAAAGGAACGACTCATCGTTTCAAGGGGCGTTTCTTCCATCGGGGAAGCCGTATCATCACGCATACCACGGATAAGTCTCTTTTTGACATAACGAATAATATGGGTTTTGATATCTCATCCGTTCCGGAGATTATCAATATGGCGCAAAACTGGCAAACTGAGTTATTGCCGACCTTCTTACCGTATTTGCCGGAGGTGATGAACGGGAAGGTGAGCGGATTGATGGGTGAATTGGGCAAGTTGGGAAATCATTTTTTCCCGACAGCTACCTCGGCGGATTATATGGACTTGATTTCTTGGGTGATGGGACGTACTCCGCTACCCGATAAGAATAACGTAGGGGCTTGGTTGGTAGATGCCATGAAACCGATGGAGAAAAAAGCGCCGGAGGCTACGGATCATACCTATTCCTATAATCTGGATTACCAATTCAGCAAGAAGTTCGAACATTCACAACTCACGGTTGGAGGTACTTATGAGCGTATTCATGCGGATTCGAAAGTGACCGGGCAGCATAGTAGCGATAATGTGGCTACCTTCCTGCAATATGATCATAAGTTTATCGATCGTTTGAACGTCTCGGTCGGTGTTCGTCTGGAGTATTACCGGGTCGATGATTTCTACCGGGAAGCGGAGACGAAGATTTTCGGGGCGAAGGTTCCGGTAAAACCTGTTTTCCGTGGAGGCTTGAATTATGAGTTGGGTGAGTATAGTTTTATCCGGGCATCTTTCGGACAGGGATACCGTTATCCATCCGTTACGGAGAAGTTTATCCTGAAGGATATCGGAGGTGTGGGAGCTTTCCCGAACGCTGAATTGAAAGCGGAGCAAGGTTATAATGCCGAACTTGGTTTCAAGCAAGGTTATAAGTTCGGCAATTTGAAAGGCTTTGTCGATGTGGCTGGCTTTTATACCCGTTACAAGGATATGATCGAGTTCCGTTTCGGCCTGTTTAATAATAAGACCTTCGATTATATCGATGGGCTTTCCAAGTTGTTTAATGCGTTCTCTAGCGGCGACGGCTTAGGAATCGGCGCTCAGTTCACGAACGTAGGCCGGGCGGAGATTTATGGGGTAGATTTGTCTACCTCGGGTGTGTATGAGTTTAACCGTGATACTCGTCTGGCATATACTTTGGGGTATGTTTATACGAATCCGATCGATATGGACGTGGATTCACGGAACGCGGAGGAGGAAGCGAATGATGACTTAATGGCGATGCGTTCGAAATCGAATGACAGCAAGTATTTAAAATATCGCCAGAAACATTCCGTAAAGGGGGTATTCGATCTGGAATGGAAACGGTTTAATATCGGAACGAATATGTCATGGAAAAGCAAGACATTGGCGGTCGATTATTTTATGGTCGATGAGCGTATGAAAGCGGAGCCTAACCTGATGGATTATATGCGTTCGATGCTATTCGGAAACTTACATGATTATTGGGCAGAGAACAATAAAGGATATTTCGTCATGGATATGCGTGTCGGGATGAAAGTGACGAAGAATATCCATGTACAAGGACTGGTGAACAACCTCTTAAACAAGCGCTATAGCGCCCGTCCGATGGATGTCGGCGCACCTCGGACTTTCATTCTGCAAGTAGGAGCCAATTTCTGACAATTCACCCGGTTGTAGAGACGGAGCACGCTCCGTCTCATCCCCCGTCTCTACAACATATGATAACTTTTCAACTCATTTCGTAAACGAATCGCTTGATTGTCCGTCACCTTATCCATCAGTTTCCAGAATCTTTCGCTATGGTTCATCTCTATCGTATGGCAAAGCTCATGCAATAATACATAATCCACCAAATGCCAAGGAAGAAGCATTAATGATTGCGAGAGGTTAATGCTCTTCTTCATTGTACAACTTCCCCAATGCGTTTTGCTATTATTGATTTTCACCCCGGTCAACATAAATCCATGTTGCCTTGCCAATAGCGTGATACGTTCCGGCAACAACCGTTTCGCCTCGTGGCGGAGCGCCTTCTCCAGCATGGATTTCAGTAAGGATTGCACCTCTTCCTCCTCGAAACGAGTCTCATTCGGACAAGCGATGTGCAGTACCCCATCTTCCAATCTCATGTAGAAATTACTTCGCTCGGTGCGGAAGATATGCAAGCGGAATGTCGTAGCCTGTAACTCCGATCTTTCGTCGAGCAGGGGCCGGGCCGGATGCTTCTGGAGCGCTTTTACCAGCCGGGCCTTGTTCTCCATGATAAAAGCGATCATACGTTTCTCGTCTCCCCCGGGTGGCATCGTGGCGGTTATCTTTCCTTTTGATATCTTGAGCGTGTATCGAGTGGCCCGGGGAGTGGTACGGAGCGTTATGACTCCCAAATCCTTGTCTTGTATATTCTTTTCCATTCCTGCCACAAAAGTAATACATTGAGAGAAACAATAATACGATGGAATTGATTATCTTCGCGATCGTAAAGGTTAAAAACATAATCAATATAATAAATTAGCAATCATGAGCAAAAAAGCACTTTTAATTATCTGTGATGGTTGGGGAATTGGTGACAAAGGTAAAGACGACGTGATCTTTAACACGCCGACTCCATATTGGGACGAGTTATTGAAAACTTATCCAGCCTCACAGTTACAGGCTTCTGGCGAGAACGTTGGTTTGCCTGACGGACAAATGGGTAACTCTGAGGTGGGCCACTTGAACATCGGTGCTGGCCGTATCGTTTACCAAGATTTGGTGAAGATCAACATCGCTTGCCGCGAGAATACGATCATGGAGAACCCGGAGATCAAACGTGCTTATGGCTATGCGAAAGAGAATAATAAGCAGATCCACTTCATGGGCTTGGTTTCCGATGGTGGTGTACATAGCTCTTTGGAGCATCTTTTGAAGTTGACGGATATCGCCAAGGAATACGGAATCAGCAAGGCTTATGTACATTGCTTCATGGATGGCCGTGATACGGACCCGAAGAGTGGTAAAGGTTTTATCGAAACGTTGGAGAATCATCTGAAGACTACCGGCGGTAAGATCGCTTCTATCATCGGACGTTATTACGCTATGGACCGTGACAAACGTTGGGAACGCGTGAAAGAGGCTTACGACTTATTGGTTGAAGGTAAGGGTAAGCAAGCCGAGTGCATGGTAAAAGCGATGGAAGAGTCGTATGCCGAGGGTGTAACGGACGAGTTCATCAAGCCGATCGTTCACGTTGAGAACGGAAAGCCGGTTGCTGTTATCGAGGAAGGCGATGTCGTGATCTTCTTCAACTATCGTAACGACCGTGCGAAAGAGCTTACGGTTGTATTGACTCAGCAAGATATGCCGGAGGCTGGTATGCATACGATCCCGGGCTTGCAATATTTCTGTATGACTCCGTATGACGCTAGCTTCAAGGGTGTTCATATCTTGTTCGACAAAGAGAACGTAAATAATACGCTGGGTGAGTTCTTGGCAAACGTAGGTAAGACTCAGTTGCATATCGCCGAGACAGAGAAATACGCTCACGTGACTTTCTTCTTCAACGGTGGCCGCGAGACTCCGTTCGATAGCGAGGAGCGTATCTTGGTCGCTTCTCCTAAAGTGGCTACTTACGACTTAAAACCGGAAATGAGCGCTTTCGAGGTGAAAGATAAATTGGTGGACGCTATCAATACGAAGAAATTCGATTTCATCGTAGTGAACTACGCCAACGGTGATATGGTAGGCCATACGGGTATCTACAAAGCGATCGAGAAAGCGGTCGTAACGATCGACGCTTGCTTGCACGATACGGTTGAGGCCGCTAAAGCCAACGACTATGAGGTAATCATCATCGCTGACCATGGTAATGCGGATCACGCCTTGAACGAGGATGGCACTCCGAATACGGCTCACTCCTTGAACCCTGTTCCATTCGTTTATGTGACAGCCAACAAGGACGCTAAAGTAGAGGATGGTATCTTGGCCGATGTGGCTCCTTCAATCCTTCACATCTTGGGCTTGAAACAGCCGAAGGAGATGACTGGTAAGTCATTGATTAAATAAGAGCTAGGCGCATCTTATGATCCAGATAGATGACACTTTAGTAAGTCTTGACGTTATCGAGCGTTATTTTTTATGTGATCTTTCCAAATGTAAGGGGGAATGCTGCGTGGAAGGAGATTCCGGCGCTCCATTAGAGGATTCGGAGTTGGCGAAGCTCCAGAAAGTATTGCCCATTATCTGGGATGATTTATCCCCGAAAGCTCAAGAGGTCATTCATAAGCAAGGCGTAGCTTATATCGATGAGGAAGGCGATACGGTTACCTCTATCGTGAACGGCAAAGATTGTGTCTTTACCTGTTACGACGCCGATGGTACTTGTAAATGCGCTATCGAGAAAGCATACCGGGAAGGTAAGACGGATTTCTATAAGCCTGTTTCTTGCCATCTTTACCCGATACGTGTCACTCAGTATCGGGATTTCAAGGCCGTGAACTATCATCGCTGGAGCGTTTGTAAGGCAGCGGAGATCTTAGGAAAGAAAGAGCAATTACCGGTTTATAAGTTCCTCAAGGAGCCCTTGATCCGTAAGTTCGGCCAGGCTTGGTATAAGGCCTTGGAAGAGTGTGCGGAGGAATGGAAGAAGCAGCGTGAGGAGTAGCTTTTAGATCGTTTATAAATATAAAAAATCCCTTCAGTCTCTTCCTTTGATAACTATACGTTAAAAACGGATGGAGGCTGAAGGGATTTTGTTTTATAGTCGCTCTATTTCCTCAAGGGAAAGGCCGGTGCATTTTTGGATGATAAGAGGGGTTATTCCTTCGGCTTTCATATTACGTGCCGTAGATTCTTTTCCTTTTTGCAGTCCTTCTTGTAATCCTTTTTGCAATCCTTTTTGCAATCCTTTTTCCATGCCTTCTTCCATCCCTTTTTTCATGCCTTTCTCAACGGCGAAGTCCAAGGTGTTATAATAATCATTATACATCTTCCACTCCGCCTCGTACTGCGCCCGTTGTTTGGGGGTGAGGTTCGCCATGGATCCGATGCGTTCCAACCGCTCGAATATGGCCTTGCGTGCCTTGAAAGGCATTCTGTCTAATGTATCCATATGCTTTAGTACATAAATCCAACGTTCAAAATCTGTCTCGCATTCTTCCTCCTCTTTGTTGAATCGAGGAAGCTCAATATAGATCTGGCGGAACTTGGGGTTGAATACCTGTCCGTTCTCCCGGTCCGCCAATATGATGTCCCTTCGGAATTTACCCTCCTTCCCGTTTTTGTCTGGCCCGTTCTCTTCGTCGAGCGTGAAGTTCAAGAAGAAGACGCCGTACACAGCCGCCAGCTCATAGTCCCATGTTCCCTTTATCCCCTGTTCCACCACCGAGTGCGAGAGGTAGTATAAGGCCCTGTCCTTGAAGTGGGGCTGTTCCCTGTTCTGCATCTCGATTATGATCCGTTCGCCCTTGTCGGTCTCGCAATGAATGTCAAAGATGACCTTCCTTCCTTGCTCTGTCTCGGGCAATCGCTCATTGTTCATGATCCTCAGGTCCATGATAGTATACTCCCCTTCGAGGAGGTCATTCAGGAACTCGATTAAAATGTCCTTGTCCATTTCCCTGCCGAATATGTGCTTGAAGCCGAAATCGGTGAAGGGGTTGATAAATTTTCCCATAGTGTTTATAGGTTTTAGTGATTAATAGGATATAGATGGCTCTTTTCCATCTTTGGCGATAAAGATACGATTTTTATTATATGGGGCATTCATTTAGGCTTTAAAAAAACACGTACGTCTTTTTTTCGGAAATATCTTGTGTAGTTTGAGTGAAGACGAGATATAGTGAACGCATAAAGGATACAGCCTTAAAGCTAAAGGTGGGTTAATGAGGCTTTCCGCGTCAAATGTAAGCCATAGCTTATTTGAAAATACGGGAAACATGTGCCTGTACAGGCCCAGATAACCAAGAAACGGGCCCTCTCATTGGCTGTTGAAGTGAATAACTGACGGCTTGGGAAGTGAATAACTAATCACTTGGAAAGCCTTTTTATACCGGAACCAACAAGGTCTTCTCAGTGGCTTTGGGATGCGGTTCAGTTATCCTGCGGGGCTTTTCTATGTCGATTATTCTGTTATAGCCCTCGCGGATGGATGGTAAGCGAAGCGGCGATAATCATGACAGTTTGTGCGAAACAAGGCTGTTTGTTTGACATACCTCTTCTTTGGAGAAGTCTAACCAGAGAGAAGAAATAGGTGAAAAGGGCCTTTTTGTCTCTTATTTATAGGTAAAAGGTCGCTTTTCCGGTGAGAAAGGTGGTGTTTGCCCACGCGAATATATGCGTTAGCCGACGCAACCGTATGTTTTAGCCGACATAACCGTATGTATTAGGTGATACATACGGTAGTAATCCCTATCGCATACGATAGAAATAGCCTTCACATACGGATGAATTATAGGTTTTAGCCTTAAGAATATGAATTAGGATGAATAATTTTCGCCAGAATGAAAGGGCGTATTCCGTTATCTTATTATGGAATAACTACTTGCGAATATTTTTTCTCGTTTTACGGAACTATATGTATAATCTCCCGGAAAATTCGATTCTCAAGGGCTTTAATTTACAAAGTGTCATAATGACAATCCGTAAATTCCGGATGACTTGTTTAATATAATATTAATGTACGCCTGTACATTATTAATGCTATACTATAAAAGTTGATGAATAATAGATTGAAATGATATCTGGAGTATGGAAACGACTAGTTTAAACGAACGATTCTTTTAGTCATTTGCAAAGGTACGCGTTTCTTCGATACTTGCAACCCTTCCGGGCTATTTTTTTACAGCTTATTCTCTTTCTTATCAATAGGATAGGTTATCCTTTACGAAACAAGCGATTCCTTCAACAAACCTTTCTATTTACCCCTTATAAAACGCAAGATTAAAACCTTCGTTTAAACTAGTCGTTTTTGAATGACAAAGCAATCGATACGATAACGTAATGAGCTGATTATCTTAATAAACACTAGTATTAATATTAATTTTAGAATTATGAACAAAAAGTTTTCTACTCTTTTGGCTGGTGCTGCGCTTCTGGGTGCGGTGACGGCTAATGCGGGAGGACCCGTGAAGACTGTCGCTGCTGATGGTTTATATCAGTTGGCGGTTGATGTCACTGGGGCAACTACTGGCACAGACAGGGTCCTTACAATGGACAAGGACGGCAAGCTTCTTCCGTTGACGTATAATCAGATTGCTGCAAATCCCGACACTCTTGCGTATTCCTTGTGGTGTGTTGAGGTAACTGCTGAGGGTTATGGAAAAGCTCCTGTCTACAACTTCACGAATAAGGCTACAGGTCAGCGTTTGGATGTTGCGTATGCCGGTACAGCGCTGAATGGTGCGGCTAAACCTGCTTCGGGTGCTACATATGCTGCAACTGGTGCTGTCGTAGGTGGTGAGATGCAAGATTGGGCTTTCTCTGCGACTTATAAGGATGCGATGAACCCTGCTACTTTGTATTCTTATTTCCACGCAGATTCAGTGGTTGGTCTTAAGCTTAATACATCAAATGTATTCGTGTTAGGAAAAGCGACTGCTACAACTGCTCAAGCAGATGCTCAAACTGGTTCTGTATTTACTAAATTCACTTTGGTAGAACCGGATTCAATCGTAATGAACGCGAATGCTGTTAATACAATCTTCGGAACTCAAACCGCTGATAAGGGTGTTAAGCTGACATTCGTTGACGACAAGAATAACACTACTTTGAAGAATTATTTCACGGACGACGCTAAGTTCTTCGCTGTAGATGCAGAGGATAACGGTACGGTAGACCCTTCTTGGTTGCGTATCATTACAGGTAAGAAAGCTGATTCTACTTTCGTTTATGTAGATACTGCTTATGTAAATGAGAATGGTGCTCGTTTCTTAGGTTTCAACACAAAACAACTTACTTATGCTAAATTGAACGCAGCTGGAACGACGAAGCATACAGTAGCTGATACATTGGGCACAGCTTTGAAAGATCAATCTAAGTTCCGTTTCGTTTACTTCCCTGCAAAAGATAGCTTGGTTATTCAGGTTAAGCAAGTTACTTATACGAAGGATGGCAAGAACGGTAAGTTTGGTGCGGCTATTGCAGCTAATACTGCGGAAATCATTAAGTTAAAAGCCGATGGTACGTTTGACAGTACTAATTCTGTTAATGCTACCAATGCGGATGTTGATCAATATGGAAAAGCAAACTACGTAACTGTTCAAGACTTGGTTAAGGCTGACCAAATCCGTATCGCTACGATCTATTTCAAGAAAGAGGTTGAGATCGCTTTGAACTATAAGGGCTGTGGCACTTATACGACAACGAAGACTTCTATCGCTGATGGCGTATATTTGATCAAGAGCGCTAAGACTGGTAAGTATTTGTCAGTCCCTATCCATAACGATACTACTTGGGTTAATAACGTAGAGCAAACGAATACAGCAGAATGGGTGACTTTGGACTTACAGGATGCTAATCATATGCCGGCTTATCAATGGGTTGTATTGAAGGTGAACGCTACGGATAAGAATAATGTTTCTCCGATCAATGCTTGGAACCGTGAGTATTCTCCAGCAGTTACTTATTCTGGTATTCAGTTGAATAAGAATGTAGGTGCTAAATATTACTATGCTTCAAACTTCGCTGGAGATTCTTTGGAATTTGTACCGGTAGATAAGAAGTACTATAGCGATAAATATCTTGGTTACAAGAATCTGTCTGAAGAAGAGTTGATGATCAACAAGTATACATTCAACTACTGGCATCCATATGCGACAGACAAATACATCGCTGTCGTGAAAGATTCTACGATGACTGTAAAGGATGGTATGACTGCGTTCAAGATCCAGACTAAAGGCAAAGAACATGCTTATGGTTATAATCCTTCCGCTATCAATGGTGACAAGGGCAGAATCCCGGGCTTGGCTCAGTTGGTTAGAAAGATGTACCAGATTTCTTATGATGGAGCGATCTTCGGTAACTACGATGAGGCTAAAGAGAACAAATACACTGTAAGTAAGTTGAATGCATCTTCGGATTCGGTTTACTTCAAGGAGAACAACTGTATTGAGTTGGCGGAAGGTGCTGGCTATAATCATTACTATGCGATCTTGGAGGCTAGTACAAATGGTATCATCCGTAACTATAAGGCTGGTGTTTCTGACTATGACGCTAACGCTTCCTTGAAGGCTCAGACCTTGAAAGAGACAAGAACTTCTGCTTTCTATATCGCTCCGGATCAGACTCCGTTGTATCGTCAGTTCGATAATAAGCTTGTAGGTGAGAATGCTGATAACTCAACAGATAGCTTGTATTTCGTTGAGTCTATTCGTCAGGAATACTTGATGGATGAGTGGAACCCGAACTTGACTACGGAGACTGTTGATTACGCTGGTATCTGGAATAAAGATAAAGCAAATGGTAAATTGGCCTTCCGTATCGATACCGCTTGGTTGACTCGTGGCGCAGGTAAGGTTAAACCTCAATACTTGGTTTCTGCTTATCGTGAGTTGATCGAGGGTGAGAAGATCATTCCTTGTACGGAGACTACAAATAATCACATCACTGCTGACGGTAAAGTTACAGATGATCCATATCAATGTGTACATGCCGTTCATGTGAAGACTCCGGCTTTCATCTATGGTAAGTATTTGGTTAACTTCTCTGACTCAGCTAAAGCAAACATCGCTGCTTCTGTTAACCCGTATTTGTTCAATACCAAGGCTGTTTCTAACAGTAGCTATACTCGCGTAGGTTTCGTTCCTGCCGTTCAATACGGTGATACTTTGTTTGTTTTGACTGGCAAATACAAAGGTATGACTGCTGAGCAATTGAAGAACGAGGGTATCGAGGCGATCAGCGCAGACTACCACAAGAACTACGCTAGCTTCATCAACGTATTGACAGGTGACAAGCATAAGAATGTAACTTGGTCATTCCGTTATGTAAATCCTGATTTGGCTGCTATCGCTTATGTAGATGGTAAAGAGGGTGAGAACAACTCATTCTTGATCGAGTCTAACGTATATGGCGCAACTGATACTCAATATCAGACCGTAGCTGGTGACGCTTCTCGTGCAATCGCTCCTAAAAATGCTGCCGCTTGGTTGAAGATGCATAATGGATGTTTAGTATTGACCGACAAGGCCGCTACATTCGAGGCTGCTAAGACTGGTGGTGACGGTGCATTGGTATTCAACGCATACCAGAAGACAGACGCTGAGGATATGGTAACTTCTAACGATGAAGTTTCTGTAGAAGGCGTATCTGTAGTAGCTGGTAACGGTACTGTAACTGTTCAAGGTGCCGCTGGCAAGTCTGTAGTTATCACTAACATCTTAGGTAAGGTTGTCGCTGAGACAGTTCTTACTTCTGATAACGCTACAATCTCCGTACCTGCTGGTATCGTAGCAGTAGCTGTTGATGGTGAAGAGGCTGTTAAGACAGTCGTTAAATAAGATAAGCCGTATAGCTTAAAATAATAGAGGCGGGGAGACCCGCCTTTATGTAATATATATAATTAAATAACTATGCCACAATAAAAAAGTATCCCGTGACGGGTGAACACGTGGCATATTAATACTAAAGTAATTAAAAGTTCTTCCGCAGGTATCCTCGTGAGAAGAGAGAGCGGATCAAAAAACAAGCCCCGTGGGATTTATCCTATGGGGCTTTTATTTATCGTATCGCCACCTTGCGTACCGTATCGCCAATGCGGATGATATAATATCCCTTTGCGATATCTACGACATATTCGGCGGTGGACTGCTTGACTTCGATTTCTTTCACCTTGATGCCTACGACACTGTAGATTTCCAAGATACTCCCGACAGGAGCGTTCTCTACCTTGATACGATTCTCGTAGGCCGTGATTTCGATAGGAGAGGGATCTTCTTGCCTAGAAGCAAATGTCTTGACTCCCGATTTATTAGCTTGCGCGTAAACCGGATAACTTGCGGAGAATGCAAGTGCCAAAGCGATGATATGTATAAGCTTCATTTACTTGTCCCTAAATTCGTACAAATGTAGAAAGTTTTCTGCATATTAGAAAGTAATTAGCTTTATTTCGTAAAACGGATGTATGATTATACACTAAGCCTCATACCTTCCTCTCCTAAGATCGTGCCGGGAAATATCTTGTCTGCTTCTTTCTTTAACGGTGCCATATCCTCGTAACGAGCCGAGTAATGACCGATAACCAATCGCTTCACTTGGGCTTTATAAGCAATCTCGGCCGCTTGGCGGGCGGTAGAGTGGAAGGTCTCTTTCGCACGTGCGGCGTCACATTCAGCGAAAGTCGCCTCGTGGTATAATAAATCCACCCCTTCAATGATGGGGATTATAGATGGGTGAAAAGCTGTATCCGAGCAATAAGCATACCGTTTGGGAGCGACGGCAGGGCAGGTTAAGCGGGCATTCGGGATTACCTCTCCTTCCGGGGTGACGAAATCAGCGCCCCTTTTGATCTCTTGTATCATACGGACAGGAACCTGATAGAAATCCGTCATCTCCCGGATGATATGCGCTTCTTTGGCTTTCTCGGCGAACAAATAGCCACAACAGGGTATCCGGTGCTTTAACGGAATGGAATAAACGCTTAAGGAGCGATCTTCCATAACTAACGAATGAGTTGTCGGATCGATTAAGTTAAAACGGATCTCATAAGGCAACCCTTTGCAAAAGATATCAAGTATCGGACGCATATAGCTCTCGATCTCTTTCGGCCCATGAATAACAAGTTCTCCATTACGTCCCAGCATACCTAATGTAGAGATCAATCCCGGTAGCCCGAAGCAATGATCTCCGTGTAGGTGGGAGATGAAGATATGATTTAAACGACTGAATTTTATACGCATACGACGCATTTGCACTTGCGTGCCTTCCCCGCAGTCGATCATGTATAGTTTATCTCGTAAATCTACTATTTGAGAGGTCGCCAGATGGCGTGTCGTGGGCAATGCGGAACCGCATCCCAATATGTTTATATCAAAATCAGCCATTTGTTGTCTATGGGAATAATTGAGTGCAAAGATAATACAAAAGCATTTCTGTTCTGTGAAAAATAACAAAAAAACAAAGTGTAATGTATGCAGGATGAGGTGGATTCCATATATTTGTTTGCTGTCCTTCGGGAAAGCGAATATACAGTCGGTAAATAGACTTAAGATATTTTTTTCTAAGCCTTAACTAACTTTTTCTTTTTGTTTAAAACGGTTAAATGTAGAAACGGCCAAGCGTGAGCTTCGCCGTTTCCTTTTTTTATTGTTATTTTGAAATCTAAATACCTATATCTAATAAATTATGTCATTTAACAATCTACGATTATGAACAAGAATTTTATCTCTGTTTTTCTTCTGATGCTCGCTATGGGCGTATCTGTTATGGCCCAGAGTTATGAGGAAGATTTGGCTTTTTTTAAGGAACGAGTAAAGACTTTAGGCTCGGATGAGTTCGGAGGGCGTAAGCCTTTGACCGAGTATGAGACGAAAACAATCCATTACATCGCTGATGAATTTAAGAAACTAGGTCTTCAACCTGCTAATGGCGATAGTTATTTCCAGCCGGTGAAGGAAATATCTACTTTTACCCGTCTGGTAAAGGATAAGATCACGGTGAAATGCGCGAAAGGCTCTATGGATTTGAAGTTCTCGGATGATATTGTCGTTTGGACGAACCGGGGAACAGAGCAGGTAGTTATCCCTACTACGGACTATGTGTTCTGTGGGTTTGGCATTAATGCGCCGGAATATGGATGGAACGATTATGCGAATGTAGACGTGAAGGGGAAAATCGTTATCGCTATGGTGAATGATCCCGGTTTTTATGATACGTCTTTGTTTCGCGGAAAGAACATGACCTATTATGGTCGTTGGACTTATAAGTTCGAGGAGGCGCAACGCCAAGGTGCCGCAGGTTTATTGGTTCTTCATAACGAGGCGGCCGCTTCGTATGGTTGGAAGGTCTGTCAGGCTTCTCACGTGCAGACAAATATCGCTCTTTGCTCGGAGACAATGAATGCGGAAGCTTTGGGCATGAAGGGATGGCTCTCGGAGGAGGCTTGCAAGAAAATGTTCGCCCTTAGCGGATTGAATTTTGATGAGACGATTGCCGCGGCGAAGAAACCGGGTTTCAAGAGTTTTACGATGAAGGCGAAGAGTAAGGTTATATTAAATGTAAAGATGACCGTAGGCGAGTCTCATAATGTGGCGGCTGTTTTACCGGGCACGGACTTGAAAGATGAATACTTGGTTTTTACCGCTCATTGGGATCATTTTGGGATCGGTACTCCGATAGATGGGGATAGTATCTATAATGGCGCTAGTGATAATGCTTCGGGTGTGGCTACCTTAATGCTATTAGCTAAGAAATATCAATCATTGCCTGTTCGTCCTCGTCGCTCTATCGTATTCGTGGCGGTGACTTCCGAGGAATGTGGCTTATTAGGTTCTCAGTACTATTGTGAGCATCCTTTGTTCCCGTTATCTAAAACAGCTATTAACTTGAATTTTGACGGCACGGCCCCGCGTGAGCGTACCCATGATGTTTCTCTCCGGGCAGCGGGCAAGACGGATACAGATGCCTTGGTGATCGCTATGGCCTCGGCACAAGGACGGACCGTGAAGGTTATTACCGAAGATCCTGCGGGTGGTTATTTCCGTTCCGATCATTTTAATTTCGTGAAAAAAGGCGTACCTACGATTTTAGTTGGTGGCGGTAAGGATTACGTGGATAAAGCACGCCATGAGGCTAAACCGAAAGTTTACCGGTATCACCAACCGAATGATGAGTATGATGAATCTTGGTGGGATTTTGATGGGGCTATGGAAGATATGAACTTAATGTTTAGTATCGGTTTAGTCATCGCCAACAATGATGAGATGCCTAAGTGGACAAAAGAGGCGGACTTCCAAAGGCAATAAATTAATGTGCCAATGTAGCAATATGCCAATATGCTAATGTGTCAATTAAGATACTATCACTTGCATTCTCACTGGCACATTGACATATTGGCACATTGGCATATTATTTAATTTGCACATTATTTAATAGGTATGACCTCCTTCTTGCATTTCCTTACTATTGATCTTATGTAGATCAAGCGCTCTCCAAGCATAGAAAATGTAGGCTAATACGAATGGGACGAGAATAGATACATAGCTCATTACTTTCAACGTGAATGGGCTTGAGCAACTATTCTGGATCGTCAATGAACTTTGTAGATCCGCCAAAGATGGGTAGTAAGCCGTATTATTCCATCCTGCGCAAAGTAATAAAGCTAATACGGTCAAGACAGTCCCTGCTCCCGCGAACCAGATGCCTTTTCTCCAAGTCTTCGAGAATATCGTTTTCCCTATGCCGAATAACACGCCAACCACGCCAATCAATAATACGGCTAACACGATTGGCATCTCGATCAGGTTCATAAAATACTTATACGGTTGCATAAATACTTCTCCGGTATCCGGATTTACGGCAAAACCGTCCACCAACAATAAACGGATCAAGAATGTCAAGAAAAAGACGAGGAACAAGATTGTCTCCGGTATCAATTGTTTCCGGCTTTTAGCGACAATCTCTGGATCATCGATATTGTTGATAAAATAGAGTAGGGCCAGAGCTCGTGCCAAGAAGAAAACTGCCAGTCCTAGGCACAAATTCCAAAATACCAAAGCCGCCTCTAATCCATGCCAAGGATTGGCCCACGTGGAAATGACGGGCATGGCTACATCAGTCAACTGTTCTTTGTTAACAATAAATTCGGCGCCGTTAAAGAAGGTCGCTACAGCGGTTCCGAGTAAGATCGGACCTGCTATACCATTGATCATAAGAAATACTTGATACGTCTTTTTCCCGAGTAAGTTGCCTTTTTTCGCTTGATACTCGTAAGATACGGCTTGTATCACGAAGCAAAGTAAGATCAGCATCCATACCCAATAGGCTCCGCCGAAGCTTGTGGAATAAAATAAAGGGAAAGAGGCGAAGAAAGCACCTCCGAAAGTGACCAACGTAGTGAAAGTAAACTCCCACTTACGCCCGGTCGAGTTCAATAACATTTTTTGCTGTATCTCCGTCTTGCCGATAGTGAAGAGTAGAGATTGGCCTCCTTGTACAAAAAGAAGGAATACTAATAGCGCTCCCAGTAGAGATACCAGAAACCACCAGTAATGTTGTAACAATATATATGTACTATCCATAGGACTTTCTAATTAAGAATTGATATTTGAAAATTGAAAATTAGTGGGCGGCAGCTTCCGGCCCTTTCTTGATGGCCTTAACCATGATTCCAATCTCTGCGATCAGCAGGATCGTAAATAAGATAAGGAACAGGTAGAAAGTGGTCTGTACCGAGGACGGGTTTAACTTGGATATCGAAGCGCTGGTCGGCAAGATATCCTGTATAGCCCAAGGCTGACGTCCTACCTCCGCTACGATCCAACCGGCTTGTCCCGCTATATATCCTAAAGGTATAGACCATAGGCCCACGTATTGCAACCAACGTGTATTAGCGATTTTCCCTTTTTTATCCCATATCAACGTAATAATGAATAGTAAGATGAAGAAACAACCAAGGATCACCATCACACGGAAAGAATAGAATGTCAATCCTACATGCGGGATTAACTCTGCCGGATCCTTAATATAACCATATCCGAAATAGGGGAAATTCTCTTCCAAAGTTACCCTGTATTGCCCGGCGGCTGCGGTATCTTTATCTTTGACCGCTTTACGATAATCAGCTAACGCTTTGATAGCGGCTTTACCTTTCTCAATTTTTTCTTTGGCGGAGAGCGCTACCGTTCCCTTATTGGTCGTATAGCCTCCCTCTATCAAGTTTACGATACCCGGAACGTATGCGTTGATGTCACGTTCTGCTAAGAAGGAGAGGAGCTTGGGGAACTTAATGTCAAAAATAAATGCGTTCTGGTTATCCAGATAACTCGTCTTTGCCGGATTTAAGATGCCGATACCTACGAGTCCTACTCCGTTGCCACCCTCATAAAGACCTTCCATGGCGGCTAGTTTCATCGGCTGCTTTTGAGCGACTTGGTAAGCGGAGCCATCACCCGTCCAGATAATAAGGATGGAGGCTACCAACCCGAATATAGCGCTGACCTTGATACTTGACAAAGCGAATTCGGTATTCCGTTTCTTTAATAAATACCAGCAGCTGATTCCTAGTACGAACAAGGCGCCTACGATCCAACCGGACAATACCGTATGGAAAAACTTATTAATGGCGACAGGCGATAAGGCTACGGCCCAGAAATCGAACATCTCGTTACGGACCGTATCCGGATTGAAATGCATACCGACCGGATATTGCATCCATGCGTTAGCGATCAAGATCCAGAGAGCGGAAAGAGTAGCACCGATAATCGTCAGCCAAGTGGAGGCGAGATGAAAGCGTTTGCTAACCTTGTCCCAACCAAAAAACATAACAGCGATAAAGGTAGCTTCCATAAAGAAGGCGAGAATTCCCTCGATAGCCAAAGGTGCCCCGAAGATATCCCCGACAAACCAACTATAGTTAGACCAGTTGGTTCCGAACTCGAACTCGAGGATCAATCCCGTAGCGACACCGATAGCGAAATTGATACCGAATAATTTCATCCAAAATTGGGCGGTCTTTTTCCATGCCTCATTACCTGTCCGATAATAAATCGTCTCCATAATAGCTTGGATAACGCCAAGTCCTAGTGTTAGTGGCACGAAGAGCCAATGATACATGGCAGTAAGGGCAAATTGGGCCCTCGACCAATCGATCAATGAAGTGTCAATGTTTTCAATCATATTTATTAATGTTTTAAGGATTTATTGCCCGTTGTATGAGTTCGTTCGATACGTGGTTCTCCTTCTCACTATCGCTATCGAATTGCCCGAGATAATTAGGAAAGAAGAATAATCTCAGGATAAAAAACATGATAAACAATTTGACTAGAATTATTAGCCAAAGAGTCTTGCCCAGCTTCATCTCCCGGAATCCTTCCAGATAAAAGCGATATATTCGTATGAATGCAGATTCTTTTTTCATATAGTTGTTCTCATTTAAGATAACAGTTGTTAATATGAATATGTTTTCATGTTTTTACAAATATATCCAAACCGCGTTAATAAAATACCCCCAATCCTATAGATAATATTTATGAAATTATAAATAAGATCTATCCTGTCTGTTAAAAAAAACTATTTTAAATAAGAAAGCGGTCTTTTGATCTTGTCAATAATACAGCATTGGCTATATTTGCGACAATTTGTTGCCTGTAAAGGTGTAAAGACACATGAAATATCATTGTTAAGTGCTAATCTATAAAAAATTATTACTATGTCAAACATTTCTAGAAGATCTTTTCTTCAAAAAGGTACGGCTGCCGCAGCAGCTTTGACTATTGTTCCGAGTGCGGTCCTAGGTAAAACCCATGGTCATATCGCTCCAACTGATAAATTGAATATTGCCGGTGTAGGTATCGGAGGTATGGGTAACGCTAACTTAAAGAACATGGAGACTACCGAGAATATCGTAGCTCTTTGTGATATTGACTGGAAGTATGCGAAACCGGTATTCGACCGTCATCCTCAAGCTAAGAAATACTGGGATTATCGTAAGATGTATGATGAGATGGGTAAATCTATCGACGCTGTGTTGGTAGCTACCGCCGACCATACTCATGCCATGATCACGGCTGACGCTATGACGCTTGGCAAACACGTATACACTCAGAAACCGTTGACTCACTCTGTTTATGAGTCCCGTTTGCTTACGAACTTGGCTAAGAAGTATGACGTAGCTACTCAGATGGGTAACCAAGGTTCTTCATTGGCTGAAGGTGTAGATTTGATCTGCGAATGGATTTGGAATGGTGAGATTGGTGAGGTTACTAAAGTAGAATGCGCTACCAACCGTCCTATTTGGCCGCAAGGTTTGAACGCTCCTGAGAAAGTAGATAAGATTCCTTCTACATTGAATTGGGATTTGTTTACGGGTCCTGCTAAATTGAGACCGTTTAATAAGACATATCATCCTTGGAACTGGCGCGGATGGTGGGATTATGGTACAGGTGCGTTGGGTGATATGGCTTGCCACATCTTGCATCCGGTATTCAAAGGCTTGAATTTAGGCTATCCGACAAGAGTACAAGGTTCTTCTACATTGTTATTACAAGACTGTGCTCCTAACGCTCAGCATGTTAAGTTGGTATTCCCGGCTCGTGATAATATGCCGAAGGTAGCTATGCCGGAGGTTGAAGTTCACTGGTATGATGGTGGTATGATGCCGGATCGTCCAGAAGGATTCCCTCAAGGTAAGGAATTGATGGGTGAAGGTGGTGGATTGTGTATCTTCCACGGTACGAAAGATACATTGATCTGCGGTTGCTACGGTGTTAACCCATGGTTGTTATCTGGTCGTAAACCGAACGTTCCTCAAACATTGCGCCGTGTGAAAGATGCTATGAAGGGTGGTCACGAACAAGACTGGATCCGTGCTTGTAAGGAAAGCGCTGGTAGCCGTGTTCAGACGAAGTCTAACTTCTTGGAGGCTGGTCCGTTCAATGAAATGGTTGTAATGGGTGTATTGGCTGTTCGTTTACAAAGATTGAATAAAGAATTGTTGTGGGATGGTCCTAACATGAGATTTACGAATATCGATCCGAATGATACGATCAAGATTATCCAGAAAGATACCTTCGAGGTTATCGATGGCGACCCGAAATTTAAGACAGTGTGGACGGATCCTATCAACGCTCAAGAATTTGCTGCAGGTTTGATTAAGCACAATTATCGTGACGGTTGGAAGCTGGTAGATATGCCGAGATAATAGTTTTAACTCAATAAATAAAATGAAAAAGTCAGTATTATTAGCAAGTGCCGCTATCATGATGTGTTATTTCACATCTTGTGGTGGTGGAAAGAAAACAGAAGAAGCTCCTGCAGCTGCTGAGACTACAACAGAAGCCGCAACTCCTGAGTACAAGCTCATGACAGATCTTCCTACTGTAGATATCACGACTTTCCCGAAAGATAAAGAGGGTAGATATGTGATCTTCGATGGTAAGACATTCAATGGCTGGAGAGGTTATGACCGTGCTGACGTTCCGGGTGCTTGGACAATCGAGGACGGAGCGATCAAAATCAATGGCTCTGGTGCTGGTGAGGCTGGTGCTTCCAACGGTGGGGACTTGATCTTCGCTCATAAGTTGGGTAACTTCGAGCTTGAGTTCGAATGGAAAGTAGGTAAAGGATCTAACTCTGGTGTATTCATCATGATTCAAGAGGTAGAGGGACAACCTTCTTACATCTCTGCTCCTGAGTACCAAGTATTGGATAACGAGAACCACCCCGACGCTAAGTTAGGTAAGGATGGCAATCGTAAATCTTCATCACTGTATGACATGATCCCAGCTAAACCGCAGAACGCTAAACCGTTCGGTGAGTGGAACAAGGGTAAGATCATGTGCTATAAGGGTACAGTTGTTCACTATTTGAATAGCGATGAACCTGTTGTTGAGTATCACTTGTGGACTCCGCAGTGGAAAGAAATGTTGGATAACAGCAAATTTAGCAAAGACAAATGGCCGTTGGCTTATGAGTTGTTGTTGAATTGCGGTGGCGCTAACAAAGAAGGTTTCATCGGATTTCAAGACCACGGGGATGATGTTTGGTTCCGTAACATTACTGTTAAAGTTTTGGATTAATCGTATCAAGCACATTTTAGCATAAATAACGCCCGAGGCCTAAATCTATGATTTTAGCTTCGGGTGTTGTGTTTTTAATAATCGACTTTTTCTAAACCAATTTTTTAGGACCAAGAAATGAAAATAGAACAAGGTTACACGAAAGCGCAGATGACTTGGCTGATGATGCTGCGTCTTTTTATAGGTTGGCACTTTATGTATGAAGGCCTAGTAAAAATCATGAACCCAAAATGGACATCTCTACCCTATCTACTCGATTCAAAGGGTCCCGCTGCTTCATTTTTTATCAAATTGACTCAAGACGACAGTTTGATGACGACCATCAACTTCTTGAATGAGTGGGCTCTGTTATTGATCGGCCTAGGCTTGACTTTAGGCTGTTTGTATCGTTTATCTTCTGTTGGAGGTATGATTCTTCTCGCTATGTACACGTTATCCCACCCCTCTTTTGTGGGAGCGAGCTATATGATGCCGTTTGAAGGCTCTTATTTATGGATTGACAAGAACCTTGTGGAGTTCGCCGCCTTAGGTTTGATGTGCGTATTCCCTACATCACAAATCATAGGATTCGATCGTGTGTTAGGACGTGTGTGTCCGATATTGCATAAACTTAAATTTATTTGATACCCATGGCAACAGAAGATGCAAAGAATACTCCTTCTCAGGAGCAAATGCCCGATAAAGGACGTCGGGACACATTGAAGACATTGGCTACAGTGCCTATCTTAGGTGCTTTGGCATATGGCGTTTATCAAAAAAGGAAAGACGCTTTAAGAGGCCGTAACATATCAGATGTATTTCAGGTAAGTAACAGACAGGCCTCCTATTTGGAGCCGCAAGGCGATGGCAAGAAGATCCGTATCGGTTTGGTCGGCTTCGGTATTCGTGGAAAGCAATTGATGCGTGCCGCAGGTTTCGCTGAGCCTTCTTGGATCGATAAGATGAAAGAAGCTAATAAGTTGAATAAGAAAGACACGCGTTATCAGCAATATATGGAGCAAGATGATCTGAATATTGAGATAACCGCGGTTTGTGATATATTTGATGTATATGGTGAGGCCGCTGTATTGACCGGTTCCAATATCCATCGTGAGGGTAGCGGCGGTAAGTTCGGGCCTGCTCCGAAACGTTACCGGACTTATCAAGAGTTGGTAACGGCTCCGGATGTGGATGCCGTTATTATCGCTGGTCCGGACCACTGGCATAGCACGATCGCTATGGCTGCGGCACGTGCCGGAAAGCATGTATATTGCGAGAAACCGTTATCATGGACGGTTCCTGAGACGTATATGGTTCGCCAAGTGATCAAAGAGACCGGAGTTGTATTTCAGTTAGGTCACCAAGGACGTCAGACCGATTGCTATCAGAAGGCCGAGGAGATTATCGGTAACGGATTATTAGGTCCTGTTAACTTGATCGAGGTTTGTACGAACCGTAACTCTCCAAATGGTGCTTGGGTATATGATATTATCGAAGGCTCAAATCCTAATACGATTGATTGGAAGCAGTTCGAGGGTGATCCTGAGCGTATTAAGGAATATATGGATTATATGACATCCAACAAGCTTGAAAGATATATCGGTCCGGACGAGCGTAGCAAGTTCAGTCTGGAACGTTTCTTCCGCTGGCGTTGCTGGTGGGATTATAGTACAGGTCTTTCCGGTGACTTGTTGACACATGAGTATGACGCTGTCAACCAGATCATGCATGTGGGTATACCTCATTCCGCTACTTCATCCGGCGGTGTTTATTTCTTCAAGGACGGACGTACGGTACCTGATGTATTGCAGACTACTTTCGAGTGGCCGGATCGTGACTTGACGATGTTGTATAGCGCTACATTGGCAAGTAGCCGTAACCGTGGCAAGGTGTTCATGGGGCATGATGCTTCTATGGAGGTTTCCAATATCTTGGCTATTACGGTTGACCAAGATTCCACTCGTTATGCGGATAAGATCAAGGAAGGTATTATTCCTACAGATACTCCGTTCTATACCTATGTACCGGGACAAAATAGCTCGGATTCCGTTACATCTCCTACGGAGTTGTATTTCGCTAAACGTGGTTTGCTGTATACGTATGTAAATGGTAAACGTTATGATACGACTCACTTGCATATCCGTGAGTGGCTAGAATGTATCCGTCAAGGCAAGACTCCTAGCTGTAATATCGACGCTGCTTTCCAAGAAGCTATGACTGCCCACATGGGTACGCGTGCTTATCTGGAAGGACGTACGATGTACTGGGATAAGGACAAAGAAGAGATCGTAAGAGGTGAACTTGCGTAAGTATCTAAAAAGACGATAAATAACTTTCCCAAGAAGCGAACTTCATAAATGGATGGAGTTCGCTTCTTTTATTTGTGCATGTATAAAATTTCTTCTCTTTTTTGTAACCGATTTGTGATTACTCATGTCTTATTGATAAAAGCGAATAATTTATTAAACCTTTAAAGAATAAAAGATATGAACGAGTTGTGGATTCCTATTTTAGGTGTTATTTGTGCGGTAGGTATGCCGGTATTGTTAGGTATTATCGCTAGTTACATGACCATTAAAAGTAAGCATGAGGAAAAGATGGCGATGATCGAGAAAGGAATTGTGTTGGAAGAGGCTATGCGCCCCGAGAGAAGGCCTAATCGTTATAATACCCTGCGTAACGGTATTTTTATGATCGGTTTGTCATTGGGTGTGATTGTCGGTATGATGGTCGACTCTGCTTTCACTTACGATAGCGATTGGTTCTTTTTGTTAGTTCCGGCTATTACGATTATGTTCGGTGGAGTAGCTTTTATAATTTATTTCTTTCTTTCCCGTTCTTTAATGGAGAAGGAGAGATTGGAGGACGAGAAGAAAATGCGTCTGGAAGAATAAACGATACCGGATGGATGAGCGAAAGTGGATAGAACGTATTTTGGCAGGGGACACGCAAAGTTTCTCCTGCCTTGTCGCGAAGTATGAGAAGATGGCTTATACCATCGCTCTTCGTATCTTGGAAAATCGCGAGGAGGCAGAAGAGGCCGTACAGGATGCGTTCGTGAAGATGTATCGTGCTCTTTCCGATTTTCATTTCGATAGTAAGTTCTCAACATGGTTTTATAGGATCGTGTATCGTACGGCGTTGACGGCCTTGAGACAACAGCGTATGTTCGTGAGTTATGAGGAGGCGGGCCCTGTAGACCTTTCGAATGGCGAGGTTGAATCGGCTACGGCTTTATTAGAGCGTGAGGACCGGAAAGAGATGATCGCACGTACGCTGAAAAAGCTTCCGGCTGATGAGGCCTTGTTGCTTACTCTTTATTATTTGGAGGAATGCTCGGTGGAAGAGATCTGCCAGATCACAGAATTGAGCGCTTCTAATGTGAAAGTAAAACTATTCCGTGGGCGGAAACGGTTTTATGAAGTATTGCAAGATAAAATGAAATTAGAGACAGCTGATTTGTTATGAATATGAATGAGAAAGATATTGATCATTTGACACGTAAGTTGATGCGAGGGACGGCGGAACAACCTTCGGCCTCATTAAACTCCCGTATTATGGCATTGATTATACAAGAGAAGAAGCGGGTATATAAGTACTATATCAAGAAACGATTTACACCTGTAGGCATTTTTAGCATATTTGTCGCTTATATGCTTGTGTTAGTAGGCATCTTGTATTTGGTTAAGCTTTCTCCGGGCGGGGCGGAAACGGTTTTAGGCTCTTTGCGAGCCTATTTCCCGATTGTTTTAACGATTGCTTCCGGGATCTCTTGTTTCTTCCTGTTTACACAACTCGATAACTGGTTGAAGAGAGAAGAGATACGCCGGCAAAACACCTCAAAATAAAAATATCCGGTTGTAGAGACGGGGCACGCCCCGTCTCTACAACCGATTAATTGGCCTTGACTTTTAGATTTCCATATCGATTTCCTTCGAAGTGAATCGTCGGTTGCTTTCCACCATTAATCTCATAGGTGTAATTCTTGTCACGATCCTCATCGTCAAAATGCTTGCGGGTGATATTGAAACCGTTCACGTCGCAGCTTGAATACTTCATGTTCTCCGCTACTATCCGGAAAGAAGTTTTTGCGGGAAGCGCTACCTCTAAATTTCCATAATGGGATTCTACGTTCACCTTCGAGAAAGAGGGAGACAAGTTCCGTATCTTTAAGTTACTATAGCTAAGACTACTTACATTTAATGCATCCTTAAGAGTCCCGATTTTAGCGTCGCTGTACTTAATCTCCATGTCTAGTCTGCTTACGCTTTCAATGGTGAGATTACCATATTTAATCTCCATGCGTAAAGATTGTATATCCTGTATATCCAGATTGGAATATTTGCTGTCTATCGTTAAATCTTTAGCGTTGCGAATCTTGGCGGTTCCTACGTAGCCCAGATCCAGTTGGGCGTCCTGTAGATTTCCTACCTCGATGTTACCATATTTGGCCTCTATCATTGCGTTGGCTGTGAAATTACCCGCATTCAGGTTGCCGTATTTTACATGGATATCCATGTTGCCGTTATTATCGCTTGGCAAGTTGATATTTCCATATTTCTGGTTCAAGTCTGCGGCGAGCTTAGGAGGCATCTGGATATAATAATTGATCGTCATGGACTCGTTATTCGAATTGCTATTCATCTCCTTCTTTATCGTAGTGACCGCTGAGACAATACCACCTATCTTCTTGGTCTCGATTTGGATACGGTCCAAGTTCTCTTGAGCACGTTCCTCGCTGCGAGCCTTACATTCTACCTCAACCCGTATAGCTACCGTATTCTGATTCCAGTGGGTAACGGTGATGTTTCCATAACGATTTTCTACTTGGAGACGATCACCGGCGCTTACGCTGTAGGATTGGGATATCTCTTTTTTCTTGATCTTCTCTTGTGGCCTAGCTATTGCCGATAGATTGCATAGCAGCAATACGAAAGTCAGCAATACGGCGGGACTCAATTTTACGTGTGTCGTGTTCATGATTGATATGTATTAATTGTTATTACTATTTCTGGTTATCCGTGACTTGTTCCATTTGCTTAAGCATCAGCGTGAGGCCCTCCAAGCTATTGCTGTAATGCTGGGTCATGGCGAAGAGACCGTCGTTGGAACAAGGCAAGGTAGGGAGTATCGTTTCCTCGAACATATAATTATCCGTGAGGATCCGTTTGCTCTCTTGCAATAACTCTTCCGCTCCCGGTGTCCGGTCCTGTTTATACAACTTCTTCATCTGCGTCAATACGTCGTTCATTTGCATATTGTAATATAGACGTAGTTCCTCGATCTCTTCTTGGGCCTCGCAGGTCTGGGCCGTGGTCTTTTGCGCGGGTTCCGGCAGACCGGTCCCTCCCGGCAAGCGGAATAAGAGCAACAAAGCGATAGAGGCAGCTATGGCAAAGGCCGATAGGTTGTATAGGGCCGCACGGTTTTTCCGTGGCTTCGGCAGTTTTTGCTCGAAACGTTCGAAGTGACCTTCGGGAAGCATCTCATCTTCCTCGAATGCGTCACGGTTTGCGTCTATGAAATTCTTTAGTTTATCCATGTTTAATTGGCTGCTATAATGTCTAACAATTTCCGCTTAGCGCGTAGGTACTGGCTACGGACACTTGGCGGTTGGATTTTCAGGATAGAGGCGATCTCTTCCATATCATATCCCTCAAAGAGGTAAAGCGAGAGGATTATGCGATAGCCTGCCGGCAACTTCGTGGTGGCTTCCTTTATCTGTGCCACGGAGTATTGGATATCTTCCTCGTCCGGCCCTTCCTCGTCCGGTTCGGCCAGATTGTCGGAAAGTTCCTCTTGGTCCGGTGCTTGGCGACGTACATAATCGATGGCCGTATGGATGGCGATACGATGCATCCATGCCTCAAAGCATTGCCCGTCATGATATTGGTCCAAGCGTGTGAAGATCTTGAGGAACGAGTCCTGCATGGCTTCTTCCGCCTCGGATGAGTTGCCAACGATACGCAAGCAGGCTATATACAATCGCTGTGCGTATTGTTTGTACAACTTCAGTTGCGAGCTCCGGTCTCCCCGGCGGCAACCCTCGATCAGATGTTCGGTTACTTTGTCCATTTGTTTATATAAACGAGAGTGATGCCTTGACCGTTGCATCTTGTAGCGTAAAAATACAAAAAAAAGAAAGGCATCATCTCGACGCCTCTCCTCCTGAACTAAATGATAAAAATAAAAGTTATGTGGGAAGGTTTATTTCATGTCTGTTATATTGGAGATACTATCGTTCGTATAGCCTTGCGAAGTACCTTCCATTTTTGTCTTATCCGAATTATATTTCAATTTATAAGCCTGTTTCCCGTCGGAAGTCCAATAGTTTACGACAAGATCGACCGTCTCTCCTTTGGTATCCGGCAAGGAAGACAAATTGAACGCCACACGTCCGGCCCCGATCGTATATTGGGGATCATCGTAAGCGTTATGCCTAAACTCCAGCGTATAAGGATCATTCTCGGCATCCGGTTGGATCAGGTTGATAAAGTGGGCGGTCTTGCCTCCCCAGAGTGTCTCGAAATAGATATTCAAATATCCGTCTCCGATCCACATGTTATTCTCATAAATACTTACCGGGTCCGTACCATAGATCGAATCATTAGCCGCTCCCTCGTTCTTAGCGATGGATTTCGTAAGGATGTTATGGATCGCGTTAACCTTGACATAATGGGAGAAACCTCCTAGATTACTTTGGGTGGAATCCGCCAATATCGTGAAGTTCACCAAGGCACGTTGGTTAGGCTTCGGCTGATAGTTCGGATAGTTCGTGGCGGCGGGCCATAGCTTATCTCCGTCGTCCAGCCGTAAGTAATATACGTTATTGCCTTCCGGTACTACGGTAGCGACCGCTATCCAGATATCACCTAAAGAATACGAGTCATCGTCATCTAAGCAAGAGGGTAGGGTAAGGGATACTAAAGCGATCCCGATAACCAATAAAAAAGCTCTCAACGTCTTCATTCCTTTTGTTTCTTAAAAAGTTCACATTTCATCGTTCTATGAGGAAAGATGTAAGTTCGGGGTGAAATGCTGCAAAAGACGTTAATAAAAGATGTTAAGAACCAAGGGATTCAACGATTAGCCGTGCCGTACGCTTTGAAGCCCCGGGCATTCCTAGCGTATGGATAATCTCGTCGTATCCGTCTAGCATTCGTTTTCGATAGGCCGGATCTTGTAGGATACGTCCTAGCTCGTCTTGTATTTGCGATTCGGAGAAGCGGGCTCCGAATAGTTCTTGTACGATCTCCCGTCCCCCGATCAGGTTCACGAGGGATATGTATTTCGTATGGAAGAAATGCTTGAAAATAAAGCTGGCCAACTGTCCGGCCACGACGTAGTAGCAAACGACTTGCGGAACCCGGAACAGGGCGGTTTCCAAGGTTGCCGTGCCGGAGGTTACCAAGGCGGCGGCGCTATGTTGTAGCAAGGGATAGGTTTTACCGAACACGATCTTGGCGGGATAAGAGCCTATGTATTCTTGATAGTAGGCAGGATCGATGCCTGGCGCTCCGGCTATTACCGGCTGGTAGTCGGGATATGCGGAGGCTACTTTCAGCATGGTCGGTAAATTATCCTTGATCTCTTGTTTGCGGCTACCGGATAGCAAGGCGAGGATAGGCTTGTCGGCCAATCCTTCCTCTTTGATAAATGCATCTTTGGGAATCGCTTGATGCTCCTTGTAATAGGCGACGGAGTCTACAGAAGGATTTCCTACGTAATCTACCGAATAATTAAGCTTCCGGAAAAACTCGGTCTCGAACGGCAGGATGCAGAACATACGATCTACATAACGCCGGAAGTCCCTGATGCGGTATTGTTTCCAGGCCCATATCTTGGGGGATATATAGTAATATACCGGGAGACCCAATTGGGTTTTCACATATTTGGCGATCTTCAGGTTGAATCCCGGGTAGTCAATTAAGATGACGACATCTGGTTGATAGCGGCGGATATCCTCTTGGCACGTCCTCATGTTATTTAAGATGGTGCGCAAGTTCAGCAATACCGGGATAAAGCCCATGAACGCCATCTCCCGGTAATGTTTGACAAGGGTTCCTCCGACGGCTCTCATCAGATCGCCGCCCAGAAAGCGGAACTCGGCCTTCGGGTCATTCTCTTTCAAGGCTGCCATCAAATTCGAGGCGTGCAGGTCTCCGGAGGCTTCTCCGGCTATCAGGTAATACTTCATGAATTGAGAATTGAAAATTAAAGGATCCAGTTGTTTAGGGTGGCCATGAAGTTGTAGTCCGTAACGTCGATCTTGCAGGGGACTAGGGAGGCGTATCCGCTGTCCAGCGCAAGCATATCATTGTCCGGGTGGATGGGTTTGGCGCTTTCGAAAGCTCCTGTCAACCAGAATACGGGCTCTCCGCTGGCGTTCTCGGAACGCTTGAATTCACGTACCCAACGACCGTCAGCTTGGCGACAAACTTTCAATCCTTTCACTTGCGGTAGCTTCGGCACGTTGAGGTTTAAGTAGGTTCCGTGCGGTAAGCCTTCTTTTAATACCCGGCGTGCCAGCATACGTCCAAGACGGCAGCATTCGGAGAAGTCGGCATCAGCCGCATGGTCCAGTAAGGATACACCCATGGAAGGGACATTGAAAATACAGCCCTCGGCGGCGGCACCCATCGTTCCGGAATAATTTACGCAGATAGCCATATTCCCCCCGTGGTTGATACCGGAGACTAACAGATCGGGCTTGCGCTCCAAAACCTCATTAATCGCTAATTTAACACAATCAACCGGTGTCCCGGTGCAACTATAGATGGTAAGTCCTTCCTCCTTTTTCAACAAGGTATACTTGATAGGAACTAAAGATGTAATGGCACTACCCATCCCGGAACGAGGTCCATCGGGAGCGAATACCACCAAATCGCCTAGATCTTTCAGGCACTCAATCAATTCGTTAATACCTTTAGCCCATACGCCATCATCATTCGTGATCAGAATCAACGGTCTCTCGTTTGTCATATCGTTTTATCCTTATAGTTGTCGTACAAAGGTAACAATAATTTGCGAACAATGGTTGGGGTGTGAGGGATGGGAGTTGTCCTTTCGCCTAATCAGTTGTTGATCAGGCGAAAGGTCTCAGATTATTATAGTTTCTCTATTTCTTCTATGGAGAGGCCGGTGGCAAAGGCGATTTGCTCTATACTAACTCCTAATTTCTTAAGATTAAGTGCTATGGAGTGTTTCTCTTCCTGTCGCCCTTCAGCTTTTCCTTTTTGCAAACCTTTCTGTAGCCCTTCCTCCAATCCTTTTTGCAATCCTTTTTCCATGCCTTCTTCCATCCCTTTTTTCATGCCTTTCTCGACGGCGAAGTCCAAGGTGTTATAATAATCATTATACATCTTCCACTCCGCCTCGTACTGCTTCCGTTGCTTGGGTGTTAGGTTCGCCATGGATCCGATGCGTTCCAACCGCTCGAATATGGCCTTGCGTGCCTTGAATGGCATTCTGTCTAATGTGTCCATATGCTTTAGTACATAAATCCAACGTTCAAAATCGGTCTCGCATTCTTCCTCCTCTTTGTTGAATCGGGGAAGCTCAATATAGATCTGGCGGAACTTGGGGTTGAATACCTGTCCGTTCTCTCGGTCCGCCAGCACGATGTCCCTTCGGAACTTTCCTTCGTTCCTGTTATTGTTTGGCCTGTTCTCCTCGTCTAGCGTGAAGTTCAAGAAAAAAACACCGTACACGGCCGTCAGCTCATAGTCCCATGTTCCCTTTATCCCCTGTTCCACCACCGAGTGCGAGAGGTAGTATAAGGCCCTGTCCTTGAAGTGGGGCTGTTCCCTGTTCTGCATCTCGATTATGATCCGTTCGCCCTTGTCGGTCTCGCAATGAATGTCAAAGATGACTTTCCTTCCTTGCTCTGTCTCGGGCAATCGCTCATTGTTCATGATTCTCAAGTCCATGATCGTATGCTCCCCTTCGAGGAGGTCGTTCAGGAACTCGATTAGTATGTCCTTGTCCATTTCCCTACCGAATATGTGCTTGAAGCCGAAATCGGTGAAGGGATTGATAAATTTTCCCATAGTGTTTATAGGTTTCAGTGATTAATAATGAATAATAGTATAATAAGACGGGGCACCCTGTCTTCCGGTTGTAAAGATACTACTTTTTTAATAGGATAGGCATCGTTTTAGCTTTTAAGAAAACACGTACGAGTTTTTTCGGAAACACGTACATGTTTTTCGAAAAACTCGTACGTGTTTTTTGAGAGGCATAATGTAACTACTTCAAATACCGGATCAGCCGATAAATCGTGGGGATAATTTTCCTGAATGTATATTCCACCAAGGGATAGTATGGCCAGGCACTACATGATCTGATCATTTCACATTCGTGAAGAGATCTTTTCACCTACGTGATACAATCGTTTCGCATAGGTGAAAAGATTGTATCACAACCGTGAAACGATTTCATGGGTAGATAGAGCAAGCTACTGCCGATAATGTTTGTATTAAATAGAAAGACTCAACGGTAACAACTCTTCGTAGGCATCTCTGCGCTCCCTTTCACAGCCTTTACAACATATCACTGACATAAAGCAAGTTGGCTGACGTGAAACGTGCGATAAACAAATTGAAGTGTAGATAAAAGTACATTGCGAGATTATCCCCACGATTTATCGGGTGAGCCTAAAAAATTCGATTCTCCGGGAGTTAAGAATACAAGATGTCAAAGTGTTATATTTTGATATAGATATAAATGTACATGTGTACATTAGTATAGGAGAGTAAAGTTTATATGATTAATAAATATTTTTCTAGTATAGAAACGACTAGTTTAAACGATCGATTCTTTTAGTCATTTGCAAAGGTACGCGTTTCTTCGATACTTGCAACCCTTCCAGACGATTTTTTTATCGCTTATTCTCTTTCTTATCAATAGGATAGGTTATCCTTCACGAAACAAGCGATTCCTTCAACGAACCTCCCGTCTCGACGCTCAAAAAACGCAAGATTTAGACGATCGTTTAGACTAGTCGTTTTTAATAGCAAACGACGATTTTCAATTAGTCTAACAGGTTGATTATCTTAATAAACACTAGTATTAATATTAATTTATTTATTATGAACAAAAAGTTTTCTACTCTTTTGGCAGGTGCTGCGCTTGTTGCTGCGGTATCTGCTAATGCGCAGAATCTTGCTGATGTTAAGGACGGAGTGGCTCTTGACATTAACAAAAGTGCACAAGCTTTGCCTACGTATGACAAAGATACCAAGGGCGGCCTTTATCAATTGAGAGATGCGAATGATCAGATCTTGATGATGAAGGAAGTGAATGGCGAATATTCATTGGTCGCAATGAGTGCCAATGATAAGGATTTCGTTTTGAAAAATACGTTATGGTGTGTGACTACTCAGCCGTATAGTCAAGGTCAAGCGGTAAAATTCGATTTCATGAACAAGGGTACTGGCATGATGTTGGATATCGCTATGGGTGATGATCTGAAAAGTGCGGATGGTAAGAAGGGCTATTGGTGGAAGCCTATAATCGGTGGTGAGATCTCTGGTTGGGCCTTTTCTTCTGTATTGAATAAGTTGGAGAAGAATGTTCCTTTGTATTCTCACTTTAGCACAGACTCTGTTATTGGTTTGTTGAACGATAACGGAACTATCAAGGTCGCTAAATATGCCTTGAATGATGTAAAGGTAGATCCTACAGCTGCTACAGACGTTACAGATCTTTCAAACCTTTCAACTGAAGCGAAGAATACGTTCTCTGGCTTTACTTTGTATCAAGCAGAAGATATCGTATTAGATGCGGATCAATTGAATAAGATTTTCGATTTGCAGGATGCTGATGCGGGTGTTAAATTGAATTTCTCTCCGGATGTTAAGGGTACCAGCTTAAAGAATCCGTTCAACGAGAAGGAATTTATCGCTGAATCTACAGGTGATAACAAGTATTACGATGTGAATGCTAGCAGTACTGCGACTTTGACAAATGGCGAATGGCTTTATGTGACACGTAAGAACGATGATAATAAGGACACTTATTTGAAGGTCGATACAGCTTATACAAATGAGACCGGTGCCAAGTTCTTGGCTTATGGCTGGACTGGTCCTAGCAAAACACAAGAGGCTATTGATCGCTTAGGGGATTTACAAGATCAACATAAGTTCTTATTTGTTTATTCTCCTAGCAAAGATGAATTGAAGATCTATGTAAAAAAGATCACTTGGAGAGGTGATGATGATAAGGTAAAATATTGGAAAGAGATTTATCAAAAGACAGACAACCAAAGAAATAACTGGCGTGTGTCTTTGCAAGATTTGATCAAGGATGAGACTCGTATCTTGACCGTTGATTATTCCAAACAGAATACAACCATCAAATTAGGTTATGGTGGTTGCGAGGCTGATCAATCAAAGACCTCTGTTAAGGATGGTGTTTACTACATCATGAACAAGAAGGGTGAGTACTTAGCTTCTCCGATCTATGAGAATGGCGTGATTCGTTGGACTACCGTGAATGCTGATGAGCAAAATGTAGCTCATATGCCAGCCTATCAATGGGTTGTTTTGAAGACAAACGCTAAAGATCAGAATAATCTGTCTTCAGTAACAGCTACTAACCGTGAGTTTGAGGATGCGAAAGGAACATTTAGTTTGTATAAGAATGCTGATACGGAATATGTATATACAAAAAGCAATGTAGAATTAACACAAGATGGTGTTTCTTCTAAATTTACAGTAGCAGCGAAGAGTGACTTACGTTTTCTAGAGGTTCCGGCCGAGGCTGTATCTGATTCTTTGTTAGGTTATAAGAATTTAACGAACGATGAGTTGAAGGTTAATAAATATACATTTAATTACTGGCATCCGTATGCGACGGATAAATACATCGCTAAGTCTTCTAAAGACTCAACTTTGACAGTTAATGTTGGTGTATCTGCCTTTAATGTAGATACTGCTAAGAGAAGTGCAAACAGCTCTGTATATGCGGTAGAGAAGTTTGGTTTCAAGGTAGAGAAAGAACATCAAGATCGTATCAAAGGCTTGAAACAACTTTATAGAACGGCTTATGTAGTGAAATTAAATGGTATTGGCTTAGCTATCAATAAAGAGGATAAGTTCAATGTACCTACTCATAACGATTATCGGACTACAGGCGAAAATGAGGAGGTTACTCCGTTCTTCTTCAAGGAGAATAATGAGATCAAAGAAACGGGTAAGTGTTATTATGCGATCTTGTCTACTGAAAAAGACACTAAAGATGTAAACGATGTACATTATTCAATTTCAGATGACAACAAGGCTGGTGTATCTGACTATGATGGCTCTGCTACATTGAAATCTCAAGTATTGAAAGAATCCAGAACATCCGCATTCGCTATCGAACCGGATGAGACTCCACTGTACCGTCGTTTCAATTCTCTTGAGCTTGAAGGTAATGAAGGTGACAAGGCTGATACATTACGTTTCATCGAGAAATATCGTAAAGAGTACTTGCAAGTTGAGAACAACAAGAATTTCATGAATGGTGATATCGATTTCTTAGGTATCTACACTCCGGATAAGACGGAAGATGGCTTGTCATTCATCGTTGATACGGCATGGGTAAATCGTGGCGCTGGTAATATCAAACCTCAGTATTTGATCTCAATCGATCGTAACGACTTCGAGGGTACACCGGGTGTTGCTTGTACATATACTCACAATCACTATGACAATGAAGGTAACAAGGTAGACGCAGCGCACTGTTCACATGCTACTCCGGCTATCCCCGGTTTCGAGAGAGGTAAGTATTTGATCAACTTCCATGATTTCGCTTTGAAACATGATAAGGCTAATACTTCCGATGCGAAGAAAGACGCCGCTTATATGTGGAAGAAATATGATCGTGCCGGTTTCGTAGAGGCTGTTCGTGTAGCTGATACATTGTTCATCTTGAGAGACGAATTCAAGAACTTGAAGAATGAGGAGATCACGATTGAGGCTTTAAATAAGGCTGAGGAAGCAGCTTGGGCTGCCGCTAAGAAGGCTGGTGTAAGCAAGGATAACTTCGTATCTTACAAATATGTTTTATCTGGTGACAACCACAAGTATGTGACTTGGTCAATGCGTTTCGTTAACAGAAATGCTGCCGCTAATGAGGTTGAGGCTGATAGATCATTCTTGTTCGAATCAATGCAGGCAGATGGTCTTGACATCGCTCCTACAAAAGCTGCTTGGTTGAAAATGCAGAATGGTTGCTTGGTATTGTCTGATAAAGATGATTCTAAGTTTGACGAAACTGCTACCGGTGGTGATGACGCTTTAATCTTCAACGTAGAGCAAGGTGACGATATCGCTACAGATAACGAGACAATCGATGCTGTAGAAGGTGTTTCCATCACAACTGATAATGGTACTGTAACTATCCAAGGCGCTGCTGGTAAATCAGTAGTTATCTCTAACATCTTAGGTAAGGTAGTCGCTGAGACAGTTCTTACATCTGATAACGCAACAATTGCCGTACCTGCCGGTATCGTAGCTGTAGCTGTTGATGGTGAGGAAGCTGTTAAAGTGGTTGTTAAATAATTAAACAAATAGATAGGTCAAGAGATGGGGGTTCCCCCATCTCTTCCTTTAAGAAGATATTTATAATTCTGAAATTCCCGTGTGGAGATAGATTCTTCAAGTACACCGCGATGGTAGAACATGCGGGGGTATTAATACTAAAGTAATAAATTAAAAGCTCAGGTCACGAGAACTTCTGTGAAGAAATGTCGTGACCTTTTTTTGTACTCTTAAATCTCGTGCTATGCTTATATCTACTCAAGAAACATTGATCTATAAATCAATTAGTCCGGAAGACATTTATTGTTATACTCCCGGAATCACCGTGACTTCGACGGGACGCTTGGTCGTGACTTTCGACTTGGGCGGCAAGGGGGTAAAAGAAATCTATGCTTCTTCGCAGCTGTACACGGAAAGGACAAGACGGTTAGGTATCGGTAAGATTTTTGTATCGGACGACCAAGGCGCTAGTTGGTGTTTTATCTCGGATTTTAATTTTTGGCATGCCCGCCCTTTTTGTATAGGGGAAAAGATATATATCATAGGAAACGCAGGCGATTTATGTATTATATGCTCGGAAGATGATGGGAATACGTGGAGCGTTCCCTCGTTTCTCTCCCAAGGTGAGAAATGGCATTCTTCTGCCTGTAATGTTCTTTTCGCTAACGAGCGGGTTTACTTGGCGATGGAACAGCGTTTTTATAACTCGGAGATAGAAGGCTGGAATGTGGCGGGTTTGAGCCCTACCTTGCTATCTTGCTCTATTCACGATGATTTACTGGATGCGTCTTCTTGGCGACGTTCCGATCCTTTTGTTTTCAGGGATAAGGTACATTTCCCGGAAGGGGTTGGCATTCCTTTTTACGAGTCATTGACCAATAAGCCGCTGGAATTGGCTCCCGGTCGTTTTAATGCGCCCACTGGATGGCTGGAGGCTCAAGTGGTTCAAATAAAGGATAAACATCATATTTGGTATGATCCGGAGGGGAAAACGTTCCATATGTTTCTTCGTGCGCATACCGGAGGGATTGGATACGCTTGTTTATTAAAAGTGAGGGAAGATAAGAACGGCCAGATGGTAACCGGCTTTCAAGAGACTCCTTCCGGACAGACCTTGCTTTTCTTGCCCTTTCCCGGTGGCCATTTGAAATTCTTTATAGTGTATGATGAAATATCCCGGTTGTATTGGATGGCATCCAATCAATCTTTCGATTCTATGCGGACGATAAGCTCATTACCTGAGACTTCCCGGTATGGACTCCCGAATAATGAGAGGCATCGTTTACAATTATTATTCTCGAAGAATTGTGTGGACTGGTGTATGGCTGGGATGATCGCTTGCCAAGGGAATGAATTATATTCAAGAAATTATCCTTCGTTATGTATCGTAGGTGAGGATATGCACGTGGTTTGCCGTGCGGCGGATGATCATACAAAGGACCCTCAATACTCTGATTGTATTACATATTATAAAATTAAACGGTTTAGAATGTTAATCTATTAAATGAAGTGATTATGGAAAAAGTACTGATTGTAATACCGGCTCGGTATGATTCAAGCCGGTTGCCGGGTAAGCCTTTGGTTAAGATTAAAGGTATAGAGATGATAAAACGGGTTTCGGATATAGCGGATTTTGTATGTCGCAAAAATGAGTCTTGTTCTTATTTGGTAGCTACGGATGATGAGCGCATCGTCTCGTTTTGCGAATCCCGGGAGATTCCGGTGATGATGACTTCCACGAATTGTAAAAGTGGTACGGAACGTTGCTATGAGGCGGTAAGGAAACAGGACACCAATCCCGGACTGATAATAAATCTGCAAGGCGATAATCCCACGTGTCCTCCTTGGATCTTGCAAGATCTGATCGATACATGGAGAAAGGAGAAGGCGGATGTCCTTACCGCCTCGGTCTTGTTGGGATGGAGCGAATACGATCAATTACTGGCGATGAAAAAGGAAACCCCTTATTCCGGCACGACGGTATTGGTGGATCGGCTGGGATATGCCTTAGCTTTTTCGAAACAAACCATACCCGCTATCCGTAAGGAGGATCAGGCTAGGGATCTTTTGCCTAAAAGCCCTGTCAGGCGGCATGTGGGTTTATATGCGTATAGCGGTCGAGCCCTCGAGTCTTATTTCTCATTACCTCCGTCTGTGTATGAACGCTCTTATATAGAAGGATTGGAACAGATGCGCTTCTTAGAGAATGGCATCAAAATGAGGGTCGTAGACGTCGATTATCGGGGACGTGAGACAACAAGCGGGGTTGATTCCCCGGAAGATGTCAAACGGGTTGAGGAAATACTTGAGAAGTATGGAGAGTTCGATCTTTCGTGACTTAGATGGAATCGTAGATTCTATTTTATCTCCCTACCATACTTTGGAGGAGGTTCTACCTTCTGGCTGTGATGCTGGTCCGGTATGGATGGATTTTGACTGTTGGGTAGACAGCCAAAAGGTGGATATGCGGACATCGGAATCACCCTTACTCTTGAATATATGTGGTATACCCGCATCCGGTAAATCGTATTGGGCGGAGGAATGGCTATCTGAGAATGGGCCTTGTTTGCATATTGCTTTCGACGCTATCATGGAGGCATTATCCGGGTATCAAGCAGATTACTCGCTAGATAGGGAGAATGCGTTCTTACGTTGGGAACTTCCTGCTCGTTTTTTAGGTTACCGTCTTCTTTTGTTGGGATTGAGGAATGGGTGGCCTATTTTATTTGAACATAGTAATGCGTTGAGAGAACATGTGGATTTGTATAAGAAGATAAAGAGTCTTGGATATCGGATTCATATGGTGTGCATCGATGCGACACCAGAAATGGTTATCAAAAGATTGGCTCGGAGGAATCGTTTTTTCCCGGAGGAGCAAGTGAAAAAACGTTGGGATTGCTTGATAGATTTGTTACCTGAATATCAAAAAATAGTAGATGACTTTAAATTAATACAACCATGGAAAAATGTAGAAAACTTGTGATCGTACGGCATGGTAATACGTTTCGTGCGGGAGAGACTCCGACTCGGGTTGGAGCTAGAACTGATTTGCCTCTGGTAGAGGAGGAACGAGCTAGATCTGCGGGACGTTATTTACGTGAGAAGGGGATTGTGATCGACAAGGTGATTTCGGCCCCCTTAAAACGCACATTGGAGACCGCTAATTATATCTTGGAGGAAATGAATGTGGATTTGCCTATCATTCAAGACTTACGTCTTAAAGAGATTGATTATGGGCCGGATGAGAATATGGTAGAAGATCATGTAATAAAACGTTTGGGATCTCTCTATTTAGAAAAGGAGGGAATGGGCCGGAAAGACCTAACGGAAGATCGGATCGTGGAGAGGGGACTTTCCGTGATCGCCCAATGGAATGAGAAGGCCGTGGTACCGTTAGGATGGAACGTAGATGTAGAGAAACTGATAAGCGGTTGGCAGGATTTGGCGGCTAGTATCCCTGATGGTGAGACTTGGTTACTAGTCTCTTCCAATGGAGTGATGCGTTTCTCCCCCTATATTCTGGGGAATTATGAGGATTTCTGTGCGACACATGATATTAAGGTCCCGACAGGCGGGGTTTGTATATTTGATTGCGAGGGTGATCATTGGAGGTGTACGGATTGGGGAATAAAGGCTTATAAACTCTTTAAATGATAAATCATGGAAGATATATGGAATATAACAGCTTTGGTGGTTAGTGTATTAAGTGTGCTTTTGTCTCTTTATGCTTTAAGACAGGCTACCACTAAAAATACCTCGGATATGTATCTGTTCTTTATCTCGCAATACGCGAAGGAGGATATGAAATTGGCTTTACGTAAATTGAAAGATATAAAGCGGGGGGTATATCGGTTGGAACAATGGGAGAGTGATATGAAAAATAATTTGCCGAAAGCCTTTGAGTATGACGAGGCGAGACGTTTGGTGAAATATTTTTATGATACTTTAGCCTATATGAAGTTAGAGAAACTGATAGAGGCACGTTTCGTAAGATTGATTTGCTTGAAGAAAGGAGCATGGCTTTATCTGGATACAGTCGAAGCCATGGAAAAGTTTTTTGACAGTGGCTATGATAAAAAGCCATATGCGGTTATTCGGGATGTATGCGAAAATTTACGAAAAGAAGGGTGTTGTCCTCCTTAGTTCCTGTTTCCGGCTTCTGGTGATATTAAATAAAGTCCTGATCGAAGAAACGATCGGGGCTTTGATATTTATATCTTAATTTGCCATGACGATATTCCGCAAGTCGGAACAGAATTGGATATACTCATCTTCAGTAATTGGCCTCTCTGTTGTCAGGATGATTAACGCATGTCCTTGATAGGCGTTTCTATAAGGAGGATGGAGGTGGTCGTAACTGTTTTCAAAGAAACCACATTTCTTGTAGAACTTTAACCGGTTAGCTGATACCTCGTCCATGATAGGATCGATCTCTAATAAAATGATCTTATTCAGGCGTTTATTAAAATCCTCCAGTAATAAGCTGCCATAGCCTTGTCCTCTGAAGTTCTCATGAATGGCGAAATGTTCGATATATACATAGGTGCTAAAATCCCAGTATGAGATAAAGCCAATAAAGAGGTTATCTTTCAGATAAACCTCTAGATGATAGTTGGGAGATTGGAAGGCCTGTTCTTGTTGTTCTTCTGTTCGCTGCTCAAATAGAGGGAAACTTGCCGTATATATTTGCTCAAAGGTAGGATAGAGAGGATCTTGCTTTCGCGTTATTTCTAGTATGTCCATATGACTTCGCTTTATTTTGATGCGAAGATAATAATCTAAAAACATTGTCATGTCATATTAAAGCTTTATTTTTGGATGATCTTATAATTAAGATATTGTATACGATGATAGCGTGGTTTCGTTATATATGTTTAATTGTTAGCCTTATAATCACCCTGCCGGAATTACTTTCGGCACAACGTCTGGTTTCTCAACGTCAAGAGGATGTAGAGGCCGGTCTTTTATATAACGAGAGCGTCTACATCCTATCTAATTATTCTTGTCTATCCTCCAATTCCCCGGAAAAACTTTCTTTGGACGAGTTATTGCGGAAGCAGATCGAAGGCTTTTATTTCTATTTGAAGCGGGATACGGAGACAAATGTATTGTTACTAAGGAAACCTGATGGTACGTTTACTCCTTTTAGTGAATCATTGGAAGCCATTAAGACGGCCTTGGATGCGGACTCCACTAAGGTTATGACGCTTTTCCTCGATTTCTATGTAGAGATGGAGCTGGAATCCTCTTTTAAGGAAATAGGCTTGATGGAGTATGTACTTGAGTATGATACGAAAAACGGATGGCCATCCCTGAAGGATATGTTGAGTTCCGGAAAGCGACTGGTCGTTTTCGAGGTTCAGAAACATTTGAACAGTCCTTCATGGTTGCATAATATGAGGGATTTTGTGGAGCATACGGACGCTGATTGGGGAAATCAACCGGAAGGGGTTGAGAGTTTTGATGAGCGGCTGAAAAAGAATTTGTCTTTATTTACCGGATATAAGTTCTTGGAGACTTCCCGGGGAAATAGTAATGATATCTCGGCTTTAGCCCGGCAGACACCCTATTTAATAGAATCGTTTAAAAGAGCGTGGATCCGGGATGGAAGGGTTCCCAATTTTGTGTTAGTAGATAAGTATTACGCATGGTTGGATGTCTCGTTGGTTACTTTCCGGAATTTCGATATCATTTACGGCGCGGTTACGAATAACAATGAGTTGCTTAACTACGTGAATTGGGATGGGATGTCTAATTATACGACGGGTAAATATTGCTTTCCGCTAGAGCCCGGAGCCGAGTTGATGCTTTCCCCGATCTCTCCGGGCTATAGGATAGAGCCGGCTACGGTTTATATCTCCGGTACCCAAAGGAAGGCTTTCGCTAGCGATTTTAAGGCTAGACCTTTGCGGATTGACGAGGATATAGAGATTTATTTACCGTTTGAGGGCGATGAGAAAGATGGTTCGTCCAATCATAATCTCACGGTATCTAGGAATGTCGAGTTTATTCAGGACCCTATACGGGGACAGGTCGCTTCCTTGGAGAATCAGGCCCGTGTGGATTTACCGACCGCTTCGGAACTTCATATGCGGGATCATGATTTCACTGTCGGCGTTTGGTTGAAAATACCTAAGTACCTGCCGGAGAAGGAGGATTATTGTATTCTGGGAGCTAAGAACAGTACTTATCAACAAGCGTTGCATCTACTGATACGGAACCGGAAACCGTATATGGGATTCTTTAACAACGATCTGGTTGGTAACACGGAGATCGAGCCGGGTAAATGGTATAATGTCGTATGGCGGTATAATAAGCGGAATGGGGAGCAGGCTATATTCGTAAATGGAAAACTGGACGCGATCTCTTTTGATCGTCCGGCTTATCTGGGTAGTGATAGCTTATATGTCGGTTTCGTGAATTTCAGCCAGTCCTCGAACTTCGTGGGTGTGCTGGATAATCTTTGTATTTGGTCTCGTGTGTTGAGCGATAAGGAGATATTGGGATTGAGCAACCAGTTATTAGATTTACATATATCGAATGCGATTACTTGGTTGGATGTCCTTGGAATTGGGTTGATTTTGATGGCTCTGGTCTCGATAGCTTATCTAGGCTATCGGAAGGTGAAAGAAAAGCCAAGGCAGGATGAGGCTGATGCGGGAACGGTTGCGGAGGAGGGAATCGAGGAAGGAATCGAGGAGCCGGATCGTTCTTCGCGAGAGATGTCGGAGGAGATTGAGGAGGTTCCGGTTCTGCGCAATTATATCCGATTGTTTGGAGAGTTCTATGTGTTGGACCGGGATGGAAATGATATAACCTCTCTATTTACCCCAAAATTAAAACAGCTGTTTATCTTGATTATGCTTCACTCTTCCCGTGGAGGTTTCGGGATATCGAGCAAGGACTTGACACGGATGATTTGGGGGAATGACAACCCCTCGAAAAGTACGAAGAGCCTTCGAAGCGTATCTATATTGAAACTCCGGAAGATATTGGAACGTATCGATACGGTCGAGGTTCTATTTAACGCGAATCGATATATTCTCCAGCTTTCGGAAGATGTCTATTGCGATTATTTGGCTTGTTTGGATTGGCTGAAAGATAAACGGGTACGGACTCAGCCGGACTTTGAATATTTCTATGATATTATCAGCAAAGGAGAAGTGTTCAAAGGGGAATCGTTTGATTGGATGGATGATTTTAAAAGTTATATCTGTAATAGTACGGTGGATGTCTTGTCTCGCTTTATCGACACTTACTCGATCGAGGATGAGGCGGATCGGGTGATCCAGATAGCAGACCAGATCCTTCTGAACGATCCTTGCAACGAGGAGGCTTTGCTCTATAAGATCAAAGCCTTGATTTACCAGAACAACTTCAAATTGGCCCGTTATGTGTACGACCGCTTTTGCGCTTTATACCAAGAGATGTATGGCGAGGCTTTCCCCTCTTCTTTTGAGCAGGTCGTACCGTCTTCGCTGATGAGTCAGCAATCTCCCCAGTAATATTATAGTGTGCCTGCTCATTGGCAGGACTGTGCCATCGCTATTGTCACACCTGTGCCATCGTTGTGGCAAGACCGTGCCACCGTTATGGCATGCCTGTGCCATCCGTGTGGCACTCCTCTGGCATTACAGTGACAAATGTATGCACCCCACTGATAGCGATCCTTTCGAATAGGGAGGCAGGTGCTATGCCTCTGACTTATCGAAGATTTTTATAAATATTTCTTGATTTATTTATGTCGCTGTTATTGCGTGAATTATGCTTTGTGCGGATATGAAATTTGCCTTAAATTAGCCCTAGGTTAATGCCTTGTTTAGCGTTCGTTAACTCATGGTTTACTGCTCCTCCCTATATTCGCTCTCGTTGTTTCGCACGAGGAAGCGAAGTTGTGTTTTACTATATATATTTTTTTTTCGACTTTAAATTTAATACTATGAGTAACACTATGTCTGACAAGAATTCGGTGAACTTCACACGTAGGGAGTTCTTAGGTACAGTAGCTGCAGCGGCGGCGTTTACAATCGTACCTCGTTCCGTTTTGGGTGGACCGGGCTATACGGCACCTAGCGATATGGTCAATTTGGCCGGTATCGGTGTGGGTAGCCAAGGTGGTGGCGATATACAGAATATCGCTACTCCGGATGTACCTATTAAAAGGAGATCTTTTGGTGGAGGCGGTATGCTGATGCAACCTTATGCGGGCATCCAGCCACCCAGACGGGAACGAAGAGCGTCGGATAATCCTGTGCAAATGGGAGATGCGGAGAAACAATCGTTTAAGCATGCGAATATTTATGCGCTATGTGATGTAGACCACGATTACTCCGGACATATCTTAGCGGGATACCCGAAAGCGAAGAAGTATACCGATTTCCGGGAAATGATCGACAAGGAGAAAGAGATCGATGCGGTATTGATCGGTACTCCGGACCACACCCATGCGGTTATTGCCGCTTATGCGATGAAAGCAGGTAAGCATGTATTTGTAGAAAAGCCGATGGCTAAGACGATTTATGAGACCCGCTTTTTGAGGGATCTGGCAAAGCAAACCGGTGTTGTTACCCAGATGGGTAACCAAGGGCATAATATTGAAGGGACTATGCAGACGGTCGAATGGATTCAAGGTGGTGTGATCGGTGACGTAAGGGAAGTTCATTTGTGGACAAACCGTCCGATGTGGCGCCAAGGTTATTTTGATCGTCCGGCGGGAGTGGATATACCGTCTAATCTTAACTATGACGTATGGTTGGGTCCGGCCCCTGATAAACCTTATAATCCGGAGATGCTTCATTTCGCTTGGCGTGGATTATGGGATTACGGTACAGGCGCTATGGGGGATATGGGAGCTCATACCTTCGACGCTCCGATTTGGGCGCTTAATTTGGGTATGCCCACGAAAATACAAGCTACTTCCACCCCTTACAATAAGGACTATCTGCCACAATCGGAATGCGTGACGTATGAGTTCCCGGCTCGTGGGAATATGCCTCCGGTAAAGGTAACTTGGAGTGATGGGGGTATAAAACCGGCTCGTCCGGCGGAGTTGGAACCGAACCGCCAGTTAAGGGAAGCGCTTTATATAGGCGATAAAGGTCTGATCATGCATGGTACCCATGGAGCGGAGCCGCAACTGATACCGGAAAGACCGGGGTTCGTAGCTCCGGCGAAGACATTAAAGCGACCGAGTAATATTTATGTGGATTTTATCGAGGCGATAAAGGAAGGTCGCAAAGCCGCTAATGATTTTGAGGTATCCGCTAAATTGACGGAGATTATGTTGCTGACGAATGTCGCTGTCGCCGCGCAACGGTTGGATCTTACGTTGGAATATGACGCAGAGAATATGAGAATCACGAATTGTCCGGAAGCGAACGATTATTTCCACTATGAGTATCGTAAAGGCTGGAGCCTGTAAGGGACTTTCTTCTAAGGGTTAAGATTAATTTATAAATTGAATGGTTATGAATAAAGATGTGAACAATGGTCAGTCCAGACGTGAGTTTCTAGGAAGATCGGTCGCTGCTTTGGCGGCCGCGTCTTTCCTTCCGAGTGCTTTCTCTTGTACGGGGAAGAGTGTGGCGGCTCCCGCTCCGGTTGATACGGCGGCGGAGGCAGGCAAGGTTAACTCGAAGTTCGGTGGCGTGCAAATCGGCACGATCACTTATAGTTGGCGTTCCATGCCGGGTGGATTGGAGAATATCATCAAGTATTGCCAAGAGGCGAATATCAGTTCCATTGAGTTGATGGGAGGTGATCTGGAAGCTTATTTAGGAGCTCCGGAGAATCCGATGATGAAATTCTTCCGTCAGCAAGCTCCTCAACCCGCGGCGAAACCGGGTGAGAAACCTGCGGCTCCTCGTCGGATGGGTCCCCCGAAGTTTACTCCGGAGCAGCAGGCTGAGATCGATAAATATAAGGAAGAGGTGAAAGCGTGGCGTCTCGGGCTGGATCTATCGAAGGTGGAAGGTGCCCGTAAGTTATTGAACGAAGCAGGAATATCGGCGCATATCGTGAAGATGGAACCTTCCCGTATGGGTTCGGACGAGGAAATCGATTATGCGTTCAAGGTAGCCAAGGCCATGGGCGCTAAAGCCGTGACGGACGAGATTAATTTGGAGACGGCGAAAAGAGTCGCTCCATTTGCCGAGAAGCATGGGATGTATATGGCTTTCCATAATCATATGCAATATGCCGAAGAAGGCTTTAGTTGCGATCCGATCTTAGCGGTCTCTCCTTCTATTATGTTGAATTTTGACGCGGGCCACTTCTTTGGCTCTACAGGTATCCATCCGAATGAGATGATCAAGAAATATCATGATCGGATCTATAGTATCCACTTGAAAGACAAGACGGGGCCTACGACAGGGGACCAGCCGAATACGAATCAAGTATGGGGACAAGGGGAGATGCCGTTGGAAGACGTGCTCTTGTTGATCAAACAAGAGAAATGGCCTATCTATTGCGATATAGAACTGGAATATGATATCAAGCCTTGGTCTGACTCCGTGAAAGAGGTAGGCACTTGCGTGAAATATGCTCGACAAATATTGATGTAGATTATAGAAAGTTGTCTTTGGTATGTCATTAATAGGTATAACGAAAGGGCCGGTTCCTGATGGAGCCGACCCTTTATTTTTCATTTATTGATCTCTTTTACCAAATTGGGCGCGCACTTAAAATGGACAATGGTTCTGGGGATCAACATTAAAGTCTCTCCGCTTTTCGGGTTTCTAGCCAACCTGCTTGTCTGCAAGCGGGGAGTATAAACACCGAAACCCTGTATACATACCTTTTCTCCGGCTCTCGTTTTCTCTAAGATGATGTTATTCAGTTCTTCCAATATGTACCGGATTTCTTCTTTGTCATTACCGACTCTTTTCGATAATTCCTCGATTAGCTGACTTTTATTCATATCGTATTATTTTTTGAGAAGTTTGTTCTTTGCTCTGTTGTTAAATATTTTTTCCTGTATTGCAAAGGCGATAAGCCCGTGTGCCTCCGAAAGAAGCGTCCCAACGAGGATTGGTTCGAGAACTGCGTCTTCTCAACAATCTCTTGGATATTCAAGGTAGAGTTGGTGAGTAATCCTTTTAATTCTAGGATCATATATTCCGTAATCCAATCTTTGGCGGATTTGCCGCTTACCTCCTTAACAACCATGGTCAAGTATTTAGGGGTGATGCATAGAGAGTTCGCGTAGAACGTCACGCTTCTGTTCACTTTGTAATTACTCATGACCAATTGAAAGAATTTGTGGGTCAGTTCTTTCTTGTGTACATCTATCGTTACCGTGCTGTCTAAAGAATTGATTTTATAATGATTATATATATCAAGGAATAATATGCGAAGTAAGAGTATGACCGACTCTCTTCGATACTGGTTTTCCGGATCGACGGCTTTTCTTATAAGTAATTCAAAGAAGTCTACAAAGGAAAGAGTTTCCACGTCTTCCATCTCAAAATAGTAATGTTGCCTCATATAGAAAAAGAAATGTGGCGAGAAACGACTGATACCGCTTAATATATCAGTATAAAAGGATTCCGTGATCGTGAAATATCTGATTTGGAAATCTACGCTAACGTCCGTTAATGCGACCAATTGCCCCGGCAAGATGATGATGAGCTCTTTGGGGGTTATAATGTGCTTGTTGGAATAGATATCAATTTTAGCGTTTCCTTTTACACAATAGATGACAATCCCTAATCTTATATAAGAAGGGTAAGTGGTAATAGGGAGTTCTTTGGAAAGTGTAAAGATCTTGAAGTCCTTCTCCAAAGAATAATCAATACCACTATTCGGCTCAACTATTTTTTTAATATTTCCCGACATTCTTTTTGTCTATGTTTCTTATGTAAAATTATAACTTCGTCTTTTACTATATTTATCTAGTGGTTGTTTGGTATAATATTACAGAAATATAGGTCTCGTTTTGGCGTTTTTTAAAGTTTGGTTTAAATGATACCTTGAAAAATAACCGCTATTGGATGTTTTTGTTTGTAGGTCTAATACTTTTTTGCAAATACGGTTGAGGTGATGTTAGGGATAACTTGTATTCTAAGGGCTGTGAGAGCTGGATGGAATATGTGTTAGGAAATATTAGTAATTCAGGTTAAGGACAAGCGTGCGAGACAAGAACGGGAAGGATTGCCTCGCACGACAGGCTTAGGTCGTCTTTTAGATAAACTTGAGTATATCTTCTGCCTTTTCCGCTATATGATCGGGTGCGTATTTCTCTAATTCCGTACGAGGGCGAAAGCCCCATGTTACCCCACAGGAGGTCACTTCGCTGTTGATGGCGGTTTGCATGTCTACGTCCGAGTCACCGACATAAAGAGCGTACTCTTTGGATATGCTCGCTCGTTCTACGATCTCATTGACGATACTGGGATCTGGCTTCGCCTTTACTCCTTCACGCTGTCCGAGAACCTCCGTAAATTGTATGGAAGGGAAGAAATGGGCGATGAGCTTACGGGTAGCGGCTTGATATTTATTAGAAGCGACCGCCAGTTTTATCCCTCTTTCCTGCAACAAGGCTAATAACTCAGGGATACCGGGGTAGGGAACGCTGCGATCTGTGTTATGCAGATCGTAATGCTTCAAGAACTCTTCCCTTACCTTTAGTATATTCTCTTCCGTCTTTTCACCTTCGGGTAACGCACGTTCGAATAATTTGTTGATGCCGTTTCCTACGAAGAAGTTATACTCCTTTACGTCATGTGTCGGAAAGCCGTTTTGCCGCAACGCATGGTTCGTGCTATGGGCTAAATCCGCGATCGTATTTAATAATGTTCCGTCAAGATCGAATATTACTAACTTTTTCATTTTAGTTTTCTGGCAAAATTAATGGAATGTAGAGATATACTTCCCCTTTCGACTGATAAAATAGATGAACCGATTTAAAAATAGATAAAAGTATTAGGTCATATATAAGATATTTGTATCTTTAGGACAGGAATAGAAATCCTTTGTAATATATTGTATAACCTAAAATTGGAACATCATGGGAAAGAATCAATTAATTCACGGGAATGAATTTCATTTGCTGAAACAAGCTGAGATTCATAAAGCTACAGGTAAATTAGTCGAGTCACTAAACTTGGCAGCCGGTTCTACGGGAGGTTTTGATATTTATAAAGTTGTAGAGGCTTATTTTACGGATTTAGAGAAAAGAAAGGAGATCAATGATTTGTTGGGTATTTCCGAGCCATGTGAGACACGTGTCACGGAAGAATGCTTTTCTTAAATAAGCCGCAGTAGGAATAACATAGAAAAAGGAGATACCTGAATCAGATATCTCCTTTTATTATATCTCAAAGAAGGATCAATTACTTACCAGAAAGTTTTTCTTTCAAAGCAGCCAATTCCTCGATGTCACCTAATGTAGTCTTTTCAACCGGACCGGTTACCATTCCAGATTCCTCTTCTTTTTTACCACCACGTTTTGAGGATGCCTTCTTTTCAGAAGTTGCCTTAGCGCCTTTTTGCTCATCTTCAAAGATGCGGCTGTGAGAAAGGATGATACGTTTAGCTTCCTTGTTGAACTCGATTACCTTGAATGAAAGTTTCTCATCTACTTGAGCTTGAGAACCATCTTCTTTTACAAGATGCTTCGGAGTAGCGAAACCTTCTACGCCGTAAGGCAAAGAGATAACGGCACCCTTATCCAATACTTCGATGATTGTACCTTCGTGGATAGAACCAACCGTGAAGATTGTCTCGAATACATCCCAAGGATTCTCTTCCAATTGCTTGTGGCCTAAGCTTAAGCGACGGTTTTCCTTATCGATTTCCAATACTTGAACCTCGATCTCTGCTCCGATCTGAGTGAATTCAGACGGATGTTTGATCTTCTTCGTCCAAGACAAGTCAGAGATGTGGATCAAGCCGTCAACACCTTCCTCGATTTCTACGAATACACCGAAGTTTGTGAAGTTACGAACCTTAGCCGCATGACGAGAACCTACCGGGAAGCGCTCCTCGATGTTTTCCCAAGGATCAGCCTTCAATTGCTTGATACCAAGAGACATCTTACGCTCGTCACGATCCAAAGTCAAGATTACGGCCTCGATCTCGTCACCAACCTTCATGAAGTCTTGAGCGGAACGCAAGTGCTGTGTCCAAGACATCTCTGAAACGTGGATCAAACCTTCTACGCCCGGAGCGATCTCGATGAATGCGCCATAGTCAGCCATAACGACAACTTTACCCTTAACCTTGTCACCAACCTTCAAGTTCGTATCCAAAGCATCCCATGGGTGCGGAGTCAATTGCTTCAAGCCAAGAGCGATACGTTTCTTCTCGTCGTCGAAGTCCAAGATAACAACATTGATCTTCTGGTCAAGCTGAACGATTTCTTCCGGATGAGAAACACGTCCCCAAGAAAGGTCTGTGATGTGGATCAAACCGTCTACGCCACCCAAGTCGATGAATACACCGTAAGAAGTGATGTTTTTGACAGTTCCTTCCAATACCTGTCCTTTCTCCAATTTGGAGATGATATCTTTCTTCTGTTGTTCCAACTCAGCCTCGATAAGAGCCTTGTGAGATACAACAACATTCTTGAATTCTTGATTGATCTTAACAATCTTGAATTCCATAGTCTTACCTACAAATACATCGTAGTCGCGGATCGGCTTCACATCGATCTGAGAACCCGGCAAGAACGCTTCGATGCCGAATACGTCGACAATCATACCGCCCTTCGTACGACATTTGATGTAACCTTTGATAATTTCGTCTTTTTCAAGAGCCTCGTTAACACGATCCCAAGAACGTGTAGCGCGTGCTTTCTTGTGTGAAAGGATCAATTGTCCTTTTTTGTCTTCTTGGCTCTCGATGTAAACCTCTACCTCGTCACCAATCTTTAAATCCGGGTTATAACGGAACTCGGACATAGGAACAACACCGTCAGATTTGAAACCGATGTTTACAACAACCTCACGTTTGTTCATAGAAGTAACGGTACCCATAACCACTTCTTTGTCTTTTACCGTGTTCAGGGTCTCGTCATACGTTTTTACAAGATCGTCCTTGCTTACTTCGGTGTAAGTCTCGCCTTGCTCGAAAGCGTCCCAGTTGAAATCTTCAACCGGCTGGATGTTTTTTAAATTTTCCATTCTTTAATTGTTAATACTAAGTTTGTTTTAATTAGTAAGTTAGACTTTATGTTGTCATCTCTCAAAAATCGGGGCAAAGGTAATGCTTTTTTTCTGATTGACAAGAGTTTTGAGGGGTAAAAACATTCATTTGGGCCGTGTTGGCTGTAATTACGGAAAGCTGTTGATTTTTATTGATATTTATTTTGTAAGTTTGCGAATTGTAAGCGATAAATCAATGAGTAGAGGATTTTTAAGAAAGTCCAGCGTCAATACTTTTATAGGAATAGTGTGGATTTTGTTTGCGGTGGGCACAAGTGCGCAGAATGCCGTGAGTAAATTTCGTGCGGATAGCATACGCCAATCTTTATCACGTATCCAAAAACCTCAGGATAAGATACCCCTTCTTAAAGAATTAATCGGCTTGTACTGGCAATTGCCGGAGGAGGTACCGGCGTTGAAAGAGATAATCGATATCGCGATGCCTTTGGATTCCATCGGGATCGTGTACGATGCGATGGCTGGCTTGAGTCGTTATTATTATAATGTGGAAAATAGAGATAGCCTATTATATTGGGTGGGGCAATTGGATTCGTTGGCCTCAAAAAGGCATGAGAGTCCCAGAGGGTTGTTTTTATCCGGTAGCTTGGTTTGTCAGGATTATCTATGGTCCGGCAATTATGAGTTGGCTATGGATAGGGCCATGCGATATATGGATCTGGCCCGGGATAGTAAGAACGATTATGGTTTACTGCGGGCCTATCGTGATTTAGGAATGGTTTACCAACGTATCCGTAGGGATAGCGATGCCGTAGTCTCTTTTCAGGAAGGTTTGGATTTATTGAAGGATATAAAAGATGTTCCCGATATCATGGATACTAAAATCCGGTTAACTTCTTATCAATTGGAAAGTAGTGTCCGAACGAAACAATATACGTTGACGGAACGAATCTTGGAACAATATAAAGCCCTGCTGGATGAGCAATATGAGATTAACCTATCGTTCCAACTTGCGCCGGATCGGGAAAAGGTATACATAGCCGTTACGGATACGGGTGCCGGTATTCCCCTTGAAAAACAAGCTGCGGTATTCAATCGCTTTGAGAAGCTGGATGATTACAAACCCGGTGCGGGTTTAGGACTTTCTATCTGTCTTTTGATCGCCGAGCGGCTGAATGGTTCCTTGTCCATAGATTCCTCGTATACGGACGGAGCTCGCTTCGTGCTTATCCTTTCTTGTGAAATAGATTCCTCAATTTATAATCCGCCAATAGAAGTATGAGCGTGATGGCCCCTATGTATAAATAGAAAGCCAAGGCCGATGTGCTTATTGTGGGGACGGCTATCTTGGGTATCTCCATATATACGAAAGATACGATCGCAAGGGAAATCATGATAAGCGAGGCCACGATCGCCGCTAACAGGCTGAACCGTTCGTCACGTTTCTTCGCCTTTGCGGACTCAAGCATGATTTGTCGCATTACGTTCGAACGGAACGAGGCGGGAAGCTCCTCCTCCGGTATGCGTTTGAATAAATCCCCCAATAAATCGGGTTGTTCCTTATTTGTGTTTATCTTACTCATGATCCATTCCTTTTAATAATACAAACAATTTTTTTCGGATGCGATGTAGCTTGACTTTAATATTCGAGGCGGTCAAGCCGGTGATAGAGACCAGTTCTTCTATTGTCTTTTCTTTCCAATAAAAGAGCAAGATCAAGGCCCGTTCGTCCGGTAGAAGTTGTTCAAGGGCGACTTCCAATCTTTGAACCTGTTCCGTGGATTCGGTTTGTCCGAACAGGTTCGTGACCTCCTCCTCCGATACGTTTTCAAGTGTAGTCTCCTCAATCGCTAGAAACTCATATCTCTTCTTCCTGACCGATGATATCGCCGTGTTATAGGCAATCCGGTAAATCCATGTGGAGAAACTACAATCCCCTTTGAATGAGGCTAGGTTTTTGAATACCTTCATAAACGTATCTTGCGCCAACTCCTCAGCCTCCTCTTGGCTTCGTACCACTTTGAGGATCAACGAGTGAATCGGACGGCTATACTTGTCCAAAAGGCAAGCGAAACATGCCACGTCCCCTGCTTGTATCCTTTGTATGTAATATGTATCGGTATACAATTCCATTGTACTTAATGGACGCAAGCCGGGTAAATAGGTTACAACTTGCGGTAACAAAAATAAAAAATATTTTTCAGCCCGGAGGTGTAACCTATGGGAAACTGTTGCGTCAAATTAGCAAACAATATGAATGAATCAATTAAAATTATACAGTTATGATGGATTTTATTTCTGTTCCGCTAGTTGTCGGAATCGTTTGTGCAGGTATTTACGGATTATTTGAGTTGTTTGTTCGCAAGAGGGAACGTTTGGCGATTATCGAGAAGATCGGTGATAAACTGGATGCCTCTGCTTTCGATGGTAAATTGGGACTGCCTAACTACATGCGAAACTTCTCGTTCAGTAGCTTAAAGGCCGGGTGCCTTTTGGCGGGAATCGGATTAGGTTTGTTGGTAGGCTTTATTATTAATATGTGTATGGCGACAAATTCTTATTATGATGATGGTTGGTACAGGCATGAGGTAGCGGGTACGGCTTATGGGGCTTCGGTTCTTTTGTTCGGGGGAATCGGCTTGATAATAGCCTTCGTCATTGAGCTGAAACTAGGTAAGAATAATAAATAGCCATAGGCTTGCCTGTATAGACGTAGCGTGCTGCATGCAGCACGCTACGTCTATACTACAGGTAGATCTCCCCGAAGAATTCAGGACAATGGAAATTAGGCTCGGGAAGGTCGATCGGACTCCAACTTACGAAATGCGGATTCATTGTCTCATCGGCGCATTTATAGAAGTTCCCTAGTATTTTCTCCGGCAGATTACTAGGATCTAACCCCATCAACTTGAGTGGTATGACTACGATCAAGTTCCATGTATGAATACCTTTAATCTCCTCGAATGCCCTTCTTCTCACGGATGGGAGTCTTATGATGCTTTTATACTCTTCTTGCGAAAGCGACGTCTTGATATCCCGTGAGGTACGGCGGGCGGCATCGCAAGTCCCGATACAATTAAACTCGAAATTCATATAATGCGAGTCACCTTCCTTTTTCATGAAGAACTCCACGCAACTATCCTTATGGACCGAGGAATTGTCCATCTCATAAGACGCCTTTAGCGAATTACCCTGCACGCTATATCGTATATATAGATTTTTCTCTGTCCGGGCTATATTAAAAGCGGTGATCGGCTTATATGGATACTCATGCCAATTGGCATGGGTGAGGAACTCACGTTGGGATTGCACCTCAAGAATCGGTTCTATGGATGTTATATCGAGTACATCCAGAACGGGGATAACAGGAACTTTCAGTCTTTTCATTTTAACTATAGATTTGAAGTAAAGGCCATTGTAAGTAGGAGGTCAATAAAACCGATAGGGCACCGATAATAGACAATACGATAATGACAGAGCCCACGATCCGGTTCAGTAACCAAATACCTCTAACGTTGAACCATTTTCTCAGTTTTCCAATAATATATGTTATGCCGAACCACCAAAGAACGGCCCCTAACCCTATGCAAACAATGCCCAATACCAGCAGCCAAAACGAATGTTCCGGTAACACGAAACCGAACCGGGCGAATAATCCGATATAGAGCAAGACGATTAACACGTTGCTAAAGGTAAGTAGAAAAGCTGTAATAAAGTCTTGGGTGAACGATAATTTTTTTTCTCGGTGTTTCTTTAGGTTCCTAGTCGGGTTGCTTTGGAAGATATAATACCCGAAAATGCCGAGAACGATACTTCCGATCAATTGCAGGGGCGCTTGGTTCGCCTCCACGAAGTTGACCACAACTCCCATGCCCAGACAAGTCAGTGCCGCATAAATCACGTCGGATAGAGCGGCCCCTAATCCGGTGACGAACCCGTGCCAACGTCCTTTATTTAGTGTTCTTTGTATACAGAGCATACCGATGGGGCCCATGGGGGCCGAAACCAATACACCTATAATGATTCCTTTACTAACGATTCCTAGCATTAAGTTGAGTCTCTTCTAGTTTCTTGGGCAAAGATACATCCATTCCGCGATAAAAAAAAGGTAAAAAACGTAAGATACTGTAGGGACGAGGCTCGCTCGTCCCTTATTTCGGGAAATTGGGACTGTACAATAGGGTCGTATCGAGAGTCATCAATTTACCGTCTTTCACGAATGAGTCTCCTCGCTCGGACAGATGCTCTACCATCATCTTGCGTAATTCGGACAACTTATTCTGATAGGCTGCGTCCTCACTAAGGTTATGTGTCTCTCCCGGGTCTTCCCGTAAATCGAACAACTGCTCGCTTCCGTTGTGGAAATTCCAGATATACTTAATCTTCCCATCGGTAAGGGCTGCCCAGTAATTATCGTCGCTATAGCAAGTGGCATGCTCCATGTCTATATAGGGGCGCCATTGTTCCTGCTGGCCTTGGATCAGCTTGAGTAAAGACCGCCCGTCCATATCGGGAGGAACCGACCCGCCGGCGATATCGATAAAGGTAGGCAAGAAGTCTCTCAGTTCTACAGGTTGTTCTATGCTGCTTCCGTCCGGTATGGATTTGGATATACCGGCGGGCCATTTTACGATATAAGGAATATGGGCCGAACCCTCGTACGGATAGGTTTTCCGCCAATGATAATGATCGCCCAACATATCGCCATGATCCGCCGTGAAACAAATCAGGGCATTGTCGTACATACCTTTGTCTTTTAGGGTCTGGATGATTTGCCCTACTTGATCGTCGATAAAGGTGATATTGGCGTAATAATGGCGACGGGAGTTTATGGCATACGCATCCCCGAAATTACCGAATGGGGCATCCGATGCTCCTTGGAGAGGATCTTTCGGCTCGGCGTATTGTCCGCACCAATCTCCTATATGGGGTTTCGGGATATCCGCGTCCTTATACATATCCAGATAACGTTGAGGCGGATCATAAGGACTATGCGGGCGGGCGAATGATACCTTGAGGAATAAGGGCTTGTCGTTGTCGTAGTTCCGGATCAACTCGCAAGCGGTCTGTCCGGTCCAAGCCGTAGGATGAAGTCGTTCGTCTAACTTATAGACACCGGCGGCATGGTCGTTCCAGCCGATACCCGTAAGATCCGGGTCTTTGCCGGGTGCCTGCAATTGAAACCATTCCCGGTAATCGCTGATGAAATCGGGACTTTCCACCCGGCCACTCTCGTCGATCAAGGTCGCGTGGAATCCGTGAAGCGCTTTCTGCGGAAACCAATGCATCTTACCGATCCCGAAGGTATAATACCCCAGATTCCGCATCATCTGAGGCATCTCGTAACGATACTTCAAGGCCATGCGTCCGTATCCCAGCATACCATGATGCCAAGGAGACATCCCGGTCAATAAACCGGCCCGTCCCGGAGTACTACTTGGAGCGGAGGAATATCCGCTCACGAACAACGAGCCTTCTTGCGCCAGCCGGTCGATATTCGGTGAGATCACCGCCTTGTTTCCCATGCAGCCGAGGGCGTCGCCCCGTTGTTGATCGGTCATGATCAAGATGATATGCGGCTTACCGCTCTTTACGGGCATGGCGGGAGAGACGGCGGTCTCTGCCTCTTTCCCGCTTTTGCTATGCGTCATCCCCGGAAGTGTCGCACCCAGACCGATTCCGAGGGATGATTTAATGAAGTTTCTTCTTTCCATTATTTAGCCTTGATTGTGTGATCCCGAACTCCTTTTAAGATTCCCTGCAATTGGAAAACGATCTCCGGATGTTGCAAGGCCTTGTTTCCTTCCTCGTAGACCTTCGTCATGTCGTATAACTGAGGCTCGGGGGAATATCCGGTCTCAATCTTCTCATATTCCATGATAGCGGAACCTACACTCGGCTCGATATATTTCCAATCTTTCGTACGGACGGAAAGTGCCTTATTAAGCGCTTGCTCGATTACCCACGGGCGGTCTTCCTTGCTTTTCCCGATCCAAGTATCCAGATAATCATAGCTATCCGGCGCGCTTCCTTCCGGAAGACGGGAATTCGTCAGTGAGGCAAGGGAGGCGAACCAGTCGATCTGGCTCACTAGCGCATCTGATACGGCGGCTTGCTTGATCTCCTTTGGCCAATGTACGATAGCCGGGATACGGGTTCCCCCTTCGAAGGCACTGTATTTATTACCTCTAAGCGGTCCGGCGGGTTTATGATCGCCTAGTAGCTCCACGGCCCGGTCCGCGTAACCATCATCTACGACAGGTCCGTTATCGCTTGACAAGATGATCAAGGTGTTTTCCGTCAATCCCATCTCATCCAATGTTTTCATCAATTGGCCTACGCTCCAGTCGAATTGCTCGATAGCGTCGCCCCTCACGCCCATCGGGTTCTTTCCCCGGAAACGGTCGTGCGGGAAGCGGGGTACATGCACGTCGTTCGTGGCGAAATACATGAAGAAAGGCTTCTCTTTATTCTCCTTGATAAAATCGATGGCGTGTGTCACGATAGAATCGGCGATATTCTCGTCTTTCCAAAGCGCCTTGCCGCCACCTTTCATGTAACCGATACGGCTGATTCCGTTTACGATGGATTGGTCGTGCCCGAAACTAGGCTTCTGGTTGTATAATAATTCCGGATTATCTTTTCCGGTCGGCTCTCCGGGAAAGTTCTGCTGGTAACTGACATAGATCGGGGCGTCCGGATCGTAGTTCGCCACCTGCCCGTTCTCGATGAATACGCAGGGGACGCGGTCTGCCGTCGCCGCCATGATATAGGAATAATCAAATCCCAGATCGCCAAGGGCGGTGGGGAGTGGGGCGTTCCAGTCTTGCTCTCCCGCTTTGTCTCCTAGGCCAAGATGCCATTTGCCGATAGCGGCCGTGGCGTATCCCGCGTTCTTGAACATATCGGCTATCGTATAACGCTCCGGTCGTATGATCATTCCGGCGTTTCCCGCGGCGATGTCCGTTCCCGGGCGGCGCCATGCGTACTCTCCGGTTAGCATGGAATATCGGGAGGGCGTACTGGTAGAGGCGGTCGCGTGAGCGTTGGTGAAGCGGATACCGTTCTTGGCGAGCCGGTTGATATTCGGGGTTTTCACTTGCGTGCCGTCGTAGCATTCCAAGTCTCCATATCCCAAGTCATCCGCATAGATGAACAATACGTTTGGCGTTCTAGGTGTAATGTCTTGTCTCTGTTGGGCTTTTGCGATACCGGCTGTAAGAAGCGAGGCACCGATCCCTACGATAAGTGTTGATTTCATGTTGTTTATTATTTAGATGTTCTTGTTGTGTATCTGCGATTTCTTATTCATGGCATGTTCTATGGACATTAATTGAATTATATACAAAAATAACCAAATTATTTCAGAATAAGGGTAACCACACCAAAATATCTATGAGATGGAGCTTAGGAAGAAATGCTTTTTGGCTCTGGTTAAAAGGGGGGCTTATCGTATATTTTCATGTACGCTCTTGCTCCTTATCGAATGATGCTGTAAAAAGTCGTACGTGTTTCCCGAAAAACATGTACGACTTTTTACAGAAACACGTACGTGTTTTTCAAAAATCACAATCGTGTTTTTAAGGTGTTGATATTAAACAATTTATATATTTGTGCCATTTGTATACCTTATTGTATATTATATTACCAAGACGGAACACGCACTGCCTATACAAGAGTGGGTAATGAAAGTGTAGAATGTAATTCTCAACAACTTCTTTCATTGATATTGAAGGGTATGCACATGACATGGGATTCACTTCCTACCCAAGTGGATGCCAGCAAACATTCTTGTAAATGAAGAAAAGTTCGGAGAGTGAGTTCGGAGACACTGCGGATAAGCCTAAAAATATAGGTAGAACAGCACAGAAGATCATCGACCTTGTCATTTCCGACCTTTCTATGTCAGCCGAAGCTATGGCTTATAAAATTAGGTATAAGTTCCCGTGCTGTAGAAAAACAAATCGCAAAATTGCGTTCTATGGGTATATTGTCTCGTGAAGGCGCAGACTTTGGTGGTTATTGGCGTATTATTTTAAGTTACCATTTTGAGGGGATGAGACGCAGCACGCTGCGTCTCTACAACTGGAGACAAAATTGGGCGAAAAAAGTAAGTTAGCTTGCTTTGGAAGTGAGGTATTGGAGTTTGAAAATCAAATAAAATATTATACATTTGCATGACTGGATAAGTCAAAGCGAATAATTGGTATCAAACAATGATAAACTAAAAAACATATGGATTATCTTAGGTTGAAATATTATTAATACGTATATTTGCGACAAGAAAAGGCTTTTTAATTAAGAGCCTCGTGTTGCGTGTGATATTTGTGCTGTAGGACGAAAATCGGCTAATTTTCTTAAATCTCCCTATGCACGAAGAAGGCCCCGCAACCCTTTACTGGATATACGTGTTATCTATGCTAATATAGTATGGATATATTTTGTATACAGATAAAGGGGGCGTGTGGCTGACTTTATTGGGAGTTGGGTCTTAGCCGAACCTTCGTCTACATAAATGTTCAGTCCTCGCCCTTCCTTTATTTTATAAGAAAGGACCACTACTTAACAAAAGCCATATAGCGCTCGTCTTTACGAAGGACATCTTTTCTAAAACATGTCCGGATCTTGTAAATCTAATAATTAATCATGTAAAGTGAATGGCTTATGGACGCTTGTAATATTGATGAGATCCAGAATCTCTTTATTTACTACTCCGCTTGTTTCAGCAAGTATTTTCCAGAGTTAGGGTTTTATTGTAATGAGAGGGAATTCCAGATACATGGTATCGTGCGGAGATATAGTGACATTACGGGAGTGTCCCATGATGGCTCTTATTTCTTAATTGAGATGCGAAAAGAATACCTGATCTACTTACCGTTATTGGTCGGTTCCAAATTCCGCATTTTAACTAAACAAAAACAACTTTATTCGTAATACAATCTTATGCTTATGCCAGAACTCATATCCATAGAAGAAGCCGCCCGTATTACCGGTTTCCCGTACGAGGAGATTGAAGATTGGGTAAAATCCCGAAAGATAACCTCTTTCCATACGAGAACCGGTACACGTATGGTAGATCCTGAGAACCTACGTGATTTCATTGCCCATATCGAACATCTAGGGATTCAAAAACTATACTTGCAACTGGTCATTCAAGACAAGGAGGAGGAAGCCGACGAGATTATCGCCCAGTACGACGATTACCTTTTCTGCCTACGATCCTTAAAGAACATCTCTCCCCTACTTAAACAAATCATCGCCGAACTATCCACATTTATAGATGATAAGCAAGATCGGTATATATTCACGGAAATAACCTCTGGGGCAAAAATACTGGACGTAGCCAAACGCTGCGATATATCTTACGATAGGATGTGCTACCGATATAAGAACATAGTACTCCGCTTGCAGGAAAACACCGGATTCTTAGCCGAATATAAGAAAACGATCAGCTGTCAAGACCTAGAGATAGAGCGCCTGCGACTTGAGAAGCGAAACATGGAATATGAGCTGAGAACGCTCTATAAAGCAGTCCTCAAAAGTGGCTTGAGTCTCGATGCTCCGAAATCATCGTTCGATATCCCCACGGATGCGGCCAAACGGATCTCCCTACCGGTCACAAGCCTAACCCTGTCTCCCTACATCCGTAAATGCCTCCAAAAATTGGAACTGGAGACTATGGAGGACCTATTGCGCTACGCTAGGAAGAAAGGGCTCGATTCTTTGTTGAAGATTTCGGGATTCGGCCCTCTCGGTTTAGACCAGTTAAAATTTCAGCTGGAAAAGCATAAGATCATGAATAAGGCCGGAGACTCGGATCTCTATCAATACATCATCAATGAACCGGATAGCTGAACACAAAAAGAGCCTCTCTTCACAGGGAGGCCCTTTTTATGTGATGCCGGAAATAACCAATAAAAACTTCCCGACACTACGGTGTTAATCATCTTATATGCTTACATAAAATTAGCAGAAGGCTTTGGTTTGCGATATACTAATAGTGTTACATTCTTTTTGACATTGCAAAGATACGTCGGCCTATAAGGGTGCGCAATACCTATATATATGTAAAAAAGGAGAGCTCATACCTATTAATTGTTATATATCTTTTCATGGAGATCGATTTTTAGAACTAATGATCTTCTCGCTTGTAATAACTAACGCTTACCTCTGAAATAATACAAAACCGTATTTTCCAAAATTAACTATCAAGTTGTCTTGCGGGTCAATAATGGGGCCTATTGGGTGTGACGTCCTGAAAATATTCTTCCGGGATACCTATGAGTAGGTAATTAGGGTCTCATTTTACCTACTTCGGGCGATTGTAGCAAATTCTCAGCCCCTGTAATTTTGCCAAAAATTATAAAACGCAATGAGAACGTTAACAAATTTATTAGCGATTGGATTACTTTCCTTTACCGCTCTACATGCTCAAGAGAGTAATATGAGCTCTACCGTAAAGGCATCGGAGATGTATGCCGACGGTTTTTCTAAATTCCGTTTTGGAGGATATGGTGAGATGGCTGCCAGTTATATGGATTATGATTGGAATTGGGTGACACCTCAAGGTACATCACATATGAATCGGGCTACTGTCTCTATCCCTCGTTTTATTTTAGCTTTTGATTATAAGTTCTCTCCCAAATGGGTACTGAGTTCCGAGATTGAGTTTGAGTATGGAGGAACAGGCGCCGCACGGGAAGTGGAGTGGTACGAGGAGAATGGAGAATATGAGACCGAGATCGAGAAAGGTGGCGAGGTCGCCTTGGAGCAGTTCCATATCTCTTATCTGATGAACAAGCATTTAAACTTCCGTTTTGGACATATGATCGTACCGGTAGGCTTGACCAACGCACATCATGAACCCTTGAACTTTTTCGGTGTATATCGTCCGGAAGGAGAGACTACCATATTACCTTCTACTTGGCATGAGACGGGTGTGGCTCTATTTGGTGATTTAGGAAATTTCGATTACGAGTTACAAGTCGTTTCCGGTCTGGACCCACAAGGTTTCCGTATGGAGAACTGGGTTGGCAAAGGTACGCAAGGCGCTTTCGAGGAAACTCAATTTACGCATCCTGCCTTTGTGGCTCGTGTCAACTATAATGGAGTGAAGAAATTTAAAGGCTTACGTGTGGGCGCTTCTTTTTATTATAACCAACCCTCTAAGAATAGTAGCAAACCGCTGCGTAACCAAGGTGAGAAATATCCGCTTACTATCGTGACGGCGGACGCTCAATATAAAAGTCCGAACAATAATTTGATCGCCAGAGGTAATATCGTTTACGGCCATCTGGGCAACAGCAACGCTTTGACAAAGGTAAACAATAACTCATCTTCAGCTTCCGGATATCCTAATTCAACCGTGGCGGAGACCGCTGTCAGTTATGCGGCTGAGGTTGGCTATAATGTAGGTTCCTTCTTTAGTCGGAAAGCCCCTAGAATTTATCCTTTCGTTCGCTACGAATATTATAATCCGATGCAATCCGTGGAGAAAGGCAGTAATAAACTGGCGGATAGACGTCTTCAAAAGAGCGTGATTACGGCTGGCCTTAACTATTACGCATTGCCTAATCTGGTCGTAAAGGCGGATTATGCGCACCGTATTGTAGGTAAGGGTGATTATAATAGCCAGAATATGGTTTCTGTCGGTATCGCTTATATCGGCTGGTTCTTATCAAGATAATAGACTATTAACAAATATATATGTAAGAATATGAAAAAAGTACTTTTATTACCCATGATGTTGATGGGTGTGGCTTTGAGCTTCACTTCTTGTGGAGACAACGATGATCCGGGCAAGGACCCCGATGTTGTAACTTATGACTTTAAGAATCTTCCTGCGGATTCGGGTGCAAAACCAACAGAAGATCAGATGAGTGCGGTTGTCGCTACTTTCGTTGATGAGGTAGCTTTGCCTACCTATAAGGACATGTTGACAAAGATGACCGCCTATAAAAATGCGGTAGACAAGTTCATCGCGTCTGGTTCTAAGAATGATTTAGCGGATGCCTGCGACGCTTGGCGTGCGGTTCGTGTACCTTGGGAACAAAGTGAGGCATTCTTGTTCGGTGTGGCGGATTTGGCACAGCTCGACCCGAGCTTGGATAGCTGGCCTTTGGATAAGAACGGTATAGAGGAGATTATAGCTACAGGAGAATTCAGCAAGATTTCAGGAGCTGTAGACGAAGATGCGGAAGATGGTCCTCAAAATTTACGTGGATTCCATACGGCGGAAAAGATGTTATTCTTAGACGGCGAGCCTCGTGATCTGGAAACAAGCCCGTTCGCAAAGAATGAATTGGAGTATTTGAAGTTAGTGTCCGAACGTATGTTATCTGATACTCAAGACTTATACAATGGTTGGTTGAAAGGCTTAGGAACTTCGGATGTTCCTTCTTCTTATGCGGAGGCTATGAAGAAACATGACGGTTCTGCCTATTCCATTGGTAATGTGTATCAGGCGATTGAGCTTATGCTGAATGGAAATAATGGTATGGCTGGAATCTCCAATGAAGTAGGTTCCGCTAAGATAACTGACCCGGTGACCGCATGGAATGGAAGTAATAAAGACGCTACTGACCCGAATAACCCCGGTGTCTTGGCTGTAGAGTCTTGGTATAGCTGGAATTCCTTGGACGACTATAAGAACAATATCGTAAGTATCAAGAACGCTTATTTCGGCGGTCGTGATTTGGATGAGAAATCCGCTTCCGAGAGTAGCTTGCATGCGTTGACTAAAATGATTAATCCTACGTTGGATAGTTTGATGGTAGTTCAAATTGATAAGACAATCGACGCTATCAATGCGATCGGCTATCCTTTCCGTAACAATCTAGGGGATACGGAGCATATCAATACAGCTACAGAAGCTTGCGCTGATTTAACGACAGGTTTGGGCGTTGTTAAGTCTAAGTTCACGAACTAATCGGACAAGCCGATACGATGAAACGAAGATTACTTCTATTATTCGCTTTATCCGGTAGTCTGCTGTGTAGTTGCGAATCCGAGGACTTGGAAAATTGGCAGGTTAAGAAACCCAATGGGCAGGTAGCTTCCGAGAAGGAATTGTCCGCGGGTATCTCAACCATTTTCTCCAATGCCCCGGATGCGTACGATACGCAGGCAAACTGGGTTACGGGCGAATTAGAGACGCGATTTAATCGTGGTGATGGATTGTACGACGATGCTCGCGGTGTTGAGAATGTGGATGGTGGAGGACTAGGGCCGCTTTATGCCGGATATTCTTGCGGTTCCTGTCATAAAAGTACCGGGCGGACCCGTCCGGCTATAGCCGATGGAGGTTCCGGCCCCGGCTTCTCATCCATGCTTATTTATATATCACGTAAAAGTGGCGGCTATTTTCAAGATTACGGCCGGGTACTACATGATCAAGCGATATACGGAACGAAACCGGAGGGAAGGGTTAAGATTACTACTACTTCCCAAAAATATACGTTCCCCGATGGGGAGGAATATGAGTTGGTCACCCCTCATTATGAGATAAAGGAATGGTATGCTGATAGTATCCCGATGTCGGATTTACGGATTTCCGTACGTCAACCCTTACGGCATGTCGGAATGGGGCAGATGATGGCGCTCGACTTGGATATGCTAAAGCAGATCGCTGCTAAAAGCAATTATCCGGAATATGGTATTAGTGGACGTATAAACTATGTGACGGAAAAGGGAAAGAAGCAGATCGGTATCTCTGGTAATAAGGCGAATCATGCCGACTTAACGGTGGAATTGGGATTCTCTTCCGACCTCGGTGTAACGAACGATCGTTTCCCGCATGAGGTAGGAGAAGGACAGAGTAATATGATGGGTTTTGCCATGACCGGGGCGCAGGTCTCTACGGAAGATATGGAAGATGTGGATTTATACCTCCAGACCTTGGGGGTACCCGCCCGTCGGAATGTGGATGATCCTACGGTTCTTCAAGGAGAGCAACTTTTCTATCAAGCGAAATGTCATTTATGCCATGTGACTTCCTTGAAGACACGCCCTCGCGGATCTGTCCTTTTGAATAATACGGAATTGCCTCAATTAGGTAATCAGGTGATCCATCCTTATTCGGACTTTTTATTGCATGATATGGGGGTTGAGCTAGGGGATGATTATCCCAGTGGCTTGGCCTACGGTAATGAATGGAGGACTACCCCGTTATGGGGATTGGGATTACAAGAGGTCGTAAACGGCCATACCTATTATTTACATGATGGCCGTGCCCGGAACCTGACGGAGGCTATTATGTGGCATGGTGGGGAAGGGGCTGCGTCGCGTACCCTATTCTCTCGCATGACAAAAGACGAGCGGGCCGCTTTGATTAAATTCCTACAAAGTTTATGAATAAATAACGCATAGAATCGAAATGAAAAAAATATATAGGACGTTGCTTGTGGTGCTTCTATCAGCGGGTGCTTTCTCCGTGAAAGCTCAAGATACAAAGAAAGAGATGGATGATAAATATGTAGAGAACGATGTGGTTTCACTAGCGGGAAAGAAGGGCTTTTCCTTTTCTACCAAGGCTGGTGACTTTTTGTTTAAGCCCTATGCGTTGGTACAGGCAAGCGCTTGCTACAACCGGTATGACGACCAAGGGCTGGAAAGCCATTATGCCAAGAGCGTAGCGAACTCTGGTTTCGCGATCCCTAACGCTATTCTCGGTTTTACGGGTAAGGCTTTTGGACGGGTTACTTTCAATTTATCGCTGAATGCCGCTAAGAGTGGAGGGGCCTTATTGCAACAGGCTTGGTTCGACGTAGCGATCAAGGAATCGTTTCGTATCCGTGTCGGTAAGTTCAAGACACCGTTTATGCATGGCTATTTAAGTACTTTGGGGGAGACGTTGTTTCCGGTACTGCCTTATTCCGCTTCCCAATCCGTATTGCTTCCTTACGACGTGAATTATGTTATACCGAATATGTCCACGGGATTCGACTTGGGTGTACAGGTACATGGTTTGATCCATGATAAATGGAATTATCAAGTCGGTATTTTTAATGGTACGGGTATCGACGTGAATTTGGCGACTAAGACAAACTGCGATGATCATAAATGGTTGCCTTCGCTGTTATATGCGGGTCGTCTGGCCTTTATGCCGAAGGGGGAGATGCCAACGTCTCAAGGCTCGCCGGAGAATCTGAACGACGATAAGATGTCTATCGCCGTATCTGCCTCTTATAATGCGGAGGCTGAGTTCTTGACCAGTAGCGACACCCGTGTGGGCGTTGAGTTCGCATGGATCAAGAACCGCTGGTATGTAGCAGCCGAAGGTTATTATATGAATATGCATTTTACCAAGATCATGCAAAAGCCGGATAAGAATTTCTGGGGAGCTTACGCTCAATTGGGCTATTTCATCACTCCGAAATTACAGGGTGCTTTGCGATATGATTTCTATGATCGAAACGCTACGGATGAGGGTGGTTTGTTAAATATGCCCGCCGCTGGTTTGAATTATTATTTCTTTAATAATAATTTGAAACTACAGGTTATGTATCAATATTTAGGTCGTAGCGGTCATGCTACGCAGAATGACCGGGATGAGGACGCTATTGGATTGGCTCGTCACTCCGCTACGGCTATGTTGCAGTTCACGTTCTAATCTTTGGGTATGAAACTATATAGTCTATATATAATGTATGCCTTATTCCTGTTATTCGGGCTGGGTTGTGATGAGGGTAAGATTTATCCGGATGAGACGGTTGATTCCGGGCGAACCGCTACCGTGTCACTTTCTTTCACTGGCCTGAAAGCTTGGCCGAAGGAGAATATGCTCTCGTTATGCGCTTTTGGCGAGGATAAGTCGAAACCTTTGCAAACCCAGCGTATCAGTAAGCCGGCGGAAGACGGCAAAAGACTAAAACTCCGATTGAATAATGTCACTCCGGATACGAGGAGTATAGAGGTCGCTGTGATTAGTAGGGGATTGCGGTTGGTTTACTCCTATTATACGTCTCCGGTGGATGATTCGGACGAACCGCTTGATTTGTCTGTGGGCGAATTGGATTTAGCGAGCTTCAAACGTGTACAAGCGCAGGTGTTCGACTTGAATTGCCTGTCTTGTCATGGCGGGGGATCGGGATTGGCCGGTCAGCTGGATCTTAGGGACGATGTAGCCTATAAATCCTTAGTGAATGTCAAGGCGCCCCTTTCGGAAGAGGGTAAGAACTACGTGACCCCGGGTGATATAAACGATAGTTTCTTGCTGGATATATTGGAGGATAATCCGGTACATAAGGATATGTTCAATAGTTCCGGGAAACAGGAGGTCCTTGCTTTGATCCAAGGTTGGATCTTAGGAGGGGCATTGGATAATTGATAAGAAAGAAAATGATGAATTATACGAGAAAAATAGATACGGATAAAGCGGTAGAGGTTCAGATCTCTTCATTCACGGGCAAAGGTGGAACAACGGAATATCAGGTGATGGTATCGATTACAGACCCTTGTTTGTCTTTCGTGGAGCAATTGCAAAACCTTTTGCGGGTTTATGTGACTGTCGTGAAGGAAGAGCTATCGAATGACGCTACCGCCGTTTTCCGCCGTTATTTTTTAAGTGACGCGGCTAATCAGACGGATAGCGTGATGGAGTGGGAGTGCGAGAGCGCCTTTTGTCCGCTCTCTATCGTGCAGCAACCGCCTTTGAATGGAACAAAGATCGCTATGTGGACTTATTTGCAAACGGGCATGTCGGTACAAACGTACGATTCCGGTTTACTGGAAGCGTCGCATAACGGTTATAGGCACCTCTGGGGGGGAGGTGCCTTCAATAAGGCGGCCAATTCGGAATACCAGATCCGGCTTTTATTGAATGACTATGTGATGCAATTGATGGGGCAGCGTTGTACGTTGGCCTCTCATTGTGTCCGTACTTGGTTCTTTGTGCAAAACGTAGACGTGAATTACGCCGGTGTGGTGAAAGCCCGGAAAGAAGTTTTTATCACGCAGAATCTTACGGAGAAGACGCATTATATCGCTAGTACGGGTATCGAGGGACGTCATGCCGATCCCTCGGTGTTGGTACAGATGGACAGTTATGCGGTGGATGGGTTGGAGCCGGGACAGATTCAGTTCCTTTACGCTCCCACGCACTTGAATCCTACTTATGAATATGGAGTAACCTTCGAGCGGGGTACGGCTGTTACGTATGGGGATCGTAAACAGGTCTTCATCTCGGGTACGGCGAGTATAGATAACCGGGGAGAGATTGTCTATCCGGGCGATATCGTAAAACAAACCGAGCGGATGATGGAAAATATCAGCGTGTTGCTGAAAGAGGCGGACGCTACTACTCGTGATATTACGCAGGCGATCACCTATTTGAGAGATATGGCTGATTATGCGGTGGTTAAGAAGTATTTTGAGGCGCATTACCCGGATTTGCCACATTTGATAGTCTTGGCCCCCGTTTGCCGTCCCGGATGGTTGATAGAGACTGAGTGTATAGCGGTCGTGCCGACGGAGTCGTCCTTTAAGCCTTTGTGAAATAATAATAAATGTACGAGATATGGAAGAAAAAGGAGTATATTTGGCTATTCAAACACCAAGACAAGTTAGAAAGAAGCCTATGTATAAAAATGGAATGTACCGGGAAACCGATAAAATGAGTGATCTGATCTGCGAGAACTATCCGATGGTTTTAGTCATGAGCCGTTTTGGTATAGCGCTCGGGTTCGGAGAGAAGAATATCGGGGAGGTTTGCCGGCAGAATGGGGTGGATGCTTGTACTTTCCTGACGGTCGTGAATTTCTTGGTCGAGGAAGTGAATACGCCTGTCGAGAATATCAGCAAATGCCTGTCGATCGAGAACTTGATCCGCTATTTGCATAATGCCCATGATTACTTCTTGAACTTCCGCTTGCCACATATCCGTCGTAAATTGGTAGACGCTATATCCGGGTGCCCGGAGGATGTCGCTTTTGTGATCACGAAGTTTTTCGATGAGTATGCGGAGGAGGTAAATAAACATATGTCTTATGAGGAACGTGCTGTTTTCCCTTATGTCCGTAATTTGTTGGAAGGAAAGAGAGATCCGAAATACAATATTACGATCTTCCGCAAGCGTCATGATCAGATCGAGATGAAGATCACGGAGTTGAAAAATATCCTGATCAAATACTATCCGGGAGCGGGTACGAATATGCTGAATAGTGTCTTGTTCGATATTTTTGCCACGGAGGAAGACTTGGCTTCACATACCCGTGTGGAGGATTATTTGTTTGTACCGGCCATATTGGCTTTGGAAAAACAATTATAAGCATGAATCGATGAGTACAAATCTAAAGATTGCGATAGCCGAACCTTCTGTTATCATAAGGAGCGGACTGGAGAACCTGTTGAAACGGTTACCGGGTTTCCGTATCCAGATGGTGGAGATTCATTCGGTGGAATCTCTTTTCGACTCGCTTCGTATGCACAAACCGGATGTGTTGATCGTGAATCCGGCTTTGCCCGGCTATTTCACGTTGCAGCATTTGAAGGAGGAAAGCGGCTGTGCCGAGATGAAATGTATCGCTTTATTATATTCTGTCTCAGACAGTGTGTTATTGCGTTCTTATGATGAACAAATTAACATATACGATAGCGCTGATGAGATCAAGCACAAATTGGAACGGTTGAACGCCGAGGTACTTCCGGATGACGAGCCGGAAGGGGATGACGAGCAACAATCGTTAAGCTCGAGGGAAAAAGAGATCGTAGTCTGCGTCGTGAAGGGAATGACAAACCGGGAGATAGCGGATCGTTTGTTTCTTTCTACGCATACGGTCATCACCCACCGCCGTAATATCGCTCGGAAACTTCAAATTCATAGTGCTAGCGGTCTTACGATCTATGCGATTGTCAATAAGCTGGTCGAATTAGGCGACATCAAGCAGTAATCGTATATTTATAAGTAAGTTAAAGGGAATGTGGATAAGCGATAAAAGCGCCTTCCGCATTCCCTTTACTATTAATATAATTAAATTTAATGATCATATCTTATTAACGCTTATCGAAAACTAAAACCCGTTTATTCCTGTTTCTTCTTCAAATCATTAAGCTTATAAGAAATGAAGAAAGCATTTTTACTTGGATTAGCATTGTTATTTTCCTTATCTATGAGCGCACAGCATTTCGCGTTGAAGAACAATCTTCTCTACGATGCGACTACGACTCCGAACTTAGGATTCGAGGTGGGCTTAAGCAAAAAGGTTACATTGGATGTCTCGGCGGGATATAATCCTTTCAAGTTCAATGACGGTAAGAAACTGAAGCATTGGCTTGTCATGCCGGAAGTGCGTTATTGGACTTGCGAGAAATTCAACGGTACGTTTATTGGCGTGCATGCGTTGGGCGGACAGTATAATATCGCTGGGATTAAATTACCCTTTGGCATATTCCCTAATTTGAAGGACCATCGTTATGATGGTTATTTGTACGGTGGCGGACTTACGTTGGGACATCAATGGATACTGAATAAGCGTTGGAGTATAGAAGCCGCTATCGGCGCCGGTTATGCCCGTGTACATTATGATAAGTATAATTGCGGGGAATGTGGCTCCAAGATCGAGACCAAGAACTCGAACTATTGGGGTGTAACGAAAGCGGCCCTTTCTATCATTTATTTTATCCACTAAAAAACGATCTAGAGAGATATGAGACATTTATTGAGTATATGTATCGCTTTATTGTTCCTCGGAGGTGTGAGCCTACAGGCACAGAACGGTGTGCGAGGAACTGTTAGTTTCGAGAATGTAAGCGCAAAGAAGGACGGAAGCCAGCTTATGATGAATTTTACGACCAATCTGAGCAATCTGCGTTTGAAATCCCAAGAGATGGTCATCCTGACACCGGTATTGCAATCGGTGGATAAATCGCAGTCTTACCAGTTTAACCCGATCGTGATTACCGGGCGGGCACGTATGAAGGCGTTGAACCGTGAGTTGGGTTTCGATAGTTATGAATTTCCCCAAACTCCTAGCTTGATTATCCGTCAGACGAAGAAGGGGCCGGAATTGATTCCGGTGGAATTGTCCGTACCCTATGCGGGATGGATGCGAAACGCTACCTTGATGGTGGATGAGAATACCACGGGATGCGCTTCTTGTGAGGTCTCAAATGACATCTATGGGGTGATGAGCCGTGTATTGCCTCCGTTAGCTCCTCCCGTTTATGAGCTTAGCTATGTTACTCCTCCGGTAGAGCCTGTGAAACAACGGAGCGAGACGCATTCCGCTTATTTAAACTTTGAGGTAGGCAAGTCCGTATTGTTACGTGATTTCAAGGATAACGCTACCGTGCTGAATGAGGTGAATAAGATTGTAACGGAAGTCCGTAACGATAAGAATCTTAGCTTTACCGAATTTAAGGTTACCGGATACGCTTCCCCGGAAGGTGGCTACGATTATAATATGAGATTGTCCGAGAGCCGTGCCAAGGCTTTTGTCGCTTACATGAAAGATAAGGAGAAGATGGACCCTTCCTTGATGAAAGTAAATTGGATGGGTGAGGATTGGATCGGATTGCGTCAAGAGGTTACGAAATCGGATTTGGCGAATAAGAAGGAGATTCTGGAGATCTTGGATATTCAAGATATAAACAAGCGCAAGGCTAAACTACATGCCTTGAACGGAGGTCGGACGTATAAGATATTATTGGATAAATACTATCCTCCTTTAAGACGTATTGATTATACCTTGGCTTATATCGCACGTCCGTTCGACGTGAACGAGGCCAAGCAAGTGATCAAGACGAAACCTCAATATTTAAGTTTGAATGAGATGTTCTTGGTAGCCAATTCTTATGATAAAGGTAGCGATCAGTTCAAGGAGGTATTCGATATCGCCGTTCGTCTTTATCCGACCGACCCGATCGCTCAATTAAATACGGCGGCCCTTGAGATTGAGACTGGTGCTTACGATCCGGCCATCAGTCGTTTGCAAGGTATTAATTTGCCGGAAGCATGGAATAACCTAGGTGTCGCTTATGCGATGAAGAAGGATTATACGACCGCTATGCAATATTTCGATCAAGCTGCCCAAGCCGGCGTGCAAGATGCCGCTGCGAACCGGGATGAGCTGGCTGCTTGGTTAGCCGAGCAATAATGGAGATACTTACCTTCGAATATAAAAAAAAGCCCCCGTTCCCGGAGGCTTTTTTTGTGCTTATAATTTCGCTTTCCATTCATTCATCAACTCGGTAATGGTTTCTCGTACCGAAGTGATCTTATTCGCTCGCCAAGCGTTACTGCCGGCGAAAGCGTATCCATTCTCGAAATTCCCTTTGAAGGCGTTGTATAAGGCGGTGACGATACAATACGGGCTGCGTGATATATCGCACGTCTTGATACAGTTGAAGGGACAAGCTTTCGGTTGCTTGATTCCCGCCTTTACTTTCTCAAGGAAACTGCAATGGATGGCTCGTCCGGGCATGCCGACGGGACTTTTGATGATCTCTATGTCCTTCTCCTCGGCCTGTATATAGGTCTGTTTGAAGGCTTCCGAGGCATCGCATTCCGTGGTGGTAACGAACCGGGTTCCTAACTGAACGCCTGATGCTCCAAGGTCTATCATGCGTTTGATATCTTCACCCGTATAAATGCCTCCTGCCGCGATTACCGGGATCTTTTTGTCGTATTTCTGCTCGAAATGAGAGACTTCCTCTACGACTTGAGGTAATAATTCTTCCAATGAGAAATGCTGGTCTTCCAACTGGTTTTCCTTATATCCCAGATGTCCACCCGCTTTCGGGCCTTCTAGTACCACCGCATCCGGAAGATAATCATAGTTATTCTTCCATTTCTCGCAGATGATACGTACGGCACGTGCGCTGGAAACGATGGGAACCAGCTTGGTGACGCTATCTTTCTTGAGGAAAGAAGGCAAGTCCAAAGGCAGTCCAGCACCGCTGAAAATGATGTCTACCTTTTCCGCTATACTGGTCTTCACCAGTTCAGCGAAGTCGGAAAGAGCTACCATTACGTTTACGCCGATGATACCTTTCGCTTTTTCCCGGGCCTTGCGGATCTCTTCCGCTAACCCGAGATTCCCAGCTTCCGTATAATTGCTGGGTGACAATTTCTTATATAAAAGTCCGAGACCGGCTGCGGAGATAACGCCGATCCCACCTTCATTTGCGACGGCCGAGGCTAAGCCGGAAAGAGAGATGCCTACGCCCATTCCACCTTGGATGATTGGAATACGAGCCTTTAGGTCTCCGATTGTTAATGTCTTCATTAAAAAAATAAATATAGTGTTTCAATAATCGAGGCAAAGGTAGCACAATATCCCAATAAATGTGCGAAATGGACCAGAATTATCGCGCAAATATTCTAGTCATGTGCAATGTATGGAACGAACCGATTATTTTATGTAAATTCGTCCCTGAATAATTAGGCAAGACGTCTGTAACAGGATTGTAATGTATGTGAAACGGGTGTGAAACAGGAGCGTTGTAACTTTGCGACGCAAATATAGTTTTTATAGTTAGGAATGAAATTAGGAAAAGTTATAGCGCTCATGTTAGTGCTGCTTCCATTCAGTATGGGAGCGCAGGAGGTGGATCAGTCGGTGGAAAAACGTATCGATTCCTTGGCTACGGAAGTGACTACCTTGGATAAGGTAGTCCAGAAGCTAAGCAAATTCAAGGTTTCCGCTTATATCCAAGGACAATACCAATATGGACAGGAGGACGCTACCTTGAAGGTGGGCGATAAGAACGAGAACTTGGATAAAGGGTTTAACCGGATCGGTATCCGCCGGGGCCGTATGAAGTTCGAGTACAATGATGGGATCGGAACAGGTGCTGTCCAGATCGAGGTGAATGATAAGGGAGTAAGTTTCCGTGATCTGTATATCGGTATCAAGGACCCTTGGACGAAGCGTAGCCAGTTGATGGCTGGTGTGTTCAACCGTCCTTTCGGTTATGAGGTCTGTTATTCCACGAGTTCTCTCGAATCTCCGGAGAGAGCGACTATTATCCAGTATTTCTTCCCGGATGAGCGTGACTTGGGAGCGATGCTTACCTTACGTACCAAGACTACCAGCCCATTGAGTTTCTTGCGATTGGATGCCGGTCTGTTTGCCGGAAACAGTATCAACCGGGAGACGGATAGCCGGAAAGATTTCATCGGGCGTCTGGGTGCCGAGAAGGCGATAGGCGACTGGGGAAAATGGGGAGCCGGTTTCTCCTATTACCATGGTTTTGTCTACAACCCGACTACCGAGGCGTATGAGATGCGTGGCAATCATTTCGTTAAGAGGGATATGGGAGAGACGGGTACTTATATGAAGCGCCAGTATTTAGGTTTGGATGGACAGTTTAGTTTTCTTTCATCTTTAGGAAAGACCACTCTCCGTGCGGAAGGTTTGATCGGTACTCAACCCGGTATCGCCGGGAGCAGTAAAAGCCCGAACTACAGTACCCGACCGGAGAATTTGCCGGAAAATTCTTTGTTTAAGCGCCCTTTCCTTGGTTACTTCTTTTATTTGGTACAGGATATAGGCGCCTCTCCTTTCTCCGCCGTATTGAAATATGACGTTTACGATCCGAATACGAAGGTGAGTGGAAATGAGGTAGGGGCGGAAAATAGCTTCACCTCAAAAACCGACTTGGCTCAAAGCACGATAGGTATCGGCGGTATCTATAATTTCAATAAACATATCCGTCTACAAGCTTACTACGAGTTTAACTTCAATGAGAAAAGTAACCTCGTGAAGGGCTACGAGAACGACCGGAAGGATAATGTATTGACAGTCCGTCTTCAATATAAGTTTTAATTCATAGGATTGTAATATCTGTTTCATCCCATTGAAATACCGAAGTATTTATTTTGTATCGTAAATAAAAGATAAATACAAAGTAATGAAGAAGACGATTTTATTAGCTGCCATGGCAGCGTGTTTGTTTGCTACGAATGTGTTTGCCCAGAAGATAAAGGGTAGCGATACTTGTTTGCCTCTTACCCAGACTGAAGCCGAGAATTTCATGAATAAGGACAAAGCCGCTAAGATCACGGTGACGGGTGGTGGCTCCGGCGTGGGTATCTCCGCTTTGATGGAAGGCACTACGGATATAGCGATGGCTTCCCGTAAGATGAAATTCGACGAGCGCATGAAGTTGCAAGAAGCCGGAAAGAAAACGAAAGAGGAGGTGATCGCCTACGACGCTCTGGCTGTTGTCGTGCATCCTTCCAACAAGGTATCCAATCTGACCCGGGAGCAATTGGAAGGCATTTTTACCGGCAAGATCAAGAATTGGAAAGAAGTGGGTGGTGCGGATATGAAGATCGTGGCCTATTCCCGCGAGACTTCTTCCGGAACCTACGAGTTCTTCAAGGAGAGCGTGTTGAAAAATAAGAACTATATGAACGGTATCTTGAGCATGCCGGCTACAGGTGCCATTATCCAAAGCGTAAGCCAGACGAAAGGAGCCATTGGCTATGTAGGTCTTGCTTATTTGAATAAAGAAGTGAAGCCGATCCATGTATCGTATGATGCCGGAAAATCCTACGTGGAGCCTTCGTTGGAGAACGCAAGGAATAAGACCTATCCGGTTGTCCGTCCGTTGTTCTACTACTATGAGACGAAGAATGCCTCAAAGGTGCGACCGTTCATCGATTATGTGATGTCTGCCGAAGGACAAGCGACGGTGAAGAAGGTTGGTTATATCCCGGTAAAGTAAGCGGAGAATCCGGACAGCGTTGTATGAGCACATCATACAACGCTGTCTAAGGTGCTTCGACAGTACTGTCTAAGGTGTTAAGACAACGCTGTCTTATGTGTTGGGATAAGATTGTCCGTCCGTCTCTTCCAGAAACTGATCCATATACAGATTCTCGCCATCCCATACGATATAAGAGAAGAATTGCATCCAATCCCCGGCTATGAGAATACGGGAGGTACGGCTTAACATCAAGTCCAACATGATGTGGCGATGGCCGAAAATGAAGAAGTTTATATCGGGATGCGTCTTTAGATATTCCTTGGCGAAAACAACCATATATTCAGCGTCTTCCCCTTGATACTTTTTAGCCTCTTGCTTTTCCAGTCCGCTCTTCCGGCTGTTGAGCGACCAACCTAAAGCGAACCCGAACGTCCAGCGGGGGTGTATTCCCGCATATAACCATTGGCAGAACTTGTTCCGGAAAATAGCCCTGATCAGACGGAATGCCTTACTCCGGAAATCTACCTCATCGCCATGCCCGAGGAAGAAACGTTTCCCTAATAAATCGACTGTCAAGGTATCCCGATGGATGATGGCGCCTATCTCTTTCGGCAAGTAGTCGAACATCCAGATGTCATGGTTACCGATAAAGATATGTATTTCTATGCCTCTGTCCGCTAACTCGGCCAATTTCCCCAGAAAACGTACGTGACCTTTCGGTACGACGTATTTGTATTCGTACCAATAATCGAACATATCCCCCAGAAACCAAATGGCGGAAGCGTCTTCCTTGATGCTATCCAGCCAACGTACCAGTTTCTTCTCGATGGCTAAAGGGTCCTTGTGGAAACGGGCTCCCAGATGTGCGTCTGAGGCGAAATATATTTTCATAGAAAACCTAATTCCAGTTTAGCCTCCTCCGTCATCATGTCCTTGTCCCATTCCGGCTCGAAGACGAGGTTTACCTCTACATTGTTCACCCCATCGACCGCTTCTACCTTCATACGGACATCTTCCAATATGAAATCGGCCGCCGGACAGTTCGGGGCGGTGAGGGTCATATCGATGCGTACATTTTTTTCCTCATCGATATCTACCTTATATATAAGCCCAAGATCGTATACGTTTACGGGTATTTCCGGGTCGTATACCGTCTTCAGCATAGCGACGATCGCTTCTTCTGTTTGGAGAAATTCGTTGTTCATCTTCTTTTGTTTTATACGCGAATATACATTAATACTTCTATATACTAAACCGGGGGAAAAGAGAATTTGTTTCACCGGACCAGCCTTCCTTCATCCGCATAGCTATAATAACCGCTATCGGACAGGATGATATGGTCCAGTATCCTAATATCCATCAGCTTCGCCGCTTTTTGGATACGCTCGGTCAAGGCATCGTCGTGCGTACTGGGGCGGAGGCTACCGGATGGATGATTATGGCATAGGATTATACCGGAGGCCAAGGCGTTGATCGCCGCTTTTAATACCAAACGGATATCCACGGAAGTCTGGTTTACTCCGCCCTGACTGATTTTTACCTTTTGTATCACCTTATTTAATGGATTGGTTAGAGCGATCCAGAGTTCCTCATAAGGTAAATCGCATAGTTGGGTACGGAATAGGAGATAGGAGTCTTTGCTGCTTCGGATAGCATCTTGAGGAGACGCCTCTGAGGTTTCCCGCCGTTTCCCTAGTTCCATAGCGGCGCAGATCGTGACCGCCTTCGCCTCTCCGATACCTTTAAAGCCGGAAGTTAATTCTTTGATGGAACGTTTACCCAATGTATTCAGATTGTTGTTTACGGAGTGAAGTATCCGTTGAGAGAGTTGTACGGCCGTCTCCTCATTGTTGCCGGATCCGATCAGTATGGCGATCAATTCGGCATCGCTTAATACGGAAGCGCCTTTTTGAAGCATTTTCTCACGGGGCCTGTCTTCTTCGGCCCATTCCTTGATGGAAAGTTTTCCTGTCTTTTCTTTCATAGTCGGGAAAGGTTTATGATTTGGTTAAAAAAATAGTTCCCGCCTGCTTATCAAGCGGGAACCGTATATTTTGACAAGACCCGGATTACTCGCGGATACGGCCTACGTAAGAACCATCAGTCGTATTGATCTCGATAACTTCGCCCTCGTTGATGAACAACGGAACGCGAACTTCCGCACCAGTCTCTACGGTTGCCGGTTTCAAGGTGTTAGTAGCAGTGTCACCTTTAATACCCGGTTCTGTATAAGTAACTTTTAATTGAACTTTTGTAGGCATGTCGGCGAAAAGAACCGTATCGGTAGATGCATCAGAAACAACGTCTACAATTTCTCCCTCTTTCATGAAATCAACGCCGTTGATCAAGTTTTTGTCGATGATCACGTCATCGAATGTCTCTTGGTTCATGAAATGATAATGCTCGCCTTCCGTATAAGTGAACTGATACGGGCGACGTTCTACGCGTACATCTTCCAACTTCTCACCGATATTGAAACGACGCTCGATCTGACCGCCTTTTACAACATCTTTCAATGTGGTACGCATGATGGTATTACCTTTACCCGGTTTTACGTGAAGGAAATCGACGCAGAAATAGAGTTTTCCGTCCAAACGGATACAAGTTCCTTTCTTAATGTCTTGTGAATTGATCATATTTATTTTCTTTATTTATATATGTTATAGAGTAATCCTTAACGATTTTTGGGTACAAAAGTAGTACATTCCTGCTAAAGTAGCAAAAAGTTTTGCGTATTTATATGGAAAAATAGTTGCAAATCAACCGAATAACCGGAACCAAGACCGCTGTCATGATACCCATCAAGCCAATCGCCAGTCCGCTTAATGCTCCTTCGATGGCCCCGATTTGAATGGCCGCTGCTGTTCCTACTCCATGGGAGGAAGCCCCTAACGCCAGTCCTTTAGCGATATGGCTATCTATTCCCAGTACCCTCATCACGATAGGGCCCACTATACTGCCAAAGATTCCTACCGCTACGACGATGACGGCGGTAAGTGAAGGTATGCCGCCCGCTTTCTCCGCTATCCCCATAGCGATCGGGGTGGTGACGGATTTCGGTTGGAGCGTGGCGATCAACGCTTGGTCGGCTCCCATCAATTTACCGATGATGATTACGCTTACGATTCCGACAATGGCCCCGACAAATACGGAAGTCAAGATCGAAACGACATTTCCCTTTAGATATTGGATTTGCTCATATAACACATAGCCAAGGGCTACTACGGAAGGCCCCAGCATAAAATGGATCAAATGACTGCTTTGCTGGAACGACTCATATTGAATGCCTAGGACTTCCAGTACCACGATAATCACGAAGATGGTCGTAAGCAAAGGATGCAAAAGACTGATATGGACTTTCTTGTAAAGAGCCAAGGAAGTCAGGTAGGTACCAATTACCAAGGTAAGAGCGAAAATCTCGGAATGCGCCAGATTATCCATGGTCTATTTTCCCTTTTCCAGTTTTTGTTGCACCAACGCTACGCTGGCGATGACTAAAATTGTACTTACTACGGAAGCGATCAGCAGGACTGCCCAATACTCGGAGATGATCCCGAAGGAATTCATAAGCCCTACACCGGCAGGAACGAAGAATAATCCCATGTTTTGGGTAAGAACCGTGGAAAGACGTTTCACCTTTTCAGGTTTTACTTTCTTGAACGCGAGGGCTAAGAACAATAGCACCATCCCAATTACGCTACCCGGTATGAAACCGTCGATAAAGTAGCTGATAAACTCTCCCGTGAAATAGAAGAAGAGAATGTAAAATGCTTCTGTTAGCATAGTTTTTCTACCTTTTTTGATAACCGCTACAAAGATAACAGCTATTTCGTAGATATGTTCTATAACATATTATTTTAACATAATAGGGGCGGGGTTCGCCCACCCGTGGCATCAAGCTAACGCGGAAGTAATGAACATATAAATCATCATACCGATAATATCGTTGGTAATGGTGATAAACGGTCCGGTCGCCAAGGCCGGATCTATCTTCATCTTATCTAAGGTCATGGGAACTAACGTGCCGAATATACTGGCGAACATTACGACGGCGAATAGGCTTAAAGATACGGAGGCCGTAATCCCCCGGTCTCCCAGCATGAAGAAATTGTAAATGAACACGACCAGACTGATAATGCTGGCATTGATTAACGAAACTACGGACTCTTTTAGGATTTGCGGTACGATATTCCCTTCCTTCAAGGTATTGTTTGCCAAGCCTTGTACCACGATAGCGGAAGATTGTATGCCTACGTTTCCACCGGTACCACCGATCAGCGGGATAAATAGCGCCATCTTCGGGTTAGTGGCGAAACTGCTCTCGAAACCACCGAGGATAACGGAGTTTCCCAATCCTCCGATCATGCCGATCAGCAGCCAAGGTAGGCGGGCGGCGGTTTGGGTGAATACATTATCCGAGGTTTCCACGTCTTGCGAGATACCGGATGCCAACTGGTAATCACGCTCGTGTTGCTCGCGTACCTCATCCATAACGTCATCGATCGTGATACGTCCTACCAGACGTCCGATACTATCGACTACGGGCAAGGCTACCAAGTCGTATTTCTCGATCGTCTCCGTAACCTCCTCGATACTGTCGCTGTCGCGAACGGAGATCGGGTCTTTTTTCATGACATGCTTGATCTTGGAGACAGATGGGTGGGTGATCAGTTTCTGCAAGGGGAGCACACCTTTCAAGCGCTCGTCGTCATCCACTACATATACATAATAGATCTCGCTCATCTCCTCCGCTTGCTTGCGCATCTCGTCGATACATTTGGGCATACTCCAATTCTCGTTCACCACGATCATCTCGGTACCCATCAAACCGCCGGCGGTGTCCTCGTCGTATTTCAACAAGTCCACGATATCACCGGCCTGCTCTACGTCCTCGATATGCGAAAGGATCTCCTCTTGGGTATCCTCGTCCAACTCACGCATCAAGTCAACGGCATCATCCGTTTCCATGTTATCGACGAAACGCTTGGCGATAAGCTCATTGGGAAGTTCCTTCAATAATTTATGACGGTCTTCCTCATCCAGCTCCATCAAGACATCCGCCGCTTTGTCGCCATCCATCAATAGATAGAGATAAATGGCCTCTTGCAAGTTCAGTTCTTGATAAAGCTCGGCTATATCGGCAGGATATAGTTCATGAAGTACCTCCTGTGCCTTCGCGTCATCTTTGGCCTCGATGATGCTTTTCAGGTTCTCGATGTAATCTTTCGTCAGTTCGATCATTGGACTCTTATATTATTATAGGACATCACCAGCCTACTTCTCCAAATGCTTTTGGCTGATCAAGGTCAGTTCCACGAATTGCTCCACGGATAACTGTTCCGGGCGCTTGTCGAATATCGGCAAGGCGTAATCCGGGCAATCTTTACCCAATAGGGGTTTCATGGAATTACGAAGCGTTTTCCTTCGTTGGTTGAATGAGGTCTTTACTACAGTCTTGAATAACTTCTCGTCGCATCCCAGCTCCTTGCGGTCGTTACGGGTAATTTTCAATACGGCGCTTTTCACTTTTGGAGGCGGATCGAATACTTTCTCACTGACGGTAAAGAGGTATTCCACGTCGTACCAAGCTTGCAACAGTACGCTCAATATCCCGTACGTCTTGCTACCGGGACCCGCCGCTAGGCGTTCCGCTACCTCTTTTTGTAACATCCCCGAGCAGCAGGGAATCTGGTCCTTATAATCGAGGACCTTGAAGAATATCTGGCTGGAGATATTATAGGGGTAATTACCGATCACACAAAACTGCCCCGGAAATAGCTTCGAGAGATCCAATTTCAGGAAATCCTCGGCGATGATACGCCCTTTCAGATCGGGGAAATTCTGGTTCAGGTAATCTACGGATTCCATGTCCAACTCGACAACGGTCAAATCATGTCCCGCCTCCAGCAAGAACTGGGTAAGGACTCCCATTCCCGGTCCGATTTCCAAGACCGGCAAGGAATTGAAAGTATCGAGTGTGTCCGCAATGCGCTGTGCTATTTGCAGATCCTTTAGGAAATGTTGCCCTAATGCTTTTTTTGGCTTAACTAATCTCATCCACTTTTCGGTGTAATGTGTTTGTTTTTAAATATTATGCTTATCTTTGCGGATGCACAAAAGTACAATAAATAATTTAAAGTTCCCTATACCTAATGGATTTTAAGAGCATTCTACGTACGTTTCTGAAGATAATTCTACCTTTAGCCTTCGGCTGTTTACTCCTTTGGTTTTTGTATCGGAAAATGGATATCACTGAGATTTGGCGAGTAGTCAAGGAGGGGGTTCGTTATGATATTATTCTGGTTTCTTTACTGTTCGGCTTGTTCGCCAATATCGTCCGTGGTTTACGGTGGGGATTGCTGATCAGTTCCTTGGGCGAGCGCTTCAAGATGAGTAACGTGATTTACGCCGTGTTGGGTAATTACGCCGTGAATCTGGTGTTGCCCCGTGTCGGCGAGGTATGGCGTTGCGGTATGATCACGAAATACGATAAGATCTCGTTTACCAAGCTTTTAGGTACCTTATTGATCGACCGTGTGAGCGATACGATCATGGTCGGTTTGATAACCTTGATGATATTCATATTTAATATAAGCTTCTTTACGAGTTTCTTCGCTAAGAACCCGGCTTTGCTCGAAGGGTTCCAATCCATGTTTAATTCGATATGGATTTACGTGGCGGTGATAATTTTTGTCGCTGTAATTTGGTTTGTATTCACTTATATGAGTAACTTTACGCTGGTACAGAAAGCCAAAGGTATGTTGAAGAATGTATGGACCGGTATGAAGAGTATCTGGTACATGGAGCATAAGATGCGTTTCGTGATAGAGACGTTATTGATTTGGGGAGGTTATTTCTGTTACTTTTATATTACGTTCTATGCTTTCGACTTTACCAAGGACTTGGGTATCGTGGTCGGGCTGATCACGTTTACGATGAGTAGTATCGGCGTGGCGGTGCCTGTTCAAGGCGGTATCGGACCGTGGCATTTCATGGTGATCGCTACCTTGGTTTGTTTTGGCGTGAACGAGAATGACGCGGCGGCGTTCGCCTTGGTCGTTCATACGGTACAGACGGTATGGACGGGATTGTGCGGATTATTCGGCGTGGTGGCTTTGCCGCTCACCAACCGGGAGAACAAAGAGGCTCCGGTCGTTGTTTCGTGATGAATACAAGATATGTATTAAATATGAACTGAACTAAATTATTAACATCTATGTCAGCAGAAATCAAAGATCTATCTCCGAAGCATGTATGGGGTTATTTTTATGACCTTACGCAAATCCCCCGTCCGACCGGACATATGGAGGCAGTAACCCGTTTTATGATATCCTTTGGTAAAGGATTGGGACTGGAAACCCTGCAAGATGAGGTGGGTAACGTATTGATCCGTAAGCCGGCTACGCCCGGAATGGAAGGTCGTAAGACCGTGACATTGCAGTCTCATCTGGATATGGTTCCCCAAAAAAACTCTTCCGTAAAGCATGATTTCGAGAAAGATCCGATTGACGCTTACATAGACGGTGATTGGGTGACGGCCCGTGAGACGACTTTGGGGGCGGACAATGGCATGGGCGCCGCTCTGGCGATGGCCGTGTTGGCGGACAATAGCTTGCGTCACGGACCTATCGAGGCCCTGTTTACGATTGATGAGGAACAGGGAATGGACGGCGCTTTCGGCTTGAAGCCGCATTTCTTAAAGGGTGATATTTTATTGAATTGTGATTCCGAGAAGGAAGGGGAGTTGTTCGTAGGTTGCGCGGGTGGCGCTAACGTGAATGTCTCTTTCCAATTTAAGGAGGATACTTATATTCCGGAAGGTGACGTGGCTGTCAAGGTTAGCTTGGCTGGCTTGAAAGGTGGCCATTCCGGTGTGGATATTCATTTAGGGCGTGCGAACGCGAACAAGTTGATCTTCCGTTTCTTGAAAGAGGCGGTATGCGATTATGGCGCTCGTTTGTCTTCTGTGGCGGGTGGTTCCTTGCCTAACGCAATCCCTCGTGAGGCTTTTGCCGTGATAACGATTCCGGGTGATAACGTGGAGTCTCTTTGGGAGCTAGTGGCTGATTACCAAGATATGTTCCGTACGGAGTATATGGGTGTGGAGGATAAGATCGATTTCGTCGCGGAGATGGTTGAATTGCCGTCTACGTTGATTCCGGAGGAGATACAGGATGATTTGATCAATGCGATCGAAGGTTGCCAGAATGGTGTGATTAGCATGTTGCATGATTTCCCGGGTACGGTTGAGTCTTCCTCTAACTTGGCGATCGTGAAGACATCTGATGAGTTGATCGAGGTGAAGATCTTGGTGCGTAGCTCATCCGAGTCTCGCAGGGATTCTGTTTGCTCAAGTCTGGAAAGTGTATTCGCTTTGGCAGGGGCTAAGGTGGAGGAGTCCGGTCATTATAATGGCTGGCAGCCTAATATCAATTCCCCGATCTTGAACTTGATGAAATCTACCTATCTGGATTTATTTGGTAAGGAACCTGAGGTGAAGGTGATGCATGCCGGATTGGAATGCGGTATCATCCAAGGTGCTTATCCGAATATGGATATGGTTTCTATCGGACCGGATTTGGAATATCCGCACTCACCGGACGAACGAGTGAATATTCATTCCGTACAGAAGATCTGGGAGTTTATTATAGCTACTTTGGAGAGAATCTAAGGATCTCTTTCCTTATAGATATTAAACAAGCCCTCCAGCCTTTGTTCTTCTAACCATTCGGTTAGCGAGAATAGGGCTGGAGGGTTTATTTTTATAGTTTGTCTATATCCTCAAGGGAGAGCCCAGTGTATTTTTGGATAATTGAGTGGGATAATCCATCCGCTTTCATGTTGCGGGCCGTAGATTCTTTCCCTTTCAATATCCCTTTCTCCTCTGCGTAATCGATCGTATTCTTATAATCCCTGTATCGTTTCAGAGCCTCGTCGTATTGTATGCGTTCTTCCTTGCTGAGGTTTGCCACGTCGGCTACTTCCAGCAACTTATCGAAGACCGCCTTTTTCGCCTTGAACGGCATTCTCTCTAAAGTGTCCATATGCTTCAATAAATAAATCCAACGTTCAAAATCATTCTCGCACTCGTCCGGTTCTTTTTGGAAGTAAGGCAGCTCGAGATAGACTTGCCGTATCCTGTCGCTAAACATCCTTCCGGTTTCCCGGTCCGCCAATATAACATCGGTCCGGAACTTTGAGTTCACGTCCATCTTGTAATTAAGTAGGAATACCCCGTATACGGGTTGTAACACGAATTTCCAGTCCTTCCCTTTTTGTCCTTGGTTACTGATGGCCCTCGCCAGATAGTACAGTCCCCTGTCGTGGAAATAGGGTTGTGCCCCGGTTTGCATCTCAACGACGAATAGGTTTCCGTTGCTGTCCTTGCAATGCACGTCAAAAACGATTCCCCTGTCATCCAGCGTCTCGGGGGTCTGAATCGGGTTAAGGAACGTGATATCCTCAATGTAGTGCTCTCCGAAGAACAACTGGTTCAGGAAATCGATTAGTAACTCCTTGTGTACCTCCTGCCCGAATATCCGGTGAAAGCCGAAATCGGTGAAGGGATTGATAAATTTTCCCATAGTGCTTATAGGTTTAAATGATTAAATGATTAAATGATTAAACGGATGATCCTATCTCATCCTTTGCGGTAAAGATACGCTTTTTTTTAAAAGGAGGCAGGGCTGGTGTGCCAAAAGTTTCACTTTTGTGAGATTTGAGTGTTTTTTGAAAATACGGGAAACATGTGCTTTACAGGCCCTGATAACCAAGAAACGGGCCCTCTCATTGGCTGCTGAAGTGAATAACTGACGGCTTGTCGAGTGAATAACTGGCGGCTATACCTAGCCGCTAACTGACGGCTTGGGAAGTGAATAACTAATCACTTGGAAAGCCTTTTTATACCGGAACCAACAAGGTCTTCTCAGCGACTTTTGGGGTGCGCTTCAGTTATCCTGCGGGGCTTTTCTATGTCGATTATTCTATTGTAGCCCTTGCGGATGGATGGTAAGCGAAGCGGCGATAATCATGACAGTTTGTGCGAAACAAGGTTGTTTGTGTGACATACCTCTTCTTTGGAGAAGTCTAACCAGAGAGAAGTAATAGGTGAAAAGGGCCTTTTTGTCTCTTATTTATAGGTAAAAGGTCGCTTTTCCGGTGAGAAAGGTGGTGTTTGCCCACGCGAATATATGCGTTAGCCGACGCAACCGTATGCGTTAGGTGATACATACGGTAGTAATCCCCATCGCATACGATAGAAATAGCCTTCACATACGGGTGAATTACAGGTTTTAGCCTTAAGAATATGAATTAGGATGAATAATTTTCGCTAGAAAGAAAGGGCATATTCCGTTATCTTGTTATGGAATAACTACTTGCGAATATTTTTTCTCGTTTTACGGAACTGTATGTATAATCTCCCGGAAAATTCGATTCTCAAGGGCTTTAATTTTCAAAGTGTCACAATGACAATCCGTAAATTCCGGATGACTTGTTTAATATAATATTAATGTACGCCTGTACATTAAATTAATGCTATACTATAAAAGTTGATGAATAATAGATTGAAATGATATTTGGAGTATGAAAACGACTAGTCTAAACGATCGATTCTTTTAGTCATTTGCAAAGGTACGCGTTTCTTCGATACTTACAACCCTTCCGGGCTATTTTTTTACCGCTTATTCTCTTTCTTATCAATAGGATAGGTTATCCTTTACGAAACAAGCGATTCCTTCAACGAACTGTGCGTTTAGGCATCAAAAAAACGCAAGATTTAATCGATCGTTTAGACTAGTCGTTTTGTATGGTTTAGGGGTCGGTTTAATAGGACTAAGTATTTGATTATCTTAATAAACACTAGTATTAATATTAATTTCAGTATTATGAACAAAAAGTTTTCTACACTTTTGTGTGCTGGTCTGCTGGTTTCCGCATTCACATTGAATGCTCAAACTCCTGCACAGGCTCAGCATATTGATGCTCTTACTTCTATTTCAGGAGTGGGGGCGGCGGCAGTACCCTATTTTGAGTCTGCCACTCCTAAAGGAATGTTCCAATTGAAAGCAAACGACAAAGTCCTTATCGTGGAAAATGATAAGTACAAATTGGTTGCTCCTTCTGATCTTACGGATGTTGAATCTTCTTTATGGTGTATCTCTATCACTGAGACAGAGAGCCAAGGAAAGAACCCTATCTTCGATTTCATCAATAAGAAGACTGGCGCTATTTTGGCATTTGATACAGAGACAAGCAATGTAGGTTCTTCTTTCGGTGGTTGGGCTTTTTCTTCAACTTGGACAAAGAGTAGTTACGAGAAAGATCCAACTAAGGGTGGTTTAAGACCCGATAAGGAGTTGTTTACTTACATCGATTCCGATTATGCTTATATTTTGTTTGGTGAAGGCGATGAGGTTAAAGCTAAAAAAGTAATGGCTTCTGATGCCGAGGACAAAACAGGTGACGCTCAAGGTGCATTGAAATTTACTGTTTGGAACGCCGGTACTTATGTATTGAGCGCTAATGAGATCAACGCTTATTTGAAAAACAACAAAGACGTATTGAATTTCCATTTGGATGCTAATGCGGATGTCAACCCATTCTCTGCTTCTCAAATTGAAGCAAAGGTGGCCGATGGTGTAACCGCTGATGGAAAGAATTTCGTTTATGTCGTTAAGAAAGACGAGAAAGATAAGAAGACTTACTTGAAGGTCGATACAGCCGCTAACGGTGTGGGTATCGAGTTCTTGAAATTCGGATGGTCTGATACGAATGTTGAGAAATATGCAGATGCGCTTACGGTAACGGGTGATGCGGATGATATTTCACAGCAACATAAGTTCCTATTCACTTATCGTCCTTCTGCTGATAGCTTGTTTATTCAAGTAAAAGAAGCTCGTGTTAGGGATACGCAGAAACCTACCGCTGAAAGAGGGTATTGGAAAGATGCCACCAAAGTGAAATATGGTTCAAACTACCATGATATTTATTGCGATGGCAAACAGGCGGCAGACGCAAACTCCGATGCGGATCAATTATTCGTTAAGTTACAAAACTATACGGTAGCCGATCGTATTGTCACGATCGGTACCAAGGCTATCAATACACAGATTAGTTTCGGTATTAATGGTTGTGTCGCATCTAATAACAAGACATCCTTGGACGAGGGTTTGTATATTATCAAGAATGATAAGGGACAAGTTTTGGCCGCTCCTATCCACTTAAATGATAACAATGCTGCGAACGAGGCTCAATGGATTACTTTGGATGAGCAAGATCCGATGCACATGCCAGCTTATCAATGGGTTGTAACAAAGGTTTATACGGCAGATAAGGCAAAGGCTACTTCTCCTGTAAAGTTCGTTAACCGTGAGTTCCCCGAATTGTATGCGAATTCTGTTCAATTAACTTTAAATGAGGATGGTGATATCATAGGTACGGCAGTGGGTACTACTATTGATAAAGTCTTGAATAAAGCTACTTTCACTCGTATCACGGATAAGAATATCTTAGGTGATAAGAAATTAGGCTATCGTTATATCCCGACAGATTCTTTATTGGTTAATAAGTATGTATTTAACTATTTGAATCCGTTTACGGATAGCTATTGGATGGCCAACGGAGCAGATAAGGATTCTGTAAACTATGTGAAAGAAACGGCAAGCCGCTACATGTTGGAAGAAGGTTCTACTGCCGGATACGGTTATGGTTACGGTAAAGATAAGGATACTCCGGAAGGTAAAGCATTGGCTCGTTTAGGCATCGCACGTTTGGAGAGAACGAACTATGTAGTCAAGACTGTAGACGGTGCGAAGTCTTTGGTTGAGGCTTACGGTGAGAAGTACTCTATGGGTGTTAATAATTATAAGGTAACTCCTTATGTTGTTGATACATTCTTCTTCAAGGAAAATAATCATTATAATGCTAAACATTTCTATGCGATTGTAGAGTCTGCTCCGAAATGGGTAGCTTCTGATGGAAAAGTTATCTATGCCTACGAGGTAAAGAATGACAAAGGCGAAGTTGTGAAATATGTAGATGCGCAAGGCCAAGACGTTTCAGTTTCTAATTATAAGTGGGCTGGTGCTATCATCCAAAGCGTAAGTGCTGAGTTTGACAAGGCAACTCATAAGGTTGGTACTGCTGATGACGGTAAGAGCGCCGTATTGAAAGTTCAGATCTTGAACGAGACTCGTACATCTGCCTTCACGGTAGAAGCAGATAAGACCCCGTTGTATCGCCGTTTCAACAATGCCGTCATAGGTGAGAAGGCCGACGATGCTGCTGATAGCTTGATTTTCGTTGAGAAGATCCGTCAAGAATACTTGATGGATGAGTGGAATCCTAGCTTGACTTCAGAAACCGTTGATTACGCAGGTATCTGGAACCGGGATAAAGCAAAAGGTAAGTTGGTGTTCAATATTGATACGGCTTGGGTAAATCGTGGTAAAGGTTATATCAAACCACAATACTTGATCTCTGTTGATCGTCAAGATCAAGATTTGAACATCGTGACTCATCCTTGTACTGAGGCTGGTCCTCACATCAAGCCGGACGGAACTCCGACAACGGATCCATACGAATGTGTTCATGCTACTCACAAGACCTTAGGCTTCACGTATGGTAAGTATTTGGTAAGTTTCGGTGACTCCGCTATGGTTAATGACATGGAAGCTCCATACATGGATATCAAGGGTGGTTACACTCGCGTAGGATTCGTGAGAGCTATTAAGGTTGGCGATTCTTTAGTCGTATTAACGAATGGTTTCGAGAAAGTTGAACCAGCTAAGATTGATACCGCTGAGATCTTCGCTAACTATAAGGCAACGAAGTGCGAGCGCTTCATTGTTGACTTAACTGGTGATAATCACAAGAACGTAACTTGGTCATTCCGTTATGTAAATCCGTTAGAGGCTGCCAAGGCTTATATTGAAGGAGGCGAAGGTGAAGGTGTGAACAATGAGTTCTTGTTCGAATCTAACATCTATGAGAAAACAGGCTATAAGTCTACAAATGCAACAGTAGCAGGTGTTTCTACTGACGGAAAAGCAACAAAGGGCTTCCAAGAGGCTCAGTCTGGCTCAATCGCTCCTGAATATGCCGCATGGTTGAAGATGCAGAATGGTTGCTTGGTATTGACTCGTGGTGATTCTAAATTTGATGCGGCTAAGACTGGTTCTGACGGTGCTTTGATCTTCAATGCTGTTCGCCCGACAGAAAAGGATGATATGGTAACTTCTAATGATGAGGTATCCGTAGAAGGCGTATCTGTAGTAGCTACTAACGGTGCCGTGACTATCCAAGGCGCAGCTGGTAAGTCTGTAGTAATCACCAATATCTTAGGTAAGGTAGTTGCTGAGACTATTCTTACATCTGATAACGCTACAATCGCCGTACCTGCTGGTATCGTAGCCGTAGCTGTTGATGGTGAGGAAGCTGTTAAGGTGGTAGTTAAATAATAAAGATATATAATTCTAAAATTCCCGTGCGGAGATTCGTCTTCAAGTAAACCGAGAGGTTGAACATGCGGGGATATTAATACTAAAGTAAAAAATTAAAGCTCTCCGTCAGTATTTCCGTGAGGCAAGAAAGCGGAAAAAGAATAAGCCCCGGTCGGTTTCTCGATCGGGGCTTTTTGCCTATTCTTTGTCGTTTTTATCTTTAAGTCTCAATCCGGTTCTAGCGTTGAGGGGAGAGATTACCGAGTGGCCTAAATCGCTTTCAAGTTGTTTGCGGGCGGCCTCTGCTGCTTTTCCTCCTTGTTTGGCGATAACTTCGTGTTCTTCGAGATGTTGCGGATTCTTTTCTTTGGACAATTCAGTGGTAGCTGCTTCGGCAAGCATATTAAGAGCAAGTTCCGTATTGGTCATATTGTCTCGTAAGCTCTCTTTTTTCAGACCTTTGAATTGTTTATATTCTTTGGAAGTTTTACCGGCCCACGTTTGATAGATGATATCTGTAAGGGTAGCGAACTGAATACCCTCTTGTAGTCCGTGCCGTTTCCATTCATCGGTTAGGTCCTTGCGTATCTCGATGCTTTTAAGGCGTTGATTAATCCAATTATCCGAGTACCCCAACGCTTTATATTCCCTCATGGCTCGATCTATCGTTAACTCGGGGTCTTGCATTTCATCCAATCGCTCTTTTGCCACTTGGGCCATCCATAACTTGAAAGGTTCTGCTTTAGGAGACGGGATGGATTGGATAAGCCGGAACAGCTGTTCTGTCGTAGCTACGTCGGTTTTGTAGTATTTCCCGTCGGTAGAAGGTAATTTCAGTTGGTGACAATTTGTCACCAACTCACTACCTTCAGCTTTTAGCCTTTGTTTGAGTTTATTCCAATATTTCCTTCCATCCACACTTTCGGTGAGGATACTTACAACGTCTACTATAGAGAAAAACCATTCCTCTGTTTCATCGTCCCAGACTGTACGTACTTTTTTCTCTTCGAAAATCTTGATAGCTTCTTTCTTTGTCATAATTGAAGTTTTTGTGTGAACACTTTAGTTAAAAGTGGATGATACCTAAATCTGTGCTATGGTTTTGGATATCTCGAAACTTTTGCGTAAAAATACAAAAGATTCGAATGCCTCCCAGGTTTATACGGGAAAAAGGATCGTAGAGACAGTTTTTATTACCGACAACGCTAGGATCGTCATACTTGCCGGTATCGAAGCCGTGATTGTTGAATGTGAGACCACTGTTAAGGTGGTAGTTAAATACAGTTTCTCGATCGGGGCTTTTTTGGTGAATCTTTTTAATTTTGTACTTTTGCAAGCTTGCACGAATGTTATACATGAATAGGAAAATTAGACAATGGCCAGCGATGATATAAAACAGGCATGGAAAGTGCCGGAACCTACGTTAAGGAGGTTGCCGTGGTATCTTGCGTTTGTAAAGTTGATGAAAGGAAAAGGGGAAACGTTTATCTCATCCACCCAGATCGCTAAGGAGATAAATGTAGATCCTAGTCAGGTCGCTAAAGATCTCTCTTTTGTGAATATCTCCGGGAAGACGAGAGTGGGATACGATATTAACGCATTGGTTGACGTACTGGAGGATTTCCTCGGTTTTACATCCCAGCATAAGGCATTTCTGTTTGGGGTAGGGAGTCTGGGCGCTTCTTTGTTGCATGACACCGGACTGAGTCAATATGGATTGGAGATCGTGGCGGGCTTTGATGTTCGTGAGGATTTGGACGGGAGCATGATTAATGGCATTCCCGTTTTTCATATGGATGATTTTCCTGCCAAGCAGAAAGAATATGGCGCGACGATCGGGGTGATCACCGTGCCGGTGGAGAAAGCGCAGGAGGTGACAGACCGGATTATCGAGGGAGGAATCAAGGCTCTTTGGAATTTTACCCCCTTCCGTATACGGGTGCCGGAACATATCGTAGTCCAGAATACTTCTATGTATGCGCATTTAGCTGTTATGTTTAATCGATTGAACTCAATGAATCACTAAAATATGAAGATTATCGCCGTTGGAATGAACTATGCCGCTCACAATAAAGAGCTGCATCATTCGTTAGAATTATCAGAGCCTACTATTTTTATGAAGTCGGACTCCTCTTTGTTGAAAGATGGGAAACCGTTTTTTATTCCGGATTTTTCATCGGAAGTTCATTATGAGACGGAGATCGTGGTACGGATAGACCGTTTGGGGAAAAATATAGCCGAGCGTTTCGCTCATCGTTATTACAATGAGGTTACGGTCGGTATTGATTTCACGGCACGGGATTTGCAGAATAAATTGCGTGCGCAAGGATTACCGTGGGAGATTAGTAAGGCGTTTGATAATTCGGCTGTGATCGGGACCTTTATTCCGCTGGAGCAAGCGGGGGATGTAAACCGGCTTCCGTTCCATCTGGATATTAATGGCTCGAAGGTACAGGAAGGCAATACCTCGAATATGCTGTTTTCGGTAGATAAGATTATTGCGTACGTAAGTCGCTTCTTTACGCTGAAAATAGGCGATTTGATTTATACCGGAACACCTGCTGGCGTAGGTCCCGTGAAGATCGACGATCATCTGGAGGGATATCTTGGCGAGCGGAAGCTTCTGGATTTTTATGTGAGATGAGAAGATTAATATATATATTCATTATAGGTTTATTACTTTGCTCATATACATGGGCGGATGGTAGCCGTTATGCTTCTAAATCCCTGTTATCGGAGGGGAAATGGGTGAAGATCCGGGTGGATAAGACCGGAATCTACAAATTATCCTATGCGGATTTGAAGAATATGGGTTTCTCGGACCCATCGAAAGTCTCTGTCCATGGCTATGGAGGATGGCCCTTGGATGAGGATTTCAGTAAGGAATATATCGATGATGTCCCTTCTACACCGGTTTGGCGTGGGAGTGATTACCTGTTATTCTACGGGAAAGGGCCGGTTAAATGGGAGTATGACTCGTCGAGCCAGACATTCGTGCATACGAATAATCCTTATTCTTTGTATGGTTATTATTTTGTGACCGATGCCACACCCACGAATGATATGACTTCCGTGGCTCAAGCGAGTGGCGCTTCCACTCGGATTACGACTTATGATGATTATCTATTGCATGAGCAAGAGTTAGTCTCCGTAAACCAATCCGGCCGGGAGTTTTTTGGAGAGGACTTTAGTGGGGCACGCCCTCGTACAATTTCTACCTTTTCTTCTATTCCCGGGATTACGGATGCGGACGGTAAGGTGACCATGCGTTTTATCTCAAGAATTAACTCTGGCTCCGGTACGGCTTCTTTAAGTATCAATGACTCCGAATTGTTGGATATAACCATACCTTCTATCCAAACAGTAAGCTCGAATGTCAGATCGTATACAAAGGCGATTCCCGGGACAACCACCGCGTTATGGAAGGGATCAAAAAGTGAGGAAAATAACGTAGTGGTTTCCTATAGTTCAAGTGGACATACGAATGTACGTTTGGACTATATCCGTATGCAATTTGTCCGTACGTTGCGCCCTTATGGGGCTTGTACTTTTTTCAGAAGCTTGACTTCTGTAGGAAATGCGTCTCGCTTTGTTATTAGCGAGGCGAATTCGAATACCTTGGTGTTTGATGTGACCGATGCGTTGAATGTGAAGAGAGTGGAAGCCGATCTGAATGGTTCTGAACTTTCATTTACAATACCAGCGGGTAGATTGAGGGAGTTTGTGTTGGTTCAAACCAATCAAACATTTCCTTCTCCGGAAGTCGTGGGAGAAGTCGCTTCCTCGAATCTGCATGGTTTGGAACAGAGGGATATGATTATTATATCGGCCCCGTCTTTGGTTCAGCAGGCGGAGCGTTTGGCGGTTGCGCACCGTGAGAAAGATGGCTTGACTGTTGAAGTCGTAACTCCAGAGGCGATTTATAATGAGTTCTCTAGTGGAACTCCAGATGCGACGGCATATCGTCGTTTGATGAAGATGTTTTACGATCGTAGTTCTTCTTTGGGTAATCCTCCAAAATATTTATTGCTTTTCGGAGACGGGATCTATGATAATCGGGGGATAAGCGGTGAGGTTCAAGGTGTTTCGCGGAGTAATATGCTCCTGACTTTCCAGTCTCAAGAGTCATTGAATGTCTACTCTTATGCGACAGATGATTATTTTGCGTTTTTAGAGGATAATTCCGGCAGTAATTTTAGCCGAGATAAGATGTGTCTGGGTGTCGGGCGCTTTCCAATCCGTACAGTAACGGAGGCGACTCAGATGGTGGATAAAACGATTTCTTATATGGAGAACAAGGATTCGGGTAGTTGGAAGAATAACGTGACATTCGTGGCGGATGATGGAAATAATGAGGATAGCTTCACAACGAATCATATGAAGCAGGCAGATCAGCTTGCTGAGGCCATTGAAGAGATGCAACCCGGTTTTCTAGTTAATAAAGTGTATTTCGATGCTTATAAGCGTAGCAGCCTCGGGACTTATCCGGATGTGCATAATGAGATTGAGAAACTATTAAAAAGTGGTCAGTTGTTGATTAATTATACGGGGCATGGCAGTACGACCCATTGGGCGGACGAAAGCGTATGGACACAAACCGATATCAATAATTCCAGTTATAAGCATCTGCCGGTGTGGGTGACGGCTACTTGCGACTTTACCCGTTTTGACGATGTGACAACTTCTGCGGGTGAATCTGTTTTCTTGAATCCTACCAGTGGGGGTATCGCTTTGTTTACGACGACCCGTGTCGTGTTCTCCGGTAATAATGCGAACTTAAATAAGGCGCTCATCGATAACCTGTTCCAAGAAGACGCGAATAGCCGTTATACGCTTGGAGAGGCGATGATGTATACGAAACGTCAACTCAATGACTCAAATAAATTGAACTTTATCTTAATCGGAGACCCGGCGTTAAAGTTTGCGTATCCAGAGTATAAGGCTCGGGTGACGGCTGTGAATGGAGAAGCTGTTTCTGATGAGCCTTTTGAGTTTAAGGCGTTATCCCGGATTACGGTAGAGGGTGAAATCTTGAATCCGTCAGATTCTTTTGCCGCGGATTTCACGGGCGTATTAAGCTCGACCATATTTGATAGCCAAAGTTCCATTACGACTTTAGGGAATAGCTCTGAGAAATTCACTTATCTCGATTATCCGAATACGATTTATATAGGTAGAGACTCGGTTCGAAATGGAAAGTTCAGCTTTACTTTTATGGTCCCGAAGGATATCTCTTATTCCAATAAGAAAGGTAAATTAAACCTATATGCATCTTCCGAGACAAAAGAGGCGCAGGGTTCTTTCTTCGATTTTATCGTGGGGGGGACTTCGGATACGGCGGAGACTGATACGATCGGTCCCGAAATCCGGCAGATCTATTTGAATGATTCCAGTTTTGTTTCGGGCGATAAGGTAAACACGACTCCTTATTTTGTAGCGAAACTGTGGGATAAGAGCGGCGTGAATATAACCGGCAGTAGCGTAGGGCATGATATGATGTTGACGATTGATAGTATGCCCTCTATGAGCTATAACTTAAATAGTTATTATGCGTTGCTACCAGATAGTGAGAACGAAGGACTTGTCCAGTTCTCCATCCCCGAGCTGGAGCCGGGAATGCATACGGCCGAGTTTAAGGTGTGGGATATCTTAAATAACTCCACGACCTATACCTTTACTTTTGAGGTGGCGGAAGGGTTGAAACCTAATCTGATCGAGCTGTATGCCACCCCGAATCCGGCACGGGATCAAGTGGAATTCTTTCTGCATCACAATCGTCCGGAGTCGAACTTAAAGGTGACGGTTATGGTTTATGATATGACCGGTAAGTTCCTATGGAGTACCGAGAAGAGCGGTTCCTCCGAGTTGTTTAAGGCTTATATCGTAACTTGGAACTTGACGGATAACGGTGGCAGGCGGTTGCGCCCGGGAGTTTATCTGTATCGGGCGGCGATTAGCACGAATAACTCGAAAGAGGCGACGAAAGCGAATAAATTAATCATCCTCGCACAATAAAGTATTGGGTAATTAGTTTATAATAAGCATGGGGGTATGTTTATTACCCTCTAGGAATGATAAATGTAAATGTATTTTTAGAATAGAATATATGGTAAGAGTTTCAAGATTCAGTCTGTTACTAGCGGTTTTCAGCTTTTTGACGGCATTTACGGCTTTATATGCCCAAGGAGGCGCAGACGATGTTAAACATAAATTCGCCCCGATTAATACGGCGATACCGTCTTTGTCTATCGCGCCCGACGCTCGCGGAGGTGCTATGGGTGATAACGGTGTGGCTACTACGCCGGATGTGAATTCCCAATACTGGAACCCGGCTAAGTATGCTTTTAGCTATAGTAAGGCCGGAGTCGCTTTATCCTATACGCCTTGGTTACGTAAATTGGTGAATGATGTGGCTTTAGCGTATCTGGCCGGTTATTATAAATTAGGCGATAGCGATATGCAGGCGATCGGAGCTTCTTTGCGTTATTTCTCTTTAGGAGAAGTACAGGAAAGCCGGGATGGAGGAATGGGTAATCAGCTCATATTGAATCCTTATGAGATGGCTTTTGATGTAAGTTATAGCCGTAAATTATCGGATGTGTTTTCTATGGCAGTCGCCTTGCGCTATATTCGTTCGGACATGGGTGCCTCGTCGGATGCGGATATGGTTCCGGATAACGCTTTTGCCGCTGATATCGCCGGTTATCTGGAGAAATACGTGATCTTAGGGAATAGCGAGTGCCTGTGGAGCTTTGGTTTTAATGTCTCCAATATCGGTACGAAGGTCTCTTACGACGGCGGAAATACCAACCAATTCTTGCCTACGATGTTAAAGGTTGGAACCGGTTTGCTGTATCCGATCGATGATTATAACCAAATCGGTATCTATGTGGATTTGAGTAAATATTTAGTTCCTACCGAACCTATTCAAGAAGGTACGACTCCCGAGGATGAGGCTGCTTATAAGGAAAAACATGATGAATATAACAATATGTCCCCGATCACGGGTATCTTCAAATCATTCGGTGACTCGCCGAATGGCTTCAAGGGCGAGTTAGAGGAGATTATGGCCTCTATCGGTCTGGAGTATAATTACAATCAGCAGTTCTTTGTTCGTGGCGGTTATTACTATGAGAATAAATATCAGGGAAACCGTCAGTATTTCTCGGTCGGTGCCGGTTTCCGCATGAGTGTTTTCCAGTTGGATGCCGCTTATCTGATCAGTACGGTACAGAGTAACCCGTTGGACCAGACATTGCGCTTCTCCTTGTCGTTCGATATGGATGGAATCAAGAACCTTTTCAGATAAATGGGTATGAAGATACGTGTAGGTTTTGGTTATGACGTCCACGCCTTGGTGCCGGACCGGGAATTATGGCTGGGCGGGATTAAGATCGAGCATACGTTGGGCCTATTGGGACATAGCGATGCGGACGTGCTGATCCATGCGGTCTGTGACGCTTTACTGGGAGCGGCCAATATGCGGGATATCGGTTATCATTTCCCGGATACGGCAGGTGAATATAAGAACATTGATAGCAAGATATTGCTTCGTGACACCATGAAGCTTTTGAGAGACGCGGGCTATGAGTTGGGTAATATCGATGCCACCGTAGCCGCCGAACGCCCTAAATTGAATCCCCATATCCCTCTGATGAAGAAAACGCTGGCCGAGGTCATGAACGTGGACGAGGAGGATATCTCTATCAAGGCTACGACCACGGAGAAGCTGGGCTTCACCGGACGGCAGGAAGGGATCTCGGCTTACGCTACGGTCTTGATACAGCGCATGGGATCGTAAACCAGAAAGTACTCCCTTTTCCTTCTTCCGACTCTACGCCGATCTTCCCGTGAAGATTCTCTAGGATCGTTTGGCAAATGGATAGCCCGAGTCCGGTTCCTTGGATAAAGGAATCGAATTTGGCGAAACGCTCGAATACGTGCGGGAGGTTCTTCCGCTCAATACCTTTTCCGGTATCTTTTACGTAAAAGTATAATCCATCTTCCCTCTCCTTGTATCCCATGCGGATAGACCCTTGGAACGTGAACTTACAGGCGTTCGTGAGGAAGTTGGTGATCACTTGGGTCAAGCGATTCTTCTCGGAATAGATAACACAATCCTGTTCGGGTATCTCGCAATAGAGAGTGACTCCGCCTTTCACCCGGCTTTGGAAGGTCTGGTATAAGCTCCGGAATAGCGTGGATACCTTGAACTCGGAATAGATGAAATCCATTTGCCCGGCCTCGATCTTCGATAGATCCAGAATATCGTTCACGAGTTGAAGGAGAAGTTCGTTGTTCGTCTCGATGATCTCGCAAAATTCTTTTGTCTCCTCGGAGGGGTTTGTTTGGGCGAGCAGGTTCGAGAACCCTACGATAGCGTTCAGCGGGGTACGTATCTCGTGGCTCATGTTCGCTAGGAAGGCTGATTTCAGCCGGTTGGATTCCTCTACCTTCGCTTTGTCCCTCAATTCCTGCTCCATCAGCTTGCGTTGGTGGATCAGGGCAGTTCCCCCGATCAGGTAGATAGGTTTACCGACGGGATCGGTCTTGCCGGTGATGGCGTAAATTTCTATCCATATATAGTTTTCCCCCGTATCGTCTAGGTAGCGGATTTCCTCATCTACCGGTTGGCCCTCGCCGGAGGCAAGTGCTTCCATCTTATCACGGAGCCGGTCTAGGTCATCCGGGTACACGCCGCTATAGAACTCATCGGGCGACATCTTGAATATCCCGTTTACGCCTTTGTCACGGGCGGATCTTTGGGTGAGGTAGACATTATTGCACTCTATGATCTCGGCTCTTACGTCCCACGTCCATGTCATCATGTTGCTGGCTTTCAAGACGAGTTGATATTTCTGGTTTAAGTCCTGCGCTTGGCGTGCGATTCGTAGTTCCTTGTCTTTGCCCTTTTGCTTTTGGATAAAGAGGTGTACCCGTAATATCCCTATCGTTATCAATAACACCAGAATGACGAGTAGGCTTATGATATGGACCTTGTATTTCTGAAAGAAACCGGGAGGCTCTTGGAAATAAGTGGCGTTTGGGGGATATAAGCCGGGATCGATTTGGTGAAGCAATAGGTGTTGGTAATTCAGGTAAGTCTTCGGGGTTCCCGAAGTCAGGGTAGAGATTTCTTTGCAATCTTTTCCCGAGAGGATCATTTCGATCGTGTTGGCCGTCACCTGCGCGTAATCCTCCGGAGAAACATAATATCCCCCGGCGAAATTCCCGTTTTCTGTTTGTACGTCTTGCAAGGTAAAGACGGGGGGAACTGAGAAGCTGTTAATCATTTTCTGGACGTTATCGACTAGGTAACGATTCTCGTTGTCCTTCTGGGTCCTGTACCATGAGTAATAAAGGACGCCGGTCTTATTGTCGAAAGAGGCCAACCTGTCCAATAAGTTCTCGGTGGAAATGGAAGTCGTAGACAGCGGCTCGAATTGGATGCCCGGGAAATCTTTCCGTAGCACGGCCTCCACATCCGCTTTCGTTTGCTGACTTATATAACGATGGTCGAAAATAAAGGCCAGCTTGGTTAATCCCGGTTGTAGCTTTTTGATTAGCTCGATCGTCTGCTTGATATAGACTGAGTATTTTATAAAAGTGGCGTTATAGCCTTTTACTACGTCCGTGATGGGGGTTAAGGTCTCGAGCGCGTTGGTATCCAGATCTATCAGATATTCTTCTTTCGGGTACATATTATCTCTGGCATAGCAGATGATAGAGGGAACATCTTTCCATTCCTTGTCAAACAACGGGCGGGTGATAAGCCAAGAGGGATCTCCTATGCATACGACTAAGGTGGGTGGCACAGGTACTCTCTCTAGGATCATTTGTCTCTTCTCTTGAAAACCTTCCATCGTGCGGATACCGGGGATCTGTAAGGGAATCGCCTTTACGGTAAACCCTTCCTTCCCGAATTTATTTTCTATATCAAGATAGGTCTGTTTCGTCCAGCTTTCCTCGAAGTTGATGGAGTGCAGTACGACTATAGACGGTTTCTCGCCGGAGCCTCGCGCACTCATGTTCAAGTGGACCGTTAGTATAATAAAAATAAAAAGAATGATATTTCTCATGGCCGTTAATTCTAAGCGATATATGTAGCGAACGTGATTCTGGCAGCAAATGTAGTGATTCCGCTTTATTAAGCAAGAGGTTTGCCTGAAAATAAAGCTCTTGGGAGGAGATAGGGGATATACCCCGGCGGGATTTATCCGCCGGGGCATATTGCCGGGGTGATTTATTGGGCAGGCATGTCCGTTTTGTTTTTCTTTGCGTTGATAGTAGACCGGGTACGTAGGATCGTCTTTCGCTCGTCTATCATCACGTTCACGTGATCAATGAAGGTAGTGTATTTCTCCTCGCCCTCAATCAAGCAAAGGGCGTTTACGGTGCTCACCAGCTGCCTGTAGGCGTTGTCTGCCTCGGAACGGCATTGCTTCACGACACCTACGATGACTCTCGACTTTTCGTCCGTTCTTTTTTGGGCCGCCTCCTTGAAGGCTTTTTCTTTGTTCTCTAGGTTGTTGATCCATGGGGTGAGCGCCAAGAGCCGCGCTTTCTCGGCGTCCAGCGCCTTGAGGTCTTGGATGAGATTGTGCAGCACTCCGCTTTCCTCAGTCTGGGCGAGGCTGGTGGGGTCGCCATAGGTATCAAATAACCTCTTGACCTCCATAGCGGCGGTGGCGGTGGCTACGTCCGGATGCTCCGTCATGGCCTTTACGTAAGCGTTGGCGCCCCGCCACGCGCTGTCTCGCTCCACGTCAGCGTCTGTCGCCAAGGCTGTGGAAGGCAGGCTGCTGGATGATTTCAGCGCCTCGTCGAATGCGTCTAACTTGGTCTCGAACGCGCTGATCTGGCCGTCCAGCACGGGGTTCACCTCGTCGGCTATCTCGTCGGGGCTCTCCGAGTCTCCACCCGATCCGCCTCGTAGCGTTACCGCCTCATCGTGGAATTGTTTCAGGAATCCGAAATCCTCCTCCACGTGAAGTGGGGACAAATTGAAAGCTTTAATTGTTCTCATGTCTATTAGATTTAAAAATGAATGATCAAGAAACTTGTGATCTCCCAAATGTAAGGAGTTAGCGCTTACGATACAAATTTAAGGCTGGAATAATGCGGGATAATGCGCTAGAAACTTCTAGGACCCCGTACTCACCCCTCGACAGGGCCGCTGGAACTTCTACGGCCTTGTACTCACCCCTCGACAGAGCCGTAGGAATTTCTAGGACCCTGTACCTACCCCTCGACAGAGCCGTAGAAACTTCTGGGAGGCTAGATGTTAAAAAAACTTACTTGACAAAGTCCCGGGATCTTTCCAATGAGGTCATCTATCATCTACCACATTTTTCTTATTTCTTCCAAATAGATTAAGGTAAGTTGTGGCAGTGCTTTATTGTGGATATGTAGATATTTAACACATAAATCTTTGTTCATGATGAATAAAAAAGGAGCGAAAGAATCTTCTAGTTCTATGGGTAACCCTAAATATTTATTATGTAAGGTCAATAGCTTTTTTCCATAGCAATCATTTCTTAATCGAGCGGGATAATCGGGTGATATGAAAACTACTTTTGTCTTTATTTCCTCTTCTGTAAAAACCTCGTTTAACATATCGACAACTGCGTCAATACAAGGAGGACATGTTTTTTCTGAAAAACAAAAGAATAACTTTTTATCATTACATAGATTGCTTAAGGAGAAGGAACTTAGAGAGTCTGTTCCCCAATAGCACCTTTGGTCGAGGCATTCATAATGCCCATTTTTTAATTCTTCCTTTTTGTAGATATACAGACTTTCTTTCTCGTATTCGAAATTGTCTATATACATATCTTTTGGGGACTTTTTTAAGTGATTCACACATCGTACGCAAATTATACCAGCTAGTATCCCCAAAAGGAAAATGTAAATTAGATTCTCGTTAATCTTCATTTTTGAAAACATATTTAATTAAGATTGGATTCTCTTCTTCCGAATGCGATTGAATGATCCTTCGCTGCTCCTCATTCCGTAGTTTCTCGGGAAATATGTCATCTAAAGGAAGCCCTCCCTCGGGAGTGCAAAGGATAAAGTCCTCTCCGAAGTAGATCGGATACAGTTGCAAACCCTCTTTGGTTCGCTCGAATTGGAGCAAGCTTTGCTTTTTTCCGTCATAAAACAGCTGGATATACTTGTTTTTACGGACAACCATAGCGTATCGGTATCTGCTATTTTGCCCATGAAACTCTATCACATAATTTACACTCTTAGAGGAATAGGCATCCTTCGCGTATTGGATTTTTTCTTGTTGGTTCCAGCCGGAAGGAAACTCCAATTTCTCGATGTCGTTATTTAAATTACCAAAATCCCAGTGATAAAGCTCTGTCAAGGTAGTTTTTGAGAGTGAGTAAATCGTGTTAGTCAAAGATCTGCAAAGAGAGTGTGGGAATGGAAATACGTCTTTGCAAAATATATCTTTTTTCTCTTCATGGAAATATTCATCGATTATTTTATCCTTTGATAAGGAATAGAACTTCAGGCGATTGTCATAATCATAGGTAAAGAAAGCGATTGTATCCTTGTTTTGGAACTGTAGAGAACTATAAGCCCCTGCGATATCGGGAAGTCTCTTTTTCTCGATGAATTTACCCCCTAGGTCATAGAAAAAGAGAGCGTTGCTGACGGCGCAGAGTACTACAAGATTCCTGCGGGCTGTATCGATCGCGAAATCAGACAGATTTAGGTACTGCCCCGGGCCGTCTCCTTTTTCGTTAAGTGCGAATTGGAAACGTCCCTCCCGGTCGAAAACAAAGATTTGGGATCTTCGATAATCATGGATATAATATCGGCCCTCAAAAAACTTGATCTGGGTTATATCACGGATCAGCGATTCCGGCGTTGTCTCCAGTGGGATGACTTGGATATCGGAAAATAGTTCCTTGGTGGAGACATTATCTCTCCTTTCCAGATTTGCGGTTATGATATCAGATTCCATATTTCTCTTATCTTTCCATCCCGTACAAGAAAGAAAGAGAAATATGGATACTATCGAATAGTAGTAAATGCTATTTTTCATTCGGTTAATCTGGATAACAATGATCTTCTTGCCATCCTGAAAAATAGCAATGAATATAAATAATAGGGCTTATTCGGTCAAGAGCCCAACAAGCTCCCTCATATCTACCACAAGTTATACCCGGGCCTCCTCCGTCATCAGGACATGCGCTATCGTCACTGTTTTCAGCTAAAACATCAGTGTTTAGAGCGAAAAAAATTAAACCGATTAGTGCTGTAAACTTTAAAACTTTTTTCTTCATAACTTTATTGGATTTAAGTGATACAAATTATTAATTGCAAATATATATAATTGAGTTAGGATTGGATGATTTTTGATGAGATTTTTTAGAAAGAGAGAAAGAATAATTCCCGTTTGCCCATCCCAAGATAAATCCGTAGTTTTGGCTCTCAAAAAAGAGCGATATGAAGACGAACGACTGGAAAGATCGATTAGGCGTGATGTACTCCACGAATCCCGATTTTCAATATAATACGGGAGATACGGAGGAGGAAGATACGTTGCCGAAGGAGAAACAAGCTTTGCGTATTTCCTTGGACAAACGGAACCGGGGAGGGAAGATGGTTACCTTGATCACCGGGTTCCGGGGTACTTCCGAGGATCTGACCGCCTTGGGGAAACTCTTGAAAGTGAAATGCGGCGTAGGCGGCTCCGCGAAGGACGGGGAGATAATCATCCAAGGGGACCTGCGTGCCAAGGTGTTGGATATCCTCCGGAAAGAGGGCTATTCGAAAAGCCGTACGATCTAATCCCCGATCGCTATGCTAACAATCTATAGGGCTTCTGCCGGGGCGGGCAAGACGCATAAATTGACAGGGGAGTACCTGATGTTACTCTTCTCCCAGCCGGGCGCTTACCGCCGGATCTTGGCCGTGACGTTTACGAATAAGGCGACGGATGAGATGAAAACCCGTATCGTTCAAGAACTTTATCACCTCGCTTCCGGCCGCGCGTCCGATTATATCCAGCTACTCTCTTCCGCCTATTCCTTGACGGAGCGGCAGGTGAGGGAGCAGGCCCGGAAGATTCTGGTCGCTATCCTGCACGATTACTCCGCCTTTAATATCAGTACGATCGACCGCTTTTTCCAGCAAACGATGCGTGCCTTTACCCGCGAGATCGGTTTGCAAGGCGGCTATGGCATCGAGATGGACCAAGAACTGGTCTTGACCGAGGCGATCGATAACCTGCTGGCCGATCTGGAGAAGCCGGAGAGCAAGGATTTGCTAGGTTGGCTGCTGCGTTTCGCCGAGGACAAGATCGAGGATGGTGGCGGCTGGAGCTTGCGGAAGGATATCATGTCGCTCAGCCGGGAGGTCTTTAAGGAGAGTTATAAGGCATTTAGCGAGGAGGTCGGTAAAGATATTGCGGATAAGCAGGCCCTAGATGCCTATAAGAATGAGCTATACGCCATTATCCGCTCCGTAGAGGCGGAGGCGAAACGTTTAGGAGAGGAGGGAGTGGCGTTGCTGAAACAGTTCGCGTTACAACCCTCGGATTTTAAGGGGGGAAGCCGTTCCCCGTTTTTCTATTTCGAGAAGCTGGCGAGAGGTGAGATGAAAGAGCCGACTGCCACATTCCAAACTTTGCCGGATAATCCGGAGGCCTATACGACCAAGACGACTCCACCGGGCCTCCGGCAGATCATCGGGTGTGTATATGAGGAAGGGTTGAATGCCTGCGTAAAGAATATCGTATCCCTGTTCGCCAACCTGACGGCCTATAACACGGCCCGGGAGATCGTGCGTTATTATTATACGTTAGGGATCTTAACCGATATCTCCCGGCAAATCGCCTCTTACCGGGAAGAAAAGAATGTGATGCTGATCGCCGATACGACCGAGTTGCTGAATAAGGTCATCAGTGGCAGCGACGCCCCCTTTATCTACGAGAAGACGGGTACGCACGTAGATCATTATATGATCGATGAGTTCCAAGATACCAGCGGCATGCAGTGGAATAATTTCCGGCCCTTGGTGGAGGAGAGTCTGGCGAATGGTAGGGCGAACTTGATCGTTGGCGATGTGAAGCAAAGTATTTATCGTTTCCGTAACTCGGATTGGAAGCTATTGGACGAGCAAGTCCGCAGGGATTTCGAGGAGGAACAGGTCCGTGAGGAAACCCTGATGGATAATTGGCGAAGCTGCCGCCATATCGTGGAGTTTAATAACGGGTTCTTCACCACCGCTCCGGCAATCCTGCAAGATCTATATAATGAAGCGTTGAAAACCTCCTCATTAAACGAGGAAGAACGCATGGCCTTTTTCACGAAGATCATGACCGCTTATGATAAGAGCATTCAGCGTGTCCCTCCCCCTTTCCAGAAGAAGGACGGACATGTACGGATCGATTTCTTGTCCGGCGATGAGGAGAAGAAGTGGGAGCAAGAGGCGATGGAGCGCTTGCCGGCTACCTTGGAGCGCTTGCAGGATAACGGTTACGCGCTAAAAGACATCGCCATACTCGTGCGTACCAATCAAGAAGGCGCTTTAGTGGCTGATACGTTGCTAGCCTATAAGGAAGAGCATCCGTCCGACCGGTACAATTACGATATCATCTCCGATGATGCTCTGTTTGTGGGTAGTTCTCCGGCGGTCCGTTTCCTGATCGCCGTATTGCGCTATTTGCGAAATCCGGAGGACCAGACGAACAGGAAATTGGCGATGTATGCCTATCAAGTATTAACCGGAAAATTCGGGGAGAGCGAGGCGGATAAGTCTGTTTCTCAAAACCTTCAGTCTATTTCCCGGCAATCCTTGTACGAGGTAACCGAAGGGCTCTTCCGTAACTTCTCCGCTTACTTCCCGGAAACGGAACAGGTATTCGTGCAAGCCTTTCTGGATATGGTTTCCGAGTACGCCCAAAAAGAAAGCGCGGATTTGAACCGTTTCTTGAGATGGTGGGACGAGACCGGTTATCGAAAGACGATCGCTACCCCGGATGGGCAAAACGCTATCCGCATCTTGACCGTACATAAATCCAAGGGCTTAGGTTTTAAGGTCGTTATCATTCCTTTCGGGGACTGGGAGATCGACCATAAGCCGACAAAGCCCGTTATCCTTTGGTGCCACCCGGAGAAGAAGCCGTTTGACCGCCTGCACTTAGTTCCTGTCCGTTACGGACAGATCCTGAGTAGCACGATTTTCGCCAAGGATTATTTCAAGGAGCGCTTGCATGCTTTCATCGATAACTTGAACACCTTATACGTCGCTTTTACCCGTTCGAAAGAAGAACTGATCGTATTCTCCCCCCGTCCGAGGAAGATCAACAAGGAAGGTAAGGTTGAGAAGATAACTTCCATCGCCGATCTATTGTGGGCGGGGGTGGAGACGGATATCGAGGATGATACCTTTGAAAGGGGCGAATGGTGGCATCCAGCTTCGGATAGAACGGCAGAAGATACCTTGGAGGAAATCCCCATGAGCCGCCTGTATTCCGTTTCCCCGGATGATCGTTTACAATTACGCCTGCATGGGAAAGGGTTCTTTTTCGATAATGCCAGGCGGAAGCACGGTACCTTGATGCATGAGGTATTGAGCCGGATACGTACGCCGAAAGATATTCCTGCTTCGGTCGAAAGTTATCGGTTAGCCGGGGTGATTAATCGGGAGGAAGCGGCGGAGTTGATCAGCCGTCTGGAAGAATTATTGCAAGCGGAGGAGGTAAAGGCTTGGTATGATGGTTCCGCCCGTGTCTTGAATGAAGTGGATATCCTGTTCGGTAAAGGCTTGTCTAAACGCCCGGACCGGGTGATGATAAAAGATAACAAGGTAATTGTCGTGGATTATAAATTTGGCGAACGGCAAGATAAGCGCCATCCTAATCAGGTAAGAAATTACCTGCAATTAATCCGTAAAATGGGTTTCGAGCGGGTCGATGGATACCTTTGGTACGTAGAGTTAGGTAAAATAGAGGCAGTGAATAAGTGATATATTTTTGATATTCGGTAAAAATGAATATTTTTGCAGATTCTTAGTATAAAACGATACAGTCAAAGAAGAATGAAAGTACATAAAGAAGGAACCGGTTTACTGCTTACGTTGTTTACAATATTATTTATTGTGAATATAACTTTGTACCATACGGTAGGTAAGGGTATGCTGTTTTATTCTGTCGCTTTTGTTTCTACCGTATTGTTCCTATTGGTATTAAACTTCTTCCGTAGTCCTTTCCGTCGGTTTCCTTATGATTCGGAAGGCTTGGTGATCGCTCCCGCCGATGGTACGATCGTTGCCATCGAGGAAGTGATGGAGAACGAGATCCTTCATAAGAAGTGCCTACAGATATCTATCTTTATGTCTATCTTCAACGTACATGCCAATTGGTTTCCCGTAAACGGTACCGTTAAGCATGTTTCCCACCAGAACGGGCGTTTTATGGCGGCTTATCTGCCGAAGAGTAGTACGGAGAACGAACGTTCGGCGGTCGTGATTACCACGAGGAACGGGGTGGATGTCTTGGCTCGTCAGATTGCCGGGGCGATGGCACGCCGCATCGTTACGTATGCCAAGCCGGGAGAGAAATGTCATGTGGACGAGCAAATGGGGTTTATTAAATTCGGTTCTCGCGTGGATGTCTACCTGCCGGTAGGAACAGAGGTGTTAATAGAGATGGATCAAAAAGTAACAGGCAATCAAACGCCTATAGCCCGTTTGTCAAAATGAGTATAAGAAAACATATTCCTAATACAATTACGTGTCTGAGCCTTCTGTCCGGGTGTGTCGCCAGTGTTATGGCCTTGCACGGAAATCTTTTATCTGCGTTGATTTGGATTATTATAGCCGCGGTCTTTGATTTCTGCGATGGCTTTGCCGCTCGTTTATTGAAGGCTTACTCGCCGATGGGAAAGGAATTGGATTCCTTGTCGGATATGGTAAGTTTCGGCTTCGCTCCGGGCATGGTGGTCTATTGGTTGTTGGGAGAGGCTTCTACGGCTTTGCCTTTTGGCTCTTTGAATACGTATATCCCTTATCTGGCGTTCGTGATCCCTACGTTTTCAGGTTTGCGTTTGGCTAAGTTCAATATTGATGAACGGCAAACTACCTCGTTTATCGGCTTGCCGGTTCCGGCGCATGCTTTATTTTGGGCTTCGGCGGGGTATTCTGTTTTACCGGTTGTTCATGCGAATGAAGGCTTGTTCGTGTTGGTGACTGTTATCTTGGCGTTTATTACCTCCTTGCTGTTGGTGTCTGAGATACCGATGTTCTCGCTGAAGGTGAAATCCTTAGCGTGGAAGGGTAATGAGCTTCGCTATATATTGATCGCTTGTGCCATTATTTTCGTGGCGTTATGGGGATTCTTGGGAATCTCTGGAACCATCCTGTTATATATAGTCTTGTCTATTTTTAACAAAAAGGGATAAACAAGAATTCTTATCTTTGTGTTTGTGATAGTAAAGAATCATTTAAGTATCGGATTATGTTTAAGTTTTTGTTTGTAATATTTTTTTTCTTTATCCTGTTGGTGTTTCTGATGGGTTTCTCCATCTTGCGTACCTTTAAGAACATCTTTTTTGGTAGCGGAAACAACACTCGTAAGGGAGAACAACGTCGTCAAACAAATAGCAATACTTCCGGACATCGTTCTACGACTACTACCGCCCGGGACGATGATGATGATCGTACACCTTATGTGCACCGTAAGAAGATATTCGCCAAGGATGAAGGGGAGTATGTGGATTACGAGGAAGTTAAATAGAGCTTAGCGTCTTTGCTTGAAGAAACGCTGCATTTCTTCCGCGCACTCTTTTTCAAGGATACCTTTTTTGATAATCGCTTTCGGATGGAAGGCTTGAGGGGCGAATTTGGAGAAACCTCTTTTATCATCGGATGCCCCGTATACGATCGTGCTTAATTGTGCCCATCCGATCGCGCCGGCACACATTATGCAGGGTTCCACGGTTACGTATAGACTACAATTTGTTAGGTATTTCGCTCCTAAGACTCCGGCGGCGGCCGTAATCGCCAACATCTCGGCATGTGCGGTCACGTCGTTCAAGCATTCGGTTTGATTATGCGCCCTCGCTATGATCTGGTTGTTGCAGACGATAACAGCTCCTACGGGAACCTCACCCTCGGACGCTGCCGCACGAGCTTCCACCAACGCTTGCTTCATGAAATATTCGTCATTGAAAGGATTCATCTTCTCATCTCATTTTCGTTGAAAAGAGTCGGATAATCCTCCTCCAAGGTCTTGAGGATGTGAGAAAGGATCGTCTCTCGGTACCAACGGGACTTGTTCTCGATCTTGTAGCGTGAAAGGTAACGTTTTACCGCTTTATGCTCTTCGTCATTCAGCATAAAGGTCACTTTGTGTACCCTCGGATGATTGGGGTGAGCCGATGAATATTTACGTTCTTCTTTCATACATTTGCAAATGTACGAGTGAATAGCCGAATAACAAAGAAAATGGCTATATTTGTGCAAATTAAAGCGATGGCAAGACAGAACGATATGGGTCGGGAAGGTGAGTCTGAGGCTCGTGCCTATCTGGTAAAACATGGATATAACGTGTTGCATACCAATTGGCATTGGCATCATTATGAACTGGATATTATCGCTGTCAAGGAAGATGAGTTAATCGTGGTGGAGGTGAAGACACGCTCTGAGGATTTTTTGCTTTCACCGGAAGATGCGGTAGACACCAAGAAGATTCGGAGGATTGTCGCCGCTGCGGATGCCTATGTCCGTTATTTTAATATAGACTTACCGGTCCGTTTTGATATCGTGACATTGATCAAGAAAGAGACGGGTTTCCTGATCGACCATATCGAAGATGCTTTCTATGCTCCTTGCCGTTAAAAGATAAAAGTTATGAATATAGAAGAAGTACGTGAATACTGCCTTTCCTTGAAGAATACCATCGAGTGTTTCCCGTTCGATGAGGTATCGCTGGTCTTTAAGGTAGAGAATAAGATGTTCCTGCTGCTTCCTTTGGATGCGGAGGAGCCTCATGTCTCCTTGAAATGCAGTACAGACTATGTGGAAGAGTTACGGGAACGGTATACGGCGGTTGAGCCGGCTTATCATTTTAATAAGAAATACTGGAATAGCATTTATCTGGATCGGGATATGGAGGACGAGGAGGTTAAACGTTGGATCTTCCACTCTTACCGGGAGGTGATCGCTAAACTACCAAAAAATATAAGGGAGATTTATAATGATGAGCACTGATAATGAATCTCCCCGCATCTTGCGTGTGGTGGAAACCACTTCTACGAATAGCCTGCTTCGTGAGTTGATCATCAAAGAATCTCTTCCGGAAGGAAGTGTAGTTGTCGCTGATTTCCAGACAGCCGGACGTGGGCAGATCGGGAATGTCTGGGAGTCTGAGGCGGGAAAGAACTTGATGTTTAGTACAGTCCTGTACCCTACGTGCATCCCGGCAAATCGCCAATTCTTGATTTCTCAAATAGCGGCCTTGAGCGTGAAAGAGACGTTAGACTTATATACGGATCATGTCACAGTGAAATGGCCGAATGATATTTATTGGAAAGATAAGAAGATTTGCGGAATGTTGATCGAGAACGATCTATCAGGGCATAATCTATATTGCTCCATCATCGGGATCGGCATAAACTTGAATCAAGCGGTGTTTCGGGGAGATGCTCCGAATCCTGTTTCTTTGTTTCAAATAATCGGTAAGGAAGTAGATCGAGAAGAGGTTTTGGACCGTTTCCTCTCGGTATTCTATCGCTATTATTTATCTCTCCTCCAAGAGGAATACGAGGATATTCGTATCCGCTATCAATTCGCATTGTATAGAAGGGAGGGCTATCATGCCTATAGGGATGAGGCGGGAGAATTCGAGGCCTGTATCCATGATATTGAATCAACCGGGCATCTTTTGCTAACGTTACGGGATGGAAGCATCCGTCGCTATGCTTTTAAGGAGGTTTCTTATTGTAAGTGATGTTTTTGAGCAGCGAAGGTACGTGTTATTAATATATCTAGTTCCAGATAGCTCTATGTATTATTTGCGGAAAATAATATATCTATATATTAAGGTACGTGTACATTATATATAGATCTCTATTTATTAATGAAATTAATCGGAAAATATATATCTTTTGTACCGAACAATAGTGGGTTTGTCTTTGTAATCGGTGGTTTTGTAATGAATAGTCTATTTGATTGATAAGAAAGCCTATATGGCGAGAAAAAAATGATAAAGAAGGGTTGCGCGAATCAAAGAAACGCGTACCTTTGCAAATGATGAATAAAGTCGATCGTCGTTTGTTTTGATTTTTAAGAGAGCGATCGTTGTTAAAGAGCTTATTACACTTTAGTATTAATATTAAATTATTTAATTATGAACAAAAAGTTTTCTACTCTTTTGGCTGGTGTTGCGCTTTTAAGTGCGATGTCAGCAAATGCGCAGTTAGCTAATGCTCCTGTTGGTGCTGGTGCTGGTGCAGTGCAAAAGTTAGATGAGGCTGCCCAAAAGGGTGTGTACCAAATTAGAGACAATGCAGGAAATGTACTTGTTATTGAGAATGGCAAGTATGCATTTAAAACTGTAGCTAATTTGTCTGATCTAAAGGCTTCATTATGGTGTGTGAAAGTTACGGAAGAAGCTTCTGGAAAAGAGCCAATCTATGACTTCTTTAACAAATCTACAGGTGAGACTTTAGCCGTTTCGGATTTAGATGCTTCTGCAATTAAGGCTGGAACATTTGCTTCAACAGATTCTTTAACTGTTGGTGAGAGTTTTGGTGGTTGGGCCTTCTCTAGTACTTATGTTACTTCTTTATTGCCTGATCAACCGATGTACACTTATTATGAGCCTGATTATGTCCTTTTATTGACAAAAGGTGCAAATAATGGTCTTCAAGCTAAAAGAGTATTGGCTCAGGATATTAGACAAAATGCATCTTCTAATGATGCTGTTGAGTTGACGTTGTTTAATGCTGGTACTTATGTATTGAGCGCAAGCGAAATTAATGAGTATGTGAAAGATAACAAGTTTGTGTTGACATTTGATAAAGATGCTAATGCAGATGTTAATCCATTCTCTACAACAGAGTTCGTAGCAAAAGCTGTTGCTGACAAGAAAGCGGACAACACAACACGTGATTTCGTTTTCGTAACTTCTAAGGCTGACGCAAACCAATATTTGAAAGTTGATACTGCTGCTAATGGTGTTGGTATCCAATTCTTGAAATTTGGTTGGACTGATGAGTCAAAAGAGCCTAGCGCTAATGTTGAGAATTCTACTTTGGCAGATCAACATAAGTTCTTGTTTACGTATCGTCCTTCTACAGATAGCTTGTATATCCAAGTAAAGCAGGTTCGTTACAAAAATGAGAAAACTCCTGAAAAATATTGGAATCAAGTAAGTAATATCATTAACTATGGTATTACCTATCAAGATATTTTCTCTACAGGTACTGCTGTGAGCGCTGATAGTTTGTTCGTTAAGTTGCAAAACTTTACAGTAGCTGATAGAATTGCTACAATTGGTTTGAAACCGATCAATACTCACATTAAGTATAATGCTACAAACTGTTTTGTTAAGAGTGATAAGACTTCTTTAGAGAATGGTCTGTATATCATTAAGAATGCTAAAGGTCAGGTATTAGCTGCTCCTATTCATGAGAATGATAATGCAGGTAATAACAAACTTGAGTGGGTGACATTAGATGAACAAGATCCAATGCATATGCCTGCTTACCAATTCGTAATTACTAAAACTTTAAGTTCTGCTACTGCTCAAGCAACATCTCCTATCAATGTTGTAAACCGTGAGTTCCCATCATTGAAATCTGCAAATGTACAGTTGAGATTAAATGAGAAGGGTGAGATCGTTGCTTCTGTTGCTAACTTGAATAATGCTACTTTCGTTCAAATTAAGGATTCTGCTATTATTAAGGATGCTAAGTTAGGCTATAAGTATCTTTCTAAGAATGAGTTGATCGTTAATAAATATAAGTTTAACTATTTGAACCCGTTCACTCAAGAATACTGGATTGCTAATGGTGCAGACAAAGATTCTTTGATTTACGTTAAACAAGCTGCTAACGAGTATACTTTGTCTGAAGGTTCTACAGCAGCATATGGTATCGATGTAGATGCTGCTTTGCTGAAGAAGATTCCGGGACTTGCTCAATTGGAAAGAACAAACTATGTAATTGCTAAAAACAAATCTGCTAAGTTGGTAAAAGCTTATGGTAGCAAGTATTCTATGGGTGCTGCTAACTATGGTACAGTTGCAGAGGTGGATACATTCTTCTTCAAAGAGAACAACCACTATGATGGCAAGCATTACTATGCGATCTTGGAGACAGCTTATGATAACACGAATAATGCGGCATATATCGCTAATCTGAATACTGCGACTTCTAAAGTTGGTATCGCTGATGACGGTATGACTGCAGGTTTGAAGGTTCAGTTATTGAACGAGTCTAGAACCTCCGCATTTACTGTAGAGCCTAGCGATGCTCCGTTGTATCGTCGTTTCAACAAGGCAATCTTGGGTGAAAATGAAAATGATGGTCCGGATAGCTTAGTATTCGTTGAGAAATATCGTAAAGAATACTTGATGGATGAAGGTAATAAGAACTTTACAGATGAGTTTGTTGATTACCTTGGCATTTGGAGTAAGGATAAGGCTGAAAACAAGTTGGCTATGCGTATTGATACCGCATGGTTGAACCGTGGTGCAGGTAATGTTAAACCTCAATATTTGATCTCCGTAGCCCGTGACGATCAAGGCGCTATCGAAACGATTCCTTGTGATGAAGCTGACGACAAACACTTCTATATTGATGATAAGGGTGTTGCTCACAAAACTGATAAATGGCATTGTCAACATGCTAAACAAGGTAGAGCAGGCTTTGCTTATGGTAAGTATTTGGTAAGTTTCGCTGACTCTGCTAGAGCTGATAAGAAGAAACCTTATATGGATATTGATAATGGTTATACTCGTGTAGGTTTCGTTAAGGCTGTTCATGCAGGTGATAGTTTATTCATCTTGGTTAACGAGTTCAAGAATATGAAACCGGCTGATTTGGATACGGCAGACATCGTTAAGGCTTATAAGGCTGCTAAGATTGACGGGACATATATTGTTAACTTACAAAATGATCAACATAAGAACGTAACTTGGTCATTCCGTTATGCTGATCCTGATAAGGCTGCTACAGTAACTGAAGAAGGTGATGCTAATGCATTCATGTTTGAGTCAAATGTTTATACTGATACTCCAGAGACTTCTGTAAATGGTAATGTGCCTTTAAGCAATGTTCATGGATTGGGCAATGCTATTGCTCCTAAGTATGCAGCATGGTTGAAGATGCAGAATGGTTGTTTGGTATTGACTCGTGGTGACTCAGATTTCAATTCTTCTAAGACAGGTGGTGATGCAGCATTGGTATTCAATGTAGCTCAACCTACAACAGAGGATATGGTAACATCTAACGATAACATCAACAATGTTGAAGGTGTATCTGTAGTAGCTGGTAACGGTACTGTAACTGTTCAAGGCGCTGCTGGTAAGTCAGTAGTTATCACTAACATCTTAGGTAAGGTTGTTGCTGAGACAGTTCTTACTTCAGACAACGCAACTATCGCTGTACCTGCTGGTATCGTAGCTGTAGCTGTTGATGGTGAAGAGGCTGTTAAGACAATCGTTAAATAAGTAGAAAACTGACCGGATTTCCGTAAGGAAAGACACAGTTCATAAGATAGAGCCCCGTCGATGTATTTCGGCGGGGCTTTTGTGGTTTTGCCTATTTGCCTGACTGTAAGCGAAACCGCAGTTATCCGAACTTTTTGATGGATAAATGGGGATATGCGTGATAAAGCCCTCTTGTAAAGACGCAGAAATAGAGGGAAAGCGGTGGCTTCAACGGGCGTTTTTGACAGGAAAAGTCCCCTTTTTGCACACGATAGGCGGTTAAAGCATATGCGATAGGTCGCGTTGGGCAACGCCAGTAGTGCCGTTGGGCATCGTAAGTAGTCAAGAATAGGGTTGTCAATACTCTAGAATGGGCATCGTAACCCTGTTACTTCCCGGTCGTAACCCTATGGAATCGCCCGAAGAACTCAATGGATATGAATTACGATGAATAAATCTCGCTAGAATGAAAGGTCGTTTTTCGATAAAGGATTGTTATGCAGATGATTGTCGAATTTTTTTCTCGTATTTGCGCACGAACTGTCCGTATGCCCGGAAAAATCGATTCTCCGGGAGTTGATATTACAAATTGTCAGAATGATAATTGCGAAAATCCTCAAAGGGGAAGGCTAAGAATAAATAAATAAACATTGCTGATGTATTTTGATGAGCCCTTTTGTTTTTCGATATGAAAATATATTCTAACTTTGCATTAGTCACTAGGCTTGCCTGTGATTAGAGAATTTTCTCGAAAGTCGGGTTATTCTTCGTAATTATCCGGTAGAGTATAAGAAGATCTCCTCTTTTTTATTTTCCAGTGTGATGATGGAGTGCATTCCACCTTTGAGACTTATCGCTTGATTTAATGTAAAAGACCTCTGCTTACGGAACTAGAGTATAACTATAGGTGGTCTGGAAGTATTTGGAAAATCAACGTATAGAGGAACTAGCCTGTAGGACGGACGATAATTACCATACCGCTATTATTAAGTTCAAGAAGCCTCTCACTTTTAAAGAAAGCGCTGTTCTCCATATAAAAACAAGCAATGATGACGCAAAAGGAGATGCTCTCTCGTCCGGACGCAGGGTATTATTATCGTATTGATTGGGAGAAATAAGATGTGAGAGGAGCCTCTGTTTGTTTAAAACTTCGTTATCATTTCCAAAAAAACACCTATATACCAGCCTTATAACCCTCTATTTGATTTATTCTGCTTATATTTGCGAGTTATCAACAGTTAGGGCGATTTATCAACAAAACAAGCATTGTTTTGATTGAACCCTGTTTGGTTCAGTTTTTAATGTTTAGTTTTGCCCTCGAATTAATTAGGTATAGTATGGGAAAGATTATCGCTTTAGCAAATCAGAAAGGTGGAGTCGGGAAGACAACCACCACGATTAATCTGGCTGCGTCATTGGCCGCTCTTGAGAAAAAGGTGCTGGTCGTAGACGCTGATCCGCAGGCGAATGCCTCATCCGGTCTGGGTGTGGACATACGTAATGTAGAACTTTCTATCTATGAATGTCTGGTAAACGGTGAGGACGCGAGCGGCGCTATCACACAGACTGAAGTGGAAGGACTGGATATCATCCCCTCTCATATCGATTTGGTGGGAGCGGAGATCGAGATGCTAAACTTGGAGAATCGTGAACGGATATTGAAGCAGATATTGACACCGCTGAAAGAGAAGTACGATTTTATCCTGATCGACTGCTCTCCTTCTTTGGGATTGATAACCGTGAATGCCTTGACAGCCGCCGATTCGGTGATCATCCCGGTACAATGCGAGTATTTCGCCTTGGAAGGTATCAGTAAGCTGTTGAACACGATCAAGATTATCAAATCAAAGCTGAACCCGGCGCTGGAGATAGAGGGATTCCTCTTGACTATGTATGATTCCCGCCTGCGTTTGGCGAACCAGATTTATGAGGAAGTGAAACGTCCGTTCCGCGATTTGGTATTTACTACCGTGATCCAACGAAACGTGAAGTTGAGCGAGGCTTCCAGTTACGGTAAACCTGTCTTATTGTATGACGCGGATTCGAAAGGATCTATCAACCATATGCAGTTGGCACAGGAGATTGTTGAAAAAAATAAAGGATTATGGCAGCATTAAAAAGATCGGCGTTAGGCCGTGGATTAGACGCGTTAATTACGATGGATGACCTGAAGACAGGTGGTTCATCGTCTATTAGTGAGATCGAGTTAAGCAAGATCCAGCCTAATCCGGAGCAACCTCGATCCATCTTTGAGGAAGAGACCTTGGAGGAGTTGGCTACCTCTATCCGCTCGTTAGGCGTGATACAGCCGATTACGTTGAAGGAAATCGGCCCCGAGCAATATATGATCATCTCTGGCGAACGCCGTTATCGTGCGTCGCTTAAAGCAGGTTTGGAGCGTATTCCCGCTTATATTAAGACGGCGGCCGACGAGAACGTGGTGGAGATGGCTTTGATAGAGAATATCCAACGAGAGGACTTGAACTCTATCGAAATCGCGTTAGCTTATCAAAAATTAATCGATAATTACGGCTTGACCCAAGAGGGGTTGAGCGAAAGGGTTGGAAAGAAGCGTGCTACGATCGCCAATTACCTTCGTTTATTGAAACTTCCGGCCGAGATCCAAGTAGGATTGAAGGATAAGAAGATCGATATGGGACATGCCCGGGCATTGATCCCGGTGGATGATCCGGAGGTTCAATTAGCTTTATATGAGCAGATATTGGCTCAAGGACTCTCCGTTCGTAACGTGGAGGAGATGGTGCGTAATATAGCCGAGGGAATACAACCGGAATTGCCGGAAAAGAAAAAATCGGATCGTAAGCCGATACTTCCGGAAGAGTTTAAATTGCTGAAAGATCATTTGTCCCGTTACTTCAATACGAAAGTCCAGTTGACTTGCAATGAGAAGGGAAAAGGTAAAATTACGATTCCTTTCGCCACGGAAGAAGAGTTGGAGCAATTGATCGGGTTACTGGATAAATTGAAATGAGAAATCGAATCATACTCCTTTTGATCGGATTCATGTGCTATGCCGGGATGGGTAACGCACAGGAGGATAAGACGGAGAAAGCCGTTCCTGCTATAGTTTCCGATTCCGTGGAGGTAGCTGCCCCGGATTCTACCGTGCAAGCCGTCTTGATGGCGGCCGATTCGGTGGGCGTACCGGAAGTGAAGATGAAGCTGGCTTTTAAGCCGAATCCGACAAAAGCGGTCTTGTTCGCCTTGGTTCCGGGTCTGGGACAGATCTATAACCGGAAATATTGGAAATTACCGATCGTTTACGGTGGCTTGATGGGATGTATGTATGCCGTGACTTGGAACAACAAGAACTATAAGGATTATTCGACGGCTTATAAGGATATCATGTATGATGCCGCTAAGAATCTGGAAAATCCGGATGCTTGGAGTAAAAGTTGGCAAGACTTGACTTCCATGGCTCCTGAGGATGCGATTAATAATTCAAATTTCAAGGATCAATTGAAAAGACAGAAGGATTATTTTCGTCGATATAGAGACTTGAGTATAATTATTACGGTCGGGGTGTATGCGTTGAGTATCGTGGATGCCTACGTGGATGCCCAGTTATTCGATTTTGATATATCACCGGATTTATCCTTGCATTTGGAGCCGGTTGTTAGTCCGAAGACGAGTGTCACGCCTCGTACTTACGGATTGAATTGCAGTCTAAAATTCTGATATACATGAAAAGATACCTGCTAGCACTCATTTGTTTAAATTGTTTGGTCTCATTGGTCTATGCGCAGGAAGAGACCCGAATTGAGGAAAAAGATACCTTAAGCTCGCTGGAGTCTGAGGTCGGATTGATTCCGGAAAGCTTGGATGCGAACGTGGATAGTTTGCTCCGTACTTGGCATGTGCAATATTTCTCAAAAAGAGAGGACTTTTGCCATGATGACGACGAGAATGTCTATTTCCCGGATTCGGTCTATATCGACCGCCTGTCTAGGCTTCCCAGCGTGATCGCTTTGCCCTATAATAATATAGTGCGTGATTGTATTGACTTATATGCGGAGCGTAAACGAAATTTAGTGCGTTATATGCTGGGGATGGCGGACTTTTATTTTCCGATAATCGAGCAGGTGTTGGATGAGCATGGCCTGCCTATTGAATTGAAATATCTCGCCGTCGTGGAAAGTGCCTTGAATCCGGTAGCCCTCTCTCGTGTGGGCGCTTGTGGTTTATGGCAATTCATGCTTCCTACGGGTAAGAGCTATGGCTTGGAGATTAATAGCTTGGTGGACGAGCGCCGGGACCCCTTGAAAGCGACCGAGGCCGCTTGTAAGTATTTCAAGGATATGTACGCTATCTATGGGGATTGGAATTTAGTGTTGGCATCTTATAACTGTGGGCCGGGCAACGTGAATAAAGCGATCCGTCGTTCGGGGGGCAAGACGGACTTCTGGGATATCTTCCCTTATTTACCGAAAGAGACTCGTTCATACGTCCCCTTATTTATCGCCGCCAATTACGTCATGAATTATTATTGCGAGCATAACATCTGTCCGATGCAAACCAGCTTGCCGCTAGCCACGGATACGGTCATGGTGAATAATGCCCTACATTTGCAGCAAGTATCGGATCTATTGCAAGTAGATATTGAGACGTTGCGTGCGTTAAATCCACAATATAAAAGAGACATCGTTCCGGGTAATACCCGCCCTTCGGTCTTGAAACTACCTGCGGCAGAAACCTATGCTTTTATTGATAAAGAAGATACGGTCTATACGCATCGGATCGAGGAACTGTTGGCGAATTGCATTTCCGCGAATAACTCTAATGGCTCTTTACCAAGTGGTGCGACCCGGGAAAAAATCACCCACGTGGTATTGAGTGGTGAGAATCTTTATACGATCGCTAATCGCTATGGAGTGACAGCGAAAGATATCCGTAAATGGAACGGGCTAGGCTCCAACCGGGTAGCGAAAGGAAAACGGTTAAGATTATATGTAGATAATGGGGGTGTCGCTTTTGCCTCGGCTGCCAAGACTCCGGTGAAATCAACTGCGACAACAACGAAAAAGTCGGCTTCCGTCGCTACAAAACAGATCGCTTCCGCCAATAAAGATTTTGTCTCTTATAAGGTTAAATCGGGAGATTCACTTTATTCGATTTCCAAGAAATACCCTGGGGTTACCGCTTCTTCCTTACAAAAGGTGAATGGGCTGTCAAGTCCGGATATCCGTCCGGGCCAAGTACTGAAGATACCGGTAGGATGATCATTCGGGGATAAATTCGTCTTTAACTCTTTTTTTTCGCTTTCTTCGTGCACTGGAGAAGGATGTGAATGATTTTTTATTCCTTTGTATACGAAAAAAGATACAATCGTATGGGTTCATTGGATGAAAAGATATCAGTGGTCAAGGCTAAACCTTGGTTGGTCAGTTTGGTTTGCGCAGTGTTTATCGCCTATCCGAATTTGGCATGGATCTTTTGTGACATGAGCTATCTGGCTCCGAACGATCATCAAGGGTTTTTGCTCTTCTTTGGGTTCCGTTTTCTTTACTTTTGGGGACTTATTTGGTTTTTGCTGAAAAGTAACTTGAAGCATGAGGATTGTACCTCCTTCTTCGAGCGGTTGTTCTGGAATGCCTTGTACGTTTCTGGAGGCTTTGTTGTCTATAAATTGATCTCCTTCCTGACTATTAGTTATGATCGTTTTTTGAGTATCATTATCTTCCAGTTTATCGTGTTGGCGTTGTTATGTACCTTGATCGGCTATATACAAATGCTATATCACAATCAACGGGAAAAGGATCAATTGATCGAGAATCTGCGTGTCGAGAATTTGCAGAGCCGCTGCGATGCATTGGTGAACCAGATCAATCCGCATTTCTTTTTCAATTCATTGAATGGAATCTCCTCCTTGATACGGAAGAAAAACGATGAGAATACCTTGTTGTATGTTACGAAATTGTCCGATATATTCCGTTATATCCTTCAGAGTGATAAAAAGAATTTGGTACCACTGTCGGAGGAGCTTGCGTTTATAGAGGCTTTTCAGCATGTAATGGTAGTCCGTTTCGCCAATAAGCTGACTTTTACGATCGAAGTTCCCGAAGATAAGCGGAACTTGCGAATTCCCGTATTATCTTTGCTTCCGTTGGTAGAGAACGTGACGGTACATAATATTATAGACAGCGAGCACCGAATGGATATCTTGATCCGGCTGAACGAGCGAATGGAACTGGTTGTTTCTAATCCAATCTATCCGAAATTGACCTTACCGGATACGAATGGAACCGGGCTTAAGAATCTGGAGAATCGTTTCTTTCTATTAATGAATAAACAAATACGGGTAGAATCTGATGAGGATGAGTTTCAGGTATACCTACCCCTAAAATGATGCTATATGAGAATACTGATCGTAGAGGACGAGACCGCCGCCTATGAGAACTTAGCGGATATGTTGGTTACAATAGATCCCACGATTGAGATCATGGGAAATACGGAGAGTGTCCGGCAAACGGTACGTTGGCTGCAAGCCAATCCGAGGCCGGATTTGATTTTTATGGATATTCATTTATCGGACGGTTCCGCTTTCGCTATTTTTGACCAGATAGAGGTGGAGGTACCGATCATCTTTACTACGGCGTACGATCAATATGCGATCGACGCTTTCAAAGTAAACAGCATAGACTATATCTTGAAGCCGATTAAGCCGGAAGAATTGAAACGGGCCTTAGATAAGTTTAGCCGATGGAATCATCAAGATATCATCCATTATTTATCCCAATTAACACAGTTGTCTACTACTCCTAAATACAAGGATAAACTACTGATTCCTGTTAAGGATAAATTGTTGCCTATTAGCTTGAAAGATGTGTCTTGTTTCTATACGGCTGATAAGAATACATATGTTTATTTAAAGACTGGTAATTCGTATCCATATGCTAAAACATTGGAACAGATAATTTCTTCTTTAAGTCCTGCTGATTTTATCCGTGCGAATAAACAATTCATCATTTCTCGTGATAGCGTGAAGGACATAACAATTTGGTTTGATAGCCGTTTGCTCGTTACTTTGGATATAGAAGTGCCTGAGCGTATATATATTAGTAAAAATAAAGCATCCGAGTTTAAGTCTTGGATAGTAAGTCTGGAATGATAATTAAATAGAAATGCCGGTTCTCTTAAAGCCGGCATTTTTTTGCCCTTTTCGTGTTCAATCCCCATTTTTTCCTTTTCGTCAACAATCGGAAACTGCCTATCCGATAATTCTTCATCTTTGCAATACAAACAAGGAGATACATCAATAAGATGTAAGTTGAAATTTTGATGTTAATCCGAGTTTTATCATACACATTAGATAGGTTAATAGGTTTGTAAAAAAGGATTAGTCCGAAACAAAAGAATGTTTAGGCTATCTTCTCTAAAATGAGTGTTTGTTTTGTGAATGGTTTTGTAATAGGTAAATTGTAGGTATTATGAGAAAGTTAATTATGGCGGTAGCGGTTTTGGGAATGAGTGCTACAATGAATTTTGCGAAAGCGCAATGTGTGAATGAATATGGGAATAAAGAACCGTTTGCGGTAGAGTTTAGCCGATTGAGTTCTTATCTAGGATTGGCTCCTTACCAAATGGAGGAGGTACTTAACATTAATGATTATTTTGTACAAGAACAAAGAAAGAGTTTGAGCAAAGACCTGAAGCGTCAGGATGAACGATTGCAAAAAGCCGTGTATGGCAATTTGAAGCTGATGAAAGAGGCGTTGACTGCCGATCAGTATCGCAAGTATGTCATATTGTTAAATGTAACTAACAACAATAACCGATTAACCGGAGCTGTGACATTTACGGATATCTATTTGGCTGAGAATAAATGAGTGTAACCTTGGCTCGATGTGATGTTGATTAGAAAGGCGATCCTTGTGTCGAACAGGGATCGTCTTCTTTGCTTCTGTCCTTTTCCTTTTGGAAGTGCGCTATCAGATTTTAGCGAAAGCTTGATCCAGATCATCTATAATATCATCTATATATTCGGTTCCGATGCTCAAGCGTACGGTGGATGGTGTTATGTGCTGTTGGGCAAGTTCTTCCGGACTCATCTGGGAATGAGTGGTCGTGTATGGATGAATGACAAGGCTCTTTACATCGGCGACATTCGCTAGTAGGGAAAAGATCTCCAGTGAGTCGATGAATTTCCAAGCGGCTTCCTGCCTGCCTTTGATCTCGAAGGTGAAGATACTGCCGGCACCATTTGGGAAATATTTATTGTAAAGTTCGTGGTCCGGATGGGTAGGAAGTGATGGATGATTCACCTTTTCTACTTTCGGATGTTTTGATAAATAATCCACGACTTTCAATGCGTTTGCTACATGGCGTTCCACGCGTAGGGATAAGGTCTCTAATCCTTGCAACAAGATAAAAGCATTGAAAGGAGAGATCGTTGCCCCGGTATCGCGAAGAATGACCGCACGGATACGGGTGACAAAGGCGGCGGAACCTGCTACGTCCGCAAATATGGCTCCATGATAACTTGGGTCTGGTTTGGCTAATGTAGGAAACTTATCGGCATTCGCCTTCCAGTCGAAAGTACCTCCATCTACAATTACGCCTCCTAGACTACTGCCATGTCCCCCTATGAACTTTGTGGCGGAATGGATGACGATGTCAGCTCCATGTTCGATCGGACGAATCAAGTAGGGGGTTCCGAACGTATTGTCTACGATTAATGGAATATGCTGTCGGTGGGCGACTTCCGCTACCGCATCCAGATTCGTTACGTCAGAGTTAGGATTCCCGAATGTCTCTACATAAATGGCTTTCGTGTTTTCCCGGATAGCTGCTTCTAATGCGTTTAGGTCATTTACATTGATAATCGTATTAGTAATGCCTTGGGAGGCCAGTGTATGGGTGATCAGGTTGAAGGAACCGCCATACAAATTATCGGCTGCGATAATATGATCTCCTGCCCTCACTATGTTCTGTAACGCATAGGTGACAGCCGCTGCTCCTGAAGCCACGGCCAAACCTGCCACGCCTCCTTCTAAGGCAGCTACACGTGCCTCGAAAACGCCTTGCGTGGAGTTTGTCAAACGTCCGTAAATATTCCCCGCGTCACGTAGGCCGAAACGGTCTGCCGCATGTTGTGCGTTATGGAATACATAGGAAGTTGTTTGATAAATGGGTACCGCACGTGCGTCGGTTGCGGAATCCGGTTGTTCTTGTCCTACATGAAGTTGTAATGTCTCGAAATGTAACTTCTTTGTTGCCATAGTCATCTTGTTTATTTAGTTCTTATTCTGTTGGCAAATGTATGATGTGTGTGCTTTTTGGACAAGATTCGTTGAGAATATAGAAAATAATACTATTTTTAGGGCTATAAATAGAATACATCTTCGGCGAAGGACGTTGGGGAATCAATCCGATAGAATTTTTTTCTTATGAATGTTTCAGATAAGTTAGACAAGGTGGATCTGCAAATCCTCCGAACGTTACAAGATAATGCCCGGTTGACTACGAAAGAGTTGGCGGCAAGGGTCAGTCTCTCGTCAACCCCGGTGTTCGAGCGTTTAAAACGTCTTGAGAATAGTGGATATATAAAGAAGTATATAGCGGTACTAGATGCGGAGAAGCTGAATCAAGGCTTTGTTGTCTTTTGTAGCGTGAAATTGGTTCGGCTGAATAAGGATATAGCTTTTGAGTTTACCCGGATTATCCAAGAAATCCCCGAGGTAACGGAGTGCTATAATATTTCAGGCGATTATGATTACTTATTGAAGATACACGCTCCCAATATGAAATATTATCAAGAGTTTATTTTAAATGTGTTAGGAACGATCGATAGTTTGGGCTCGTTGAGAAGTACTTTTGTCATGGACGAGGTTAAACACGACTATGGGATCCATATTTAAGCAGTAGATATTCTATTTTTGTCTTTTGTTAGGGTTTCCTTCCAAATATTTGTATATATTTGTGGCTATACAGTATAAAAATGGGAGGTGTAAAACCATGGACGATACAAAGGACACAAAAGATATAAAAGAAACGGGCGAGGCTGCGTCCGTTCTCTCTGCGGACGAACAGATGATACAAGATGGGTTCAATGCGTTGTTGAACGATTATTTGAAGTCAAACCACCGCCGTAAGGTCGAACGAATCACGAAAGCTTTTAATTTCGCTAATCAAGCGCACGCCGGAGTGAAACGGCGTTCCGGCGAACCTTATATAATGCATCCTATCGCCGTGGCTCGTATCGTATGCCGGGAGATGGGTTTGGGCTCTACCTCTATTTGCTCTGCGTTATTGCATGATGTCGTGGAAGATACCGAGTATACGGTGGAGGATATCCGGGATATGTTCGGAGACAAGATCGCCCAGATCGTGGATGGCTTGACGAAGATATCCGGTGGCATTTTTGGGGAACAGGCCTCGGCTCAAGCCGAGAACTTCCGTAAGTTGCTGCTGACTATGAGTGACGATATACGGGTGATTCTAATCAAGATCGCAGACCGTCTTCATAATATGAGGACTTTGGGTTCCATGCTTCCCGCCAAGCAATTTAAGATCGCGGGTGAGACTCTTTATTTGTATGCTCCTCTGGCGCATCGTCTGGGGCTCTTCTCGATCAAGACGGAACTGGAGGATTTGAGTTTTAAATATGAGCATCCGCAAGAATATGACTTTATCAGCGCTAAGTTGAAAGCGACAGAAGAGAGCCGTAATAAATTATTCGAGCGTTTCGCTGCCCCTGTGGACGAGAAGCTGAAATCGATGGGACTTCAGTATGAGATGCGTGCCCGTGTGAAATCGGTCTATTCCATTTGGAATAAGATGGAAAGCAAGGGTGTCGCTTTCGAGGATATTTATGATATTTATGCGGTCCGCATTATTTTTGACCCGCTTCCCGGTGTGGACGAGAAAAACCAATGTTGGGATATCTACTCGGCTATTACGGATATTTACCGGATTCGTCCCGACCGTATCCGTGATTGGGTGAGCCGTCCGAAAGCGAACGGTTATCAAGCGCTTCATCTGACCGTTATGGGACCGGATGGACAATGGGTAGAGATCCAGATCCGTAGCCGCCGTATGGATGATATCGCAGAGAAAGGCTTCGCTGCCCATTGGAAATACAAGGAATCCAACGTGGAGGAGGATACGGAATTGGATAAATGGATACAAACCATTACCGAGATCTTGGAGAGTCCGGACCCGAATGCGCTGGATTTCTTGGATACGATCAAACTGAACTTATTTACTTCCGAGATATTTGTTTTCACTCCGAAAGGAGATATAAAGACATTGCCCCAAGGGGCTACCGCCTTGGATTTCGCTTATGCGCTTCACTCCGATATCGGTAATAAATGTATTGGCGCTAAGGTAAACCATCGTTTGGTGCCATTGAGTCATCCGCTGTCCAGTGGAGATCAGGTGGAGGTCTTGACTTCACGTTCTCAGGAGCCGCAACCGGAGTGGTTGAACTTCGTGACTACCGCTAAGGCTCGTGCGAAGATCGATGCCGTATTAAAGCGTGTCCGTAAAGAGGTCGCTAAGTATGGAGAGATAAAAGTTCTTGATGCCTTCAAGCGTTCGGAGCTTGAGGCGAGTACATCCAATCTGGATAAATTAGGTATGTACTTTGGATTCTCGAAACGCGAGGAATTCTTTTATGCGGTAGAGAAGGGGGATGTGGTTTTGCCCGAGAATTTAAAGAAGCTGTTGAAGGAGAAGACGGATAATGTCTTGTTTAAGTATGTGAAACAGGCGTTGGGTGTCGCTTCCAAGAAGGTGAAACAACCCGAAGAGGAGGAAGCCAAGAAAGAGAAGCCTAAATATGATAAGAAAAAGCCTTATTTATTGAAAGAGGAGGCTTTTGAGCGTAATTATGTAATTGCCGAATGTTGTAAGCCGATTCCGGGAGATGACTCTTTAGGTTTTATCAATGACGATGGTAACGTAGTGGTTCATAAACGTTCCTGCCCGATCGCCATGCGCTTGAAAAGTAGCTTTGGCGAACGTATCTTGAATACGGTTTGGAGCAGCCATATGAACGCTTCTTTTGAGGCCACGCTAGAGGTGAAAGGTATAGACTCGATAGGCGTACTGAATACGATCACGAAAACGATTTCCGAGGATTTCAACGTGAACATCATGCGCTTGCTGATCGAGGCGAAAGACGGCGTGTTCGAAGGTAAGATAAAGATGAAAGTTCATGACGTAGAAGATATCCAGAAAATGTGCGTGACTTTGTCGAAGATACAGAATATTAAATCTGTCGGACGTGTAGCGGATTAAGTGTAGCGAAGTGCTTCGCTACACTTTTGTTTTATAAAAGCTTTATCAGCCGACAATCAAATAAGTTATATAAGCTATATAACAAGCGATCAATAGGATTCCCTCCGGCCTAGTGATGGTCCGTTTCTTGAAGAAAAGGCCAAAAATATAAAGCAATACGCATGAACCGATCATGACGCCCAAATCCAGATTGGTAATGCCTTGTATGTTCATCGGCGTGATTGTCGCGCTACAACCTAATACGAAGAATATATTGAAGAGGTTGGAACCGATAACATTTCCGATCGCCATCTCCGGGTTCTTCTTTAATGCGGCCACGACGGAAGTCGCTAACTCAGGAAGAGAGGTTCCTCCGGCCACTAAAGTCAAACCGATAATAGATTCGCTGACACCCAGTCCACGGGCGATACCAGAAGCTCCATCCACGAAAAATTGTCCTCCGTAAATCAAACCAGCCAATCCACCAATGATGAATAAACTCGCTTTCCAAATGGGCATTATTTTAATCGTGCTCTCTCCATTTTCCTCTCCATTATGTGCGATCGCGAATGTATAGCCAAGGAAAATGGCGAAGAAGCATAATAGTAACATTCCATCGCTACTACTGATACTATTTTGCGATGCGCCGTTGATCAAAACGTCATTCGCGCAAATAAATAATACGATTGAGGCAAGCACGCAAAGAGGGATCTCTTTGCTCAACGTACCTTTCGTGACGCTGATCGGTACGATAGCGGCCGTACAGCCGACAATCATCAAGGCGTTAAATATATTGCTTCCTACTACATTACCAATAGCGATATCTGAGCTTCCTTTCAAGGCAGATACGACACTGACCGTTAATTCCGGTGCGGAAGTCCCAAACGCCACAATAGTTAGCCCGATTACTAAGCTGGAAATATTGAAGCGTTTGGCTACCGAGGCGGCACCATCCGTCAAGGCGTTAGCCCCAACTAAAATTAGTAGTAAACCGCCAATTAGTAATACGATATCCATTAGTCTTTAGAATGGCAAATCATCGATAGGATTGGCCGGTCCGAAATCAGGAGCGGATGAGGCTGGAGCCGTAGGAGCGGAAGCCGGAGCGAAATTATCCGGAGTTACTCCCATCGGAGCGGCTTGAGAAGCTGCCGCCATCGGACGGTCTACTTTCCATGCGTTGATACTGGTGAACCAGCGGCCTTGGTACTCACGGCTGTCAATGTCGAAAGAGACTGTCAATTCCTCGCCCGGCTGAATGGCCGCTTGAGCGATCTTATCCGCTCCGAATATCTGGAAGCATACTTTCTTGGGATATTGATCGTGTGTCTCTAATACGTACTCTTGTTTTTTCCATTCGTTTCCGGCTTTGCTGACACCGCCTACTTCCGGTAGGACTTGAATAATTTTTCCTGTAATTTCCATGTCTTGTATTTTATTTGCTTATGTTTTATTTAATTGGGGACGAAGGTACGGTTTTGTTCTGGTTTTATCAACAGAATAATCACACTTTCGGGGCAAAAGCATCAAATGCGTCTTTCATAGCTAACAGCTCTTCTTTGATCTGTTTCAGGCGGTTTACGATCTCTTCTTGCCGGATCGTCGTCTCTTTATTGTCCTTCAGTTTTTGCCGTGCGCCGGCCAAGGTCATCCCTCTCTCTTTAACCAGGTGGTAGATGAGGCGTACCGCGTCGATATCCTCCTGCTTATAAAAACGGGTACCTTTGCTCGTCTTCCTTGGATTGATGATATCGAACTCCTTCTCCCAAAAGCGAAGGGTGGACTCGTTCACGTCGAACATCTGCGCCACCTCGCTGATGGAAAAATAGAGTTTGAGATCTTTATTCTTTTTTAGACTCATACTGCTAATGAAGTTTAATCCATAACCTGACCATGATTCTCGGCAATCTGGATCATACGGTCGTATTCCTCAGGTGAGAGATCCATGTAATAGTATTTAGATGGGTTATCATACTTCCCTCGTACGATTACCTCATAATGCAAGTGAGGGCCGGTAGATTTCCCGGTATTTCCAACCTCGCCAATCACCTCTCCACGAGTAACCTTTTGTCCGACACGTTTCTTGAACTTACTCATATGACCGTATAAAGTCTGATAGCCGTAGCCATGATCGATAATCAAACAATTTCCGTATCCCTGTTTCCAAGCGGCGAAAGTGACAACGCCATTACCTGTCGCATAGATCTCCGTTCCCACTTTAGCCGAGAAATCCATTCCGGAATGGAAACGAGGTGTACGGTAAATCGGGTCGATACGTACGCCATAGCCGGAAGCGGTACGACGCAGATCCTTATTGGAAATCGGCTGGATCGCCGGGATACATTTACTTCTCTCTTCTTGGTTCTTTCCTAGGGAGATCAGTTCTTCCAAGGAATTGGATTGGATATATAATTGCTTACGTAGCATATCCATCTTTTGGGTCGTGGAGACAACAAGCTCCGGATTGGACAGGCTCATCAAATGCTCGTAACGGTTTGTCCCTCCAAACCCGGCTTTCCGAACGGACTCGGGGATGGACTCGGCTTGGAAGATCGCCCGGTACAGATTCTCATCACGCTGTTGGATATCATCCAATACGTCCAACGCGTTATTTAAGCGAAGGGAAAGTACCTCGTATTGAGTTTGCAATAGGCGGTTCTCCTTACGTAACTGAGATTCCATCGGAGAGTCCACCAAATGCATCATGACGAAAAAAGTGGCTACGCCGAACGCTATTCCGGTGCTTAAATGGCGGAGAACGGTGAACAGCCGGTCTTTGCTAGATGGGTATACACGCTCATAATTGAGTGTGTTCGGATTGTATAAATAGTATGTTTTGCGACTTTTAAAGAGTTTCATCTACATTTTTTGTTATCTGAATGCACGCAAAAATAATAATTTGCAGTACTTTTGCAAATTGTTTTTCAGAATATTAACGAGAACTATATAAATAGATTATGTTGACAGCAAAAGAAATCCGTGAATCCTTCAAGCAATTCTTCGCTTCTAAGGAACACCAGATCGTGCCTTCCGCTCCAATGGTGGTAAAGGGTGACCCCACGTTGATGTTTACGAACGCGGGAATGAATCAGTTTAAAGATATTATCTTGGGCAACGTGCCCCGTAAGTATCCTCGTGTCGCGGACTCTCAGAAATGTCTTCGTGTTAGCGGTAAGCATAACGATTTAGAGGAGGTAGGGCATGATACCTATCACCATACGATGTTTGAGATGCTCGGAAACTGGTCGTTCGGAGATTATTTTAAGAAAGAGGCGATCAACTGGGCTTGGGAATACTTGGTAGAGGTATTGAAGCTGAATCCGGAGCGTTTATATGCCACCGTATTCGAGGGAAGCCCTGCCGAAGGCTTAGATCGTGATAACGAAGCTGCTGGTTATTGGGAGCAATATTTACCGAAAGATCATATTCTGAACGGTAACAAACATGATAACTTCTGGGAAATGGGGGACACGGGTCCTTGCGGTCCCTGTTCCGAGATCCATATCGACCTTCGTTCGGACGAGGAGCGTGCGGCGGTCAGCGGCGCCGATATGGTAAATAAGGATCATCCGCAGGTAATCGAGATCTGGAACCTTGTGTTCATGCAATTCAACCGCAAGGCCGACGGCTCTTTGGAACCGCTGCCGGCTAAGGTGATCGATACCGGTATGGGATTCGAGCGTCTGTGTATGGCATTGCAGGGTAAGACCTCAAATTATGATACGGACGTATTCCAACCGATTATCAAGGTAATCGCGGGAATGGCGGGTACGACTTACGGTACGGATAAACAGCAAGATATCGCTATGCGTGTGATCGCCGATCACATCCGTACGATCGCTTTCGCTATCACGGACGGACAGTTGCCTTCCAACGCTAAGGCCGGTTATGTAATCCGTCGTATCTTGCGGCGTGCCGTTCGTTACGGTTATACGTTCTTGGATCGCAAGGAAGCGTTTATGTATAAGCTTTTGCCCGTATTGATCGAGACGATGGGCGACGCTTATCCGGAATTGATCGCTCAGAAAACCTTGATTGAGAAGGTTATCAAGGAGGAGGAAGAATCTTTCCTTCGTACCTTGGAAACCGGTATCCGTTTGCTGGATAAGAAAATGGAGGAGACGAAGGCTGCGGGGAAGACGGTCTTGAATGGCGTAGATGCCTTTACATTATATGATACCTACGGATTCCCGTTGGACTTGACGGAATTGATTCTTCGTGAGAACGGCATGGAAGCCGATATCGAGGAGTTCAATAAGGCTATGCAGAAGCAGAAAGAGCGTGCCCGTAACGCCGCCGCTATCGAGACAGGCGACTGGATCACGCTGAAAGAGGGTGAATGTAAGTTCGTGGGTTATGATTTGTTCGAATGCGAGGCAGAGATCTTGCGTTATCGCCAGATCAAACAAAAGAATAAAGTATTATATCAGATCGTTCTGGATCAAACCCCGTTCTATGCGGAAATGGGTGGACAGGTCGGTGATACGGGTTGGTTGATCGCCGACGACGAGAAGATCGACGTGATCGATACGAAACGTGAGAATAATTTGCCGGTTCATTTGGTTACTAAACTACCGAAGGACGTAACGGCTACATTTACCGCGAAGATCAACGTGAAAAAGCGTATCCAGTGTGAGTGTAACCACTCTGCCACGCACCTTTTGCATGAGGCGTTGCGTGAGGTATTAGGTACGCACGTAGAGCAGAAAGGTTCGTATGTTTCGCCTGATTCTTTACGTTTCGACTTCTCTCATTTCCAGAAAGTGACGGACGAGGAAATCCGTAAGGTGGAAATATTGGTTGGAGAGAAGATCCGTGCGAACTTCCCGTTGGAAGAGCATCGCAATATGCCGATCGCCGAAGCAAAGGCGCTAGGGGCTATGGCTTTGTTCGGTGAGAAATATGGCGACGAGGTACGTGTCGTGAAATACGGAAGCTCCGTGGAGCTATGTGGTGGTACGCATATCCCGGCAACCGGTATGATCGGTTCTTTGCACGTGATAGGAGAGAGCTCTATCGCCGCAGGTGTCCGTCGTATAGAGGCGGTTACGGCCGAGGGCGCCGAGCAATTCGTATATGCCCAGCAAGATCTGATCCGTGAGTTGCGTGCGTTGATGAACCATATGCCGAATTTGGCGCAAGCGATGAAAAAGTCTATCGAGGAAAACGCGGAGATGAAGAAACAGATCGAGGATTATATCCGTGAGAAGTCTATGCGTTTGAAGGAGGAGATCGTGGCGAAAGCTTCGGAGAGCAACGGTATCAAGGTTATGCAGTTCGTTGGTAAGGCAAATGCGGACGCTATGAAGAACGTGGCTTTCCAGATCAAGGCGGAGACAACCGATAGCTTTGTCTTTGTTGCCGGTATCATTGACGATAACAAATGCACGCTCATGCTTATGTTAAGCGATGATTTGGTGAAAGAGGGCTTGCATGCCGGTAAGATCGTAAAAGAGGCCGCTAAGCATATCCAAGGCGGTGGTGGTGGACAACCCCATTTCGCTACGGCCGGCGGTAAGAACATGGAGGGTCTTTCTATTGCGGTTGGCGCTGTGAAAGAGGCTGTTGGAGTACAGTAAAATCGGTTCGGAAGAAATTGACTTTTCTTTCGGACGCAATGATAGATTCCTTCGGATCGAATAAGAATTCCATCCGAAGGAATTTTTTTATGTCGTTTTGATAATCGGAATACATGTTTTACCTTTGTGGTCTAAGGTTTTAAATAAAAAAGATATGTCAGAGCAAAAAGTGGTTATTTGCAAGGACCTGAAATCGGAACTGCAAGATTTTCTCTCCTCTCTAAAATACGATAAGTTGTTCATCCTTATGGATACGAATACCAAAGAGAAATGTTTTCCCTTGGTAGAGAATATACCGGCCTTTCAAAAGGCGCCGATTCTCGTGATGGAAGCGGGTGATATGAATAAGGGTTTTGTCTCTTTAGCCCAGATATGGACAGCTTTGTCGAATGAGGGGGCTTCCCGTAACTCCTTGCTGGTGAATTTGGGTGGCGGTATGATTACGGATATGGGTGGTTTTGCCGGCGCTACTTTCAAGCGTGGCATCCGTACGATCAATATCCCTACGACCTTGATGGCGTCCGTCGATGCTGCGGTTGGCGGTAAGACGGGTATAAACTTCAATGGGTTGAAGAACGAGGTCGGTTCTTTTTATCCCCCCTTGTGTGTATTCATCGATTGCGATTTCTTGCGCACGTTGGATCGCGATAATATCCTTTCCGGTTATGCGGAGATGATCAAGCACGGGTTGATTAGTTCGATGGAGAATTATGCGTCTGTCATGCTTTTTGATATCGACACCATGAATTATTCGTATTTGAATAGTTTGGTAGGCCAGTCGGTCGCCGTGAAAGAGCGGATCGTAGAGGAAGATCCCAAGGAACAAGGTATTCGTAAGGCATTGAATTTCGGTCATACGATCGGCCACGCTTTCGAGAGCTTGTCTTTCCTGAAAATGCGTCCGATCTTGCATGGTCATGCGGTAGCGGCGGGTATCGTGAGCGAGCTTTACCTCTCGCATAAGCTGTGTGGCTTCCCGATGGAGAAATTGAGTCAAGTCGTTTGTTATATAAAAGAGTATTATCCGGCGCTCTTCTTTGACTGCACGGACTACGATACCTTATATGAGTTAATGACACATGATAAAAAGAATGAGGGCGGTATCATCAACTTCACTTTACTGAAAAATGTAGGAGATGTCCGTATCAACCAATCGGTCACCAAGGAAAAAATCTTGGAGTCTCTTGATTTTTATCGTGAAAGTTTTGGCATTTAACGGAAAAAAACTACCTTTGCACCCGTAAAATAAAAGCGGGATGTAGCTCAGCCCGGTTAGAGTACGCGTCTGGGGGGCGTGTGGTCGCTGGTTCGAATCCAGTCATCCCGACTAAAGCTGAGTGGTAAGGAGTTAAGTGATGAACTTAGCTCCTTATTTTTTACATACCTATCAAACGAGCTTTCTATGAAATGAAAGCTGAACTTAACTTAACGAATTTAGTTGGCTACTTTATTGCCCTGGTACAAAAAAGGGGTGGCTCGGTTGGAAAAGTGTAATTCTGTTATATCGCAAAGCTAAATCAGGAAAAGACAGAAGCGTTGTAGCCTCCCGGAAAGAATTGCGGATTAAGATAATAACGGCAATCGCTTTCCGCCGAAAGGACAGTAACGGAATAAATGCGATGCATGATATTCGGAAGGCTTTTGAAAAAGAACAAGCCCCGGTAGCGTATACGCTACTGGGGACTTTTGTCTTTCAGACCTTAGAGAATGGTATGGGATAAATTCCATGCTTGTACGTGCTTTATTCCTTCTTTGGAAGGAAGCGGCAGATCATCGAGCGAGACAACGATCTTCTCGTAATTATCCTCAATGGCCTCTAACGAGGCATATTCCCGTTCGATGGTTTCTTTGTCGATTAGTAAATAAGTGGATTGGAGATAGATAACCCTCTCTCCTTTGATAGCGACGAAATCCACCTCTTTGTTCTTTATGCTGCCTACGTATATTTGATAGCCGGCCCTTAATAAATCTAGATAAATGAGGTTTTCTAGTTTATATCCAATGCCATAGCCGAAGCCTTGATATAAATAATTGTTGAAACCTAGGTCATTGATGTAATACTTACAATTCCCAGCGATGGTCTCCTTTCCCTTGATTTGGTATTTCTCGACTTTATGTACCAAAAAAGTGTCCTCTATGTAACTAATGTAGGAGGCGATCGTATCATAGCTGGTCTTCCTTCCCGAGCTCTTGAAATAATTGGTGATATTCCGAATTGATATTAAATTAGATGCGTTATTTACCAGATAGACAAAAATGTCCTCAAGCAACTTAGCGTCTTTTATGTTTTGTCTTTGTATGATATCACGTAGTAATACGGTGTCTTTTAATGCGGATATATAATTTCTTTGTACTTCTGGTTGAGATAGATGGTATAATTCAGGCATGCCACTACTTTGCATATATTCTAGGTAGTGTATCTTGTTATTTTCTTTTTGGGTGATTCCAAGAAACTCTGTGTATGAAAAAGGATAGATGGCAAATTCCACATAACGTCCGGCTAATAACGTGGCGAGTTCTCCAGATAGCATTTTAGAGTTGGAACCACTGATGAATAACTCATATTCGGCGGTATAGTCCTGTGAGTATGAGTTGGCGAAGCGTTCCCATCCCTCTACATTTTGGATTTCGTCAATGAACAGATAGATACGACCTCGAGGATTTATTTGTTTTTAGTAGAGATTAAACAGGGAATCAAGATCTTCATTGGTTTTCAAAAAATAAAAGGCGGATAGCTCACAGTTAATGAAGAATATATTTCGGGGATTTACTCCACTATTGGCGAGATGGCTAGCTAACTGACGAAGGAGATAGCTTTTCCCTACACGTCGCTGTCCTACCAAGACTTTGATTAATCTGTTTCCGGTGTAGGATAATATCCTATCTAAATAATCTTGCCGTTTATAGCCTGTTGGAAAATCGTTTCCACCCCATAGGTTATACTTCTCTAATGTCTTAAATCTATCGTCCATACTCGAAACTTTTGCGTAAAAGTACAAAAGTTTCGAATGAACTCGAAACTTTTCCCGTTAAGAATGGGATATACCCTCAAAAAAATAACGGCAACCGCCTTCCGCCGAAAGCCGAGTTGCCGTTCAAAGTTAGGAATAAGGTTTGGTTTGTTCCTTTGTAATGATTTTAACATTAATATGTAATGAGAGTTTTCTACATTTTATCGATACAAAAGTAAATGCCACTTGTTACGATTTGATTACGGGAGTGTTACATTTTTAGTAAAGGTCTCGCCAAATCGGTTGATAACCTTGATCCGTACGTCTTTGACTCCGGCTGAAGGGTGGCAACGGAATAAGTGCGATGTATGATATCCGGAAGGTTTTCCGTGCATGTCGATATAGTCTTGGTCTTCATCATCGAATTGCTCCATGCAACCTTTCTCTATGCCGTTTTCGCTCCATGTAACTTGGTAGGTCGGGTCCCAATCCCATACGTTCACCACTAGGTAATCCGCTTGCGATTTGAACTCATTCGGCCTATAAACCCTGAATTGATAATCCGAATCATGGCCGGTTGCCTTATAATACCAAGTAGCGGCATTCCCTTTCACCTCAACGACCAGATAACCGTTCGGGGCGCCGCACCGATTTACATGGCCGGCCCACCAAGCTCCGCAAGCGGCTCCGATATTATGCTCGTACAGATTCGGTGTGACTTGGTTGTTCTCGAAGAAATGCGTATGCCCGGCGAAGATATGGACATTATAAGGGCTGACGATCTCTTTCAGGCTCTCAGCGTCCTCGGCGTTTCCTCCCCCTTTATCCGTCTGGTTGAATACCGGGGCATGTACGTTGATAAATACAAGTGTTCCGGGTTTAACGTAACTCAGGTCGTTTTTCAGCCATTCCAGTTGTTCCTTTCCGAAGCGTTCGTCATATTTCTTGTCTTTATAATAATCAATATCTTTTAAGGTGATGATATGTGCATCCCCGACATTGAACGAATAATTGTAAGGGCCGAAATGATCCTCGTAGATACGCTCCGCATAGCTCTCCTCGGTTACCTTTTGATTGGATAAGGCCGGGTAACGTAAGTCGTGGTCGTGATTGCCGATCACGGAGAACATCGGGATGCCTAAGACCGAGACCGCTTCCTTATAAGGAGTGAATAAATCCATGCGATCCCAAGTAATGTCTCCCAGCGCCATACCGTAGACCTCTTTTCCTTGGTAGCGCTCTATAGTCTGCTTCAAGTCGGGGATGGTCTCTTCACGGAAACGTTTCATCTGCCGTTCGTCGATGGTCTGAGGATCGGAGATTGCCAAGTAGACAAACCCGTCGATTGGCTGTTTCCTAGGGGTGAGCGTAAAATCATGTTCATTGATCTCCTTACTTTTATCAAGTTGCTGATAGAAAAGATCCGGTATACCTTTTGTTTGCTCGATCTCATAGTCACCCGGTACGGAGAGGTAGACAAAGCGGCTTTTGTCCAGATTCGAATCTAGGCTATATTCTCCCCGCTCATTTGTTTGCGTGAAATTATAACCATCCGTAACGACTACGCCTTGTAGCGGTTTGCCTGCCGTATCGGATACAGTGCCTCTTACGGTAGCGGCTTGCGCTATCCAAGTGGATAACGCAAGTAAAAGCGTGAATGATAAGAATTGTCTCTTCATCGTAATTTTTTTATGATTTGAATATAGAATATGTTAGTTAGAATTTATAACGTACGCCGATTTGAATCTGCCAAGGGTTTCCGTTCATATTGGATACACCCGTGTTTTTGTTTACGTTATATACGTATTGCTTCTTCTCCGCGTCAAAACTCTTGATGGAGTAGATATTCTGCTTGCCTAGATTATGTCCGGCACCCCAGTCCTTGTTCAGCATATTCAGGAAATTGAAAAAGTCTATCGAGGCCTCGATGGAATGAGTCTTATAGATCTTGAAGTTCTTGTTCAAGCGCAAATCGAAAGTACCGTAGAAGCCATTTACGCCACCGTTACGCTCGGCAACCTTCCCATAGTTTTTACGGATATAATCTTTTACGCTCTTCTCCGCTTCCGGATTGTCCAAGATCGCTTGGATACCCTCACGAAGATATTGAGGCGTATTACTATCGTTCGGGTCATAAATATAAGCCAAGTCATTAGATGATACGAAATCACCGTTCATATTACCACTAACCGCTAAAGAGTAACGGGTTCCACCGATCCCGGAGAAACGCAAGCCTACGCTGATTCCCCAGAAAGAAGGAGCCGTACCGTAGAATACGACCTTATGGCGGAATTGCTTGTCCGAGTAAGTCATGGTACTCAAATCACGAGGATCATCTTTTACCATCAAGGCTAGAGTCGCTGTATTCGCTACGTTACCGTTGTAAGAGGTGTTATCCTTGGAATCGTTCCACGTATAGCTGAAAGAAAGCTCGCCATCCTTGAAATAACGCCAAGTTCCATCTACCACGAACGCATATTGGTTGATTTTTCCATCGCTGATTAATTCCAGCACACGGCCTACCTTATCACTTTTACGTCCTTGCATCCAGTCGGTAGCTCCGTTCTTGGTATTGATACTCTCGGCGGGGACGAACACGCCACGATTCCCCTCGGCGGCGATACGGAAGTAAGGCTCATCCACCATATTACGGTCTACGTACATATAATTATGGCGTGCCCAGTTGGCGTAAGCACTGATACCTACCCGCAAGCGATCGGAGAAGAAATGCGTGTAGCTGGCGTTCAACTTATATACTACCGGTACACGGGCATCCTTACTATTCATATTGATCGTGCTGATCTTTTGGATATTCGGGTTGTTGAATAAATCAACGCCCGGAGCGGTAGAAGGATCTTTGCGGTATGCCGGGAAATTCGGTGTCGGAACCAAATTGCCTTGTATATCCACGGACGCTACCTTCGTACCGTCGAACAGCATATTGTTGATCATCGAATAGTTGTTTAAATCCGAGCCGAAGATACCGGCGCCAAGGCGGATAATATCTTGATGTTTATCATTCACGTCCCACGTGAATTGAACGCGGGGTTGCAACTGGAAGGTGGAGATTACGTTGTCCGTACGTAAGCCTAGTTCGTCATAAACGGTCTGGTTAAAGTTCGCGTGGTTGAAATAACGGGTATAATCCGCACGGATACCGGCCATGACCTCGAATCCGGTGAAAAGCTTCGTTTGTAATTGTCCGTAGATAGCGGAGTTCAAGGTATTCATCTTTACGGTAGGATCATCTACCAAGGCGATTTCCCGGGCATAGCGGTAAGGAGTCATATGCTCGAAATTATCCAGTCCCGTGAAATAAAACCGTCCGTTCATCTCACTGCCGTAGAGTGATTTCATATTGGTGTACATGAAGTCCGCTCCGAATGTATAGTTGATGCGGTCCGTATTATAATACATATTGTCTACCAATTGAAGTACATTATCCTTGAAATGTTCGGGAGCGTAGCGTTGACCTCCAAGTTGGATGGAAGTGTACATGCTCTTGTCACCAGATATAGATTCCACGTTCTCTACGATTGCTCTCGGGATATTAGAACTAGGCAATTGCTTGTTCGGGGTCGTAGCCTCGTAAACCAAGAAATGTTGAAGCTTCAACTCGTTGGTCAGCTTTGGGCTTAATACCGAGCGTAAGGTAGCGAGTAAGCTGTTGTTATGCGATTTGCGATCGATCCAAACCTCGTAGAGATTGATACTGGAGTTATCGCTCTCGCTCTGTTTATTATCCTCGTTGATGAAATTATTGCGAATGGTTAACAAGTTGGTAGCGTTCAACTGCCAGTCGATACGGGCGAAGACCGCGTTCGTCTGCTTCTTCTTGCCGAACTCCCCGAATTGAGGATCATTGGAAACTCCGTATTTAGTACGGGCGATATCCAGATAACGGTCTAGCGTAGATTGAGTGACATTATAGCGAGACTCGTCCGCCGCCGTCTTGATATCCGCTATATAAATCGGACGGGAATCCTGTTGGTGATCCCATACGACATAGAAGTGCGCACGGTCTTTCACGATCGGGCCTCCCAAAGAGAAACCATATTGATAGGTAGAGAAGTCGGAAGTCGATTTATTTCCCCGTATATCATAGGAGCTGGATAACCAATCGGCACGACCGAATCCGAATACACTTCCGGTGAAAGTATTGGTTCCTGATTTCGTGACAGCGCTCACGGTGCCGCCCCCGGAACGTCCGTTGGTCACGTCATATTGATTGGTTACCACCTCAAATTCGCGGACGGCTTCCATGGATATCGTATAAGCGCCGGAAGTCGTTCCGCTCGCTACGGTTCCTTTAGCCGTCATACCGTCGATGGTGTAATTCGTTGAGGATGATAATTGCCCGGCGATATTTCCTCCGCTACTCAATGGCGAGAGATCCATCAGGGATGTGAAGTTACGGCCGTTTACCGGAAGCTTCGTGATATTTTGAGCGGAGATAGATGTTGCCGCGCCGATCTTCGGAACCATGTTCTTCAAGGAATTAGCGACTACCTCGACGGCTTGGATCTCCACCGATTCCTCCGCTAGCTTGAAATCCACTCGAAGCATATCCCCTTGGTTCAATGCGTATCCTGTCTTTTTCTGTTCCCCATAACCGATATAAGAAGCTGTAACGGTATAAGGAGAACCTAGCGGAAGCTGCTTGATGGTGTATTCTCCTTTATCGTTCGTGATAGAGCCCGTGAAGAATCCGGTAGATTCATTCTTGACTTGGATCGTGGCTCCGATCACTGATTCCCCTTTATTATCCACGACCGTACCGGTGATAATGGCTTGCGTTCCTTGCGCGAATAGGAGAGCCGGTAAGCAATTAAAAAATAACAAACAGGCTAGTAACCTGCAAGTAATTCGTTTGTTAAACATCCTCATAACAATCTTTTTAAAATTAAACCTAAATATCTTTTACGGCGCAAAAGTAAGTGCCCCGTTTTGCAAAGAGATTACATCCGTGTGTAGGTTTAAATAAAGAAAAAAGCCTAATGAAGGATATCCATTAGGCTCAACGAGAAAATTATAAATGTGTCTATAAAGAAGAAGGTTAGTCCTCATCCAAAGTTTTGATAATGCTAGATGCTATCTTGGATGAACTCTTGCGGCTGCTCTTTCTGAGTTTATCCGGATTCTCAAGATTCATACAGGTAAAGAAGTTATTCCCCCGATATACCTCGTTTTTATCTTTATCGAATAGGGTATAGCTGACGATATGGAAAAGTGTGCGCAACGGTTGGTCTTGCCATTTAAGATAATGCTGGTTTAATACCAGCAGATAATCAGCGCCGGCATTATCCAATACCTTTTGTAACTCTTCGGTCGGCACGGCTGAAAGATCGGAATAGCAATCCTCGCTCTCCCCGTTCACCTTGATCTCATTCAGTACCTGTCCGGTCACTTGTGTAGCGTTTGCCGGAATAAACTTGCAATCTCCGTTCTTTACGGATGCGGCGATATTCTCGGCGATGATCGTATTATACGTTTGGTCGATACTATCCGCTTTCATACCGGTCTCTTCGGCGATCATCCCATTGTAGAAATAGTTTGATTTCACGTTATCGTGCAAACCTACGATGAGAATTTGCTTCGCATGATAATTGTCACCTTCCTTCTTACTTTCTTTAGCGTTCGCTGCTATAGAAGCTACGGCTAAAAAGAACATAACCGTAAAGATTCTGATTTTAAATAACCTTTCCATGATTCTTCTATTAAATTCTGTGTCTATTAATTTCGAAGGCAAAGATATTAGCGGGGTGTTGCAGGGATATTACGGTTGTATAAAGTAATAGTTACCGATAATCCCCCTGTACCGGCTTGGATATTAAAATCGTGGATTCGTTGTAAAGTCTATTCTGCCGTGTGGATGAGTTCAATCAAAAGGCGGTTACCAAGAAACTTTAAGGAGATATAGAAACAGGGGTTGTTTTTAAGGTTCAAAGAACGCTAAAAACAACCCCCGTTATTTTTACTTATTATTCTCGATCCATTTGCGAGCGTTCACGAACGCCTCGATCCATGGAGTGACCTCGTCGTTCTCCTTACGGTCGGCGGGGTAATAACCGCACTGCCAAGGGAAGATCGCACGTTCGGGGTGAGGCATCATAGCTAAATGGCGGCCGTCCTTTGAGCAAACACCGGCAACGGACCAAGGGGAACCGTTCGGGTTGGCGGGATAACCGTCGTAATTGTATTTAGCGATGATGTTGTACTCCTTCTCCTCGTAGGGGAACTCGAACTTACCCTCACCGTGAGCTACCCAAACACCCAACTTCGTGCCGCTCAAGGAACCGAACATCACGGAGTTGTTCTTCGGGATCTCCAAGCTAACGAAGTTAGACTCGAACTTATGGGAATCATTGTGAACCATCTTATGCTTTTTCTCGTGCTCCGGATAAACCAAGCCTAACTCGGCCATCAACTGGCAACCGTTACAGATGCCCATGCTCAACGTATCTTTACGTGCGTAATAGTTGTCGATCGCTTTCTTGGCTTTCTCGTTATACAAGAAACCGCCGGCCCAGCCCTTGGCGGAACCTAATACGTCGGAGTTGGAGAAACCACCGCAGAATACGATGAAGTTTACATCCTCCAAAGTCTCACGTCCGCTAGCCAAGTCCGTCATATGGACATCCTTCACGTCGAAACCAGCCAGATACAAGGCGTAAGCGGTCTCACGCTCGCATTGCGTACCCTTCTCACGGATTACCGCGGCCTTGATGCCGTTCGGAGCGCGGCGTTCCGCAGAGAGTCCGTAAGAAGAAAGCTTTCCGGTAAAGTCCTTATGGAACTTGTACTGTACGGGCTGCATCTTATAGTTCTCGAAACGGTTTCCGGCACAAACGCTTCCGCTCTGCTTTACATCCAGCTTATAAGAAGATTCGTACCATACGTCACGCATATAGTCGATACCGAAGTGATATTGGATGCCTTCTTTCGATACCAATACATGGCGCTCGTCGGTCGGTTTGGCGATGATGGCGAAACCTACGCCAGCTTCTTCCATCAACTTTTCGAATGCCTTCTTGTCCTTTACCTGAACCAAGATACCCGGATTCTCGGCAAACAGGATCTTCACGATATCGCTCTCGGAGATCTTATCCAAGTTGACATCCAAACCACCCTCTACGTTGGCGAAGCACATCTCTAACAGGGCGGTGATCATACCTCCCGCTGAGATATCGTGTCCGGCAAGGATGAGTCTCTTATCGATCGCGTCTTGCACGGCGTTGAAAGCGTCACGGAAGTATTCCGGATCTTTCACGGTAGGAACCTCGTTACCCAGCTTGTTCAAGGCTTGGGCGAAGGCGGAACCACCCAACTTCAAGGTATCGAAAGAGAAGTCTATATAATAAATGTATGTATTCTTGTCTTGAGCTACTACCGGAGAGACGATTTTCTTGATATCGCTAACCTCCGCGCCAGCGGAGATAATCACCGTACCCGGGGCGATCACCTTATCGTCACCGTACTTCTGCGTCATGGATAGGGAGTCCTTTCCTGTCGGGATATTGATGCCTAAGCTGCAAGCGAAGTCGGAAGCGGCTTGTACGGCTGTGTACAGACGGGCGTCCTCACCTTCGTTACGGCATGGCCACATCCAGTTGGCACTTAAGGATACGCTCTCCAACTTATCTGTCAGCGGAGCGAATACGATATTGGTCAATGACTCGGCGATTGCCATAACGGAACCGGCGGCCGGATCAACCATGGCTACCTGGGGAGCGTGACCGATAGAAGTAGCGATACCAGCTTTCCCGCGGTAATCCAACGCTACGGCACCTAAGTCGCTCAACGGCAATTGTAATTCTCCTTGACATTGCTGGCGGGCGATCTTACCGGTTACGGAACGGTCTACTTTGTTTGTTAACCAATCCTTGCAGGCTACGGCCTCCAATTGAAGTACGTTCTCCAAATAATGGTGAAGTTCGGATTCTTTGTAAACAACCGGTTGATAAGATTCAGTGACCGTATGGTCTGTCATAACCGTTCTAGGCGGTTTACCGAACATATATTCCAGCTTGATATCGATAGGTTTTACGCCGTCCGCTTGTTCGAAGACAAACTTCATGTCGTTAGTAGTCTCGCCTACCACATACATCGGGGCACGTTCACGATCCGCGATACGTTTTACGCGGGCTACATCTTCTTCTTTCATCAATAAGCCCATGCGCTCTTGGCTCTCGTTTCCTACGATCTCCTTCGCTGAAAGAGTCGGGTCGCCAATCGGCAATTTGCTCATATCGATGTGTCCGCCGGTAGCCTCAACCAACTCAGACAAGCAGTTGAGGTGTCCACCCGCACCATGGTCATGGATAGAGACGATCGGGTTCTCGTCAGACTCGGCGATCGCACGGATCACGTTAGCCGCACGTTTCTGCATTTCCGGGTTGGCACGCTGTACGGCGTTCAACTCGATACCGCTTGTATATTGTCCCGTGTTTACGGAAGATACGGCTCCACCACCCATACCGATACGGTAGTTATCGCCACCGATCACAACCACTTTCTCGCCCGGTTGCGGATTTCCTTTTAAGCCGTCGCGCATATTTGCGAAACCTACACCGCCGGCAAGCATGATTACTTTGTCGTAAGCGTATTTCTTATCGTTCTCCGTGTGCTCGAAAGTCAATAAAGAACCACAGATAAGCGGCTGCCCAAATTTATTACCGAAATCGGAAGCACCGTTGGAAGCCTTGATCAAGATCTGCTCCGGAGTCTGGTATAACCAAGGGCGGGGGTCTAGGATCTTCTCCCATTCGCGAGCGCCTTCCGTACGCGGGTAAGAAGTCATGTAGACAGCTGTTCCCGCTATCGGCAAGGATGCCTTACCACCGCCCAGACGGTCACGGATCTCACCACCTGTTCCGGTAGCGGCACCGTTGAACGGTTCAACGGTTGTCGGGAAGTTATGCGTCTCGGCTTTCAAGGAGATAACCGTCTTGATATCTTTTACGGCGAAGAAATCAGGTTTGTCACCGGATAGGGGAGCGAATTGCTCTACCGTCGGGCCTTCATTGAACGCTACGTTATCTTTATAAGCGGAAACCAATTTATTAGGGTTCTCGGCGGAAGTCTTCTTGATCAAGTTGAACAAGGAACTTTCTTTTTCCTCGCCGTCGATGATGAATACACCTCCGAATATTTTATGGCGGCAGTGTTCCGAGTTTACTTGAGAGAAACCGAACACCTCGCTATCGGTCAACTTACGTCCCAACTTCTGGCTTACCTCGTTCAAGTAAGCGATCTCCTCTTGGCTTAGTGCCAAGCCCTCTTGTTGGTTGTACACTTCCAAATCCTCAATATAGACAATAGGATCCGGTTTTTTACTGATCGTGAAGATCTCCTGATTCAAGCCATTGTAGATACGTTGCAACATCGGATCGTGATCCGCGTCGCCAGAAGAAACAGGAAAATATTCCTCAATACGGGAAATACCGGTCAGGCCCATGTTCTGGGTAATTTCAACGGCGTTCGTACTCCACGGGGTAATCATTTCCCGGCGTGGCCCTACGTACCAGCCTTCCAATGTTTCTGATTGAACAGGAGTTGCCTCGCTAAACAACCAAACCAGTTTTTGAGTGTCTTCAGGAGAGAAAGCGTGCGCGGCCTCTACAGCCAGCACCGTCTTTGTTGAAGATTGAAAGAATAGAATCATATCGTTGATTTATTAGTATTTATCACGAAATAACGAATAAGCCTCTTTTAGAGAGTGCAAAGATAATGATTTCCCGTGAATTATTATGTCAATACGTTTTAAAAGAAAAGAGGGCGGAACCTCCCGGTCTCGCCCTCTCATGTCCCCTGCATAGTAAAAAATAAGAGTGTGTCTATATTCTACCAGCCTGCGTTCTGTTGTGCGGCTAGCGTGGGGTTTCTTAATATATCATTCAATGGGATCGGCCAAATAAAGCGTTTATCTGTGTAGGGGATGAACTGTTTGCTGTTGCCGAACCATTCTGCTTTCACTTCTCCACCAACAACGAATGCGCCTTGGTTCTTCACATTGTTGTATTCGATCTTTGCGGGAATACCACCGGACGGCAGCAAGTCGTCAGCCGCTAAACGATGAATGTCTTCCCAACGGCGACCTTCACCTTGGAACTCAATGCGACGTTCCCAAAGGATAGCTTCTACCAGCGCTTTCGTGTTGGCGAAATCGCCAGCCTTATACGTTTGTGTAGCGGGGTCGGCCAAAGAACGGTCTCTTACTTGATTCAATTTCTCCAATGCGAGAGTCTTGTCTCCCGCACGTGCGGCAGCCTCGGCCTCGTTTAGCAATACCTCGGCATAGCGCAGGATCGGGGCGTACTCTTCACGTGTTTGGGGATTCTGGTATTTATCACAGAAGTAATAATCGTCAGACGCACGATAAAGGACGAGGTTACGACGCTTGTCATCCCCTTTCCAGAATTTGGAGTTGTAAAGGGTAGGGGATGTCGGGCACATCGCACGGCCACCTTCACGGGCAGACATCATAGCGGACATAGCTCCATTTACAGATGCGTTATCTTGAGAGTCATTCGGAATGGAGAATATAGATTCCTGATTGTCTTTGTAAGAAACGAAAGGAGTGGCAGGATTGGTTTCCAGAATGAAACGTCCGCCTTCCAGTTTCTTAGCTTCAGTAACTACATTGTTCCAATCACGCATATGCAAATATACGCGCGTTTTCAATGCGATGGCGGCACCTTTGCTCGCACGTCCGATTTTATCAGCATCAATAATGTCCGGAAGCATGCTTTCCGCATTATTCAGGTCGCTTAATATCTGATCGTAAGTCTCCTTAACGGTAGAACGGCCTATGCTTTGTTGCTCAGCGAGTTGGCTGGGGTCGTTTACGGCTTTCGTGTAAATAGGCATACCGTAGTTATTGTTACCTTCTACGTTGTAGGGCAAGGCATAATGAATCATCAAGTTGTGATAGGTTAACGCACGTAAGAACAGGCATTCTCCTTTGTACTGATTCCCTTTCTCTTCGGTTATGACACCCGCAGCTACCGCGCCTTCTATACCGGCGTATACCGTATTATAGCGGTTAATAGCCTCGAAAGAGGTTTCCCACATCGCCACGTTATTAGCGGTAGTCAAGTTATAGGTTGCGGAATAGGTATAATCATAGAATTGGGCGGTTAGGTTCATATCTTCACCGCGCATTTCGCCTTGCAATATACTGGCCGCTCCAAAAGGATAGCCGCGTGCCCAGCCATAATCATCCGGATTTATATACATACCACATTGTGCGGCATCATAAGCTCCGACTACGGCTAACTCGCAACGTTCTTCTGTCCCGTATGCCGTAAGCTCAGAGAATTTGTCAACAGGTTCAAGGTCTACGACGTCGCTTTCGCAGGCGGTGAACACGGGTAGCGAGAATAGGGCTGTCCCTAGCGCTACTACTGAAATGTTTTTATATAATTTCTTGTATAACATAATTGTAACTTTTCTTAGTTTGTGAAATTAGAATGTAATGTTCGCTCCAAAAGTGAATGAACGTTGCTGTGGCATACCGTTCCAATCTACACCTAAACGAGAGTTTGTCTCAGGATCCAATCCGGAATAACCTGTGATAGTGAGTAAGTTCTGTCCTTGAACATAGAAACGAATCTTTGTCATGTTCAGTTTGGATACGACCGCCTTCGGTAGTGTATAGCCTAAAGCTAACGTAGATAGTTTTAGGTAATTGCCACTCTCTACGAAGTGTGAATCCGTATATCCATCATTGAATAAGGAAGAGGCATCTCCATAACCGATTTTTGGAGTCATGCCGTCACCCGGTTGCTCTGGAGAAACCCAGCGGCCTAAGATTTCTGTTCCGTTGTTGGAGAAATCCATATTGAACAATGCGCTTTGACGAGAAGCGTTCATGATCTTATTACCTCCGGAGAAGCGGAAGAATACATTTAAATCGAAATTCTTGTAAGAAACTGTATTATTCCAACCTCCGTACCAAGTAGGCATAGATGAACCTAATACCTTACGGTCGCTAGCGTCCAAGGAAGAAGCCTTGGAGACATCCGAAGGATTGGAAGGATCATATTCCGCATAGTCGTAAGAGCCGAATGTGTCGAATTGCACTAATGAACCGTCCGCCTTACTCCAGATCGGATTACCGTTTGCGGCGTTTACGCCGTAATAATCATATCCATATAAAGATCTATATGACTCTCCTTCACGAATGATTGTGTAATTGTCTACGATGTCTGTTCCGCCATATAAGCTCTTCACCGTGTTCTTAGCCGTGGAGAAGTTGAAATTAGTTTGCCAGTTCCAATCTTTGGTAGCGATGATTGTAGCGTTAACTGTCAATTCCATACCGGAGTTCTTGATCTTACCGATATTATCAAAATATGAGTTGTAAGGAATACCAGCGGTAGGTGCTGTAGGAACTTCCAACACCAAGTCTTTGGAGTTCTTTTGCCAATAAGCTAGCTCGAATGTCAGGCGGTTATTAAAGAAAGAGCCATCCAATCCGATATCGAAAGTCTCGGTTGTTTCCCATTTGAGCTGGCTGTTACCCATACGGTTCCAAGCGATAGCTGTATTCGATCCTGCTTTCTTCGCCCCGTAAGTTCCCAGATAAGGGAAATAATTCCCTAGGTCAGAGTTTCCGATTGTAGCGTAGCTGGCACGGATACGTAAGTCGTTAAACCAATCATTAATAGTTGATTCGCTCCAGAATTTTTCGCGAGAGATACGCCAAGCGGCTGATCCTCCCCAGAATGTACCCCAGCGAGTGTCTGTCGGAAGGCTGGATAAGCCGTCCGTGCGGACAGAGGCTCCGATATAATATTTACTATCATAGTTGTAATTCGCACGGAACATATAGGAGGCTAATCCCATAAACGTTTTACCTCCAGATACGAATCTCTCACCAAATGTGTTGGAAATGATATGGTCGGTGAAGAAAGCATCGGATATTTGTTGCACGGTTGCGTCCGTATATTCATATTCTTGATGGGTATACTCTTGTACCGCTGTCGCCGTCAGATTATGTACATCATTGAATGTACGGTTAAAGTTGATTACGTTTTGCCAGTTCCAGTTCGTGTATGTGGTATTGATTTCTTCCAATAAGCCGCCATAGCCGTATCCGTCTCCTGATTCCGGATTCCATACCATGAAATCTTTAACATTCGAGATATCCAGACCGGCCTGTGTTTTTAATGTCAATCCGTCCATGAATGTGATCTCAGCCCATCCACCACCTAATGTGCGGGTATTAGTCGTACGGTTTACGTTATTGTCTAATGCCCAAACGATATTCTGGATGCCATTATCAATATAGGAAAGGTTGCTTCCGCGACCTAATGTCTTACGGTTTTCAGCGTCGATATTGTAACCAGTAGGATCATCCGGATTGAATACAGATACGTTTGGAAGCATACGAGTGCCGGCGAAACCTACGCCACCCAATGAATTCTCGTCATTCATGACACCATTAACCCGGGTACGGGTCATCTGGCCATTTAATCCGATGCGTAACCATTTTGTCGCTTGTTGTGTCAAATCTGCCTTTAAGCTCAAACGGTTTAAGTCATTGGCGCGAATGATACCTTCTTGTTCCGTGAAACCTAATGATACATAATATTGGCTTTTATCCGTACCACCACTGGCGGATAAGCTATGATTGTGCTGGAAACCTGTACGGAAAATATAATCATTCCAGTTTGTGTCCGGTCCGTTCGGATCGTAAACAGCCTGTCCTTTCATTCCCCAGTTCTCGTATTTCTCGTTAGCGATAGTCACGAAATCTTTCGCTCCCAGAAGATCATGCAATTTAGCTGCGCTGGCTGCGCTTACATAGCCATCGTAAGTTACTTGAGTACGTCCCTTGGAGCCTTTTTTAGTTGTGATCAATACAACTCCATTTGCCGCACGGGAGCCATAGATAGCTGTAGCCGCACCGTCTTTCAATATTTCAATGGATTCGATGTCATTCGGGTTAATATCAGACATCGCGTTGTAAGAAGCGTAAGCCATTCCTAAGCCGGTTTTTCCATCGGCGTTATCACCGGTGGCGATCGGCATGCCATCTACGATGAATAACGGCTGAGAGTTAGAACTGATCGTACTCATACCACGGATCTTGAATTGAGGACCGCTTCCCAATACGCCACTAGGAGTCGTAACCTGTACACCAGCGGCACGTCCAGCTAATTGAGAGTCGAAAGACGCTGTTGCCAAGTTGCTTAAGTCTTCACCTCCTACTTTAGATATGGCACTCGTCACATCCTTTTTTCTTTGAGTTCCGTAACCGACAACCACGACTTCATCCAAGTTCTGAGAGTCGGACTCCATCGTGACTTTAATGATTGGTTTTACTGCCACTTCCACAGATTTCATACCGATGTAGGAAACGATTAGCTTTTTCGCGTTAGAAGGAACATCCAAGGTGAACGCTCCGTTGTAATCCGTTACAGTACCGGTAGTAGTACCAGCTACTACGATAGAGGCTCCAATGATAGGTCCATCGTCTTCCGCCGAGATAACCGTACCGGTCACCTTCGTGGTCTGAGCCGTTGCGAACGCTATACTTGCAAACAAGCATAGTAATAGATAAGTCAACCTTTTCATAGACACATACTTTTTGTTTAATTTGTTAATAAATAGATCGTTGTAATCAATTGTTGCCACTTAGTCGATTGACTTAGTTTCCGAAGAACTAAATCACTTTTCCGTTCAATATTTATTAATTATTATAAATATCTTAATAAATTATAGAACATACAACCTATGTAAACATCTGTTATGTCTAATTGTACTATTTACAGCAAGCATTTTATTTTAATGGCTGTACGGCAAATATAAAGATATATTTGCAATAAACAAACATATTGACAATAAAAATAAACTTACACGAAACTTTGTCAATACGGATTATTTTAAGTTATATGTTAATTTAATACATTCTAGTATTAATATATAGTATTAATATGCAAATTATTTTTAACTCAATCCCGCATCAATGCTAGGAAGTAACACCAAAGTACCTTACCCTCATGAAGTTCTTCGGAGACTAAGGTGTTTCATAAATACTATCTAATGTATTTAAATAAAAAAAGAGTATCTAATAAAGATACTCTTTAGATATATGTGAATAGAGTGACCTATTTTGATTTTTATAGGCTTTTCGGAGGATATAATGCGTCCCACCACTCCGGTTGATCTTTCAACCACTTAGCGAACCATGCGTAAATCGTGTTATTCCACAATATTCGTTTGTCATAATCCAATATATGGTGATTTTCTCCTTCTACCTGGACAAACGCTGTAGGCTTACCCAATAATTTTAATGCGGTAAACATCTGGATGCTCTCTCCAATCGGAACATTCGTGTCTGCGGTTCCATGTAAGAACAAGATCGGGGTATTGATCTTGTCTGCGTTAAACAGCGGACTTTGTAAAGTGTACATATCCCGGGCATTCCATGGATAACTGTTAGCGCTAGCCAACGAGCTGTATGAATATCCCCAGTAACCTTCTCCCCAATAGCTGGTGATGTCGCTGATTCCCGCGTGAGACATGGCCGCCGCGAATATATCTGTTTTTGTTTGTAGGTATTGAGTCATGAAACCTCCGTATGAAGCCCCCATGCAACCGATTTTCTTCGTGTTGACAAAAGGATGCTCCTCACAGAACTTTTTCGTGCCTTCGATGATCTCGTCAGCGGTAAGTTTACCCCATGCGTTGACATGGCGTGCGGAGAACTCTTGGCCGAATCCAGTCGCTCCACTGGGTTGTATGATGTAGACGATGTACCCTAAACCGGCGTATACATGCGAAGGATAACGGCTCTCCATCACCCGGGCCGTAGGGGTTGTTCCTCCGTAATAATTCACGATCATCGGATATTTCTTGGTCGCATCAAAATGAGGAGGGAGATAGAAGCGGCCGTAAATCGTATCCCCTTGGGCGGAAACGAAATTCCAATCTTGCACTTCTCCTAAAGTGACGTCTCTCAAGATCTCTTTGGAGAGATCGATCAAGCAGGAAGAGGCGTCGTTTTTCAGGTTATAGGTATAAAGCCTTTGGGAATTGGAAGCGCTTAATCCGAAATAAACCATTTCGAAAGCTTGATTGGCGATGGAGTAATCGGAGATGACATCTTCCTTGGCTTGAAGTTGCTTAATCTTTCCGTTGGACGGGTTTAGACTATACATGCGAACACGGTCCTTATCTTTCGCCGTGATATAGATTTGTTTATCGAGGGCGTTCCACTCGTAGGAATCGACAGAGGGGTCAAAATCTTTCGTAAGCGGCTTTATACTTTTATCTGCTATATTGTATAGGAATAATTGCCCGTCGCTCGTATTCGATGTCTGTCCTTCTTTGATCTTTAATCCGATACCATCGAAAGCCTCTCCAGACGCGTCAACGAGTAATTGGGTGGCATCTGGGGAGAAAACGGCACGGCTTACGAATTTCTCACCTTTTATAAGGGTATCCACATGCATGGTTCGTAGATCCATCTTATATATATATGTACGTGAGAAAGGGCGCTCCGTTAAATTCGGTTCCCTGCGACTGAATAGCAGATAGTGGCCGTCTTGAGATACATCGTTGATGTAAGTAGAAGTATGTCCATAGGTGAGCCGTTGGAACAATCCGGTTCGCAGGTCATATTTATGGATAAACATACGGTTTCTCCATCCCGGTTGGCGATCATCCGGCACCAGTATCTCTTGGATCTCTTTTCGTTCTTGCGGTCCTTTCTCCCGTATGGAGAATAATAGATAGTCTTCGGTAGGCCCGAAGCTGAAAGAACCTTCAGGCAATTGGCTGGAAAGGATGTTCTCCTTTTTACTGGTAGGGTCTAAGGTCACCAATTCCGTGCCTTTCATCCCTTTCCGGGTGTAATAGGCCAGATTGCTTTTAGGCATCCAGCGTAAGCTCTGTCCGTTCTCAACCAATACGGAACCGGTAGCCTTGTCTAGTATCTGGGTAAATGAGGACTGCTTTCCGCCGGGATAGGTTTCTTGATAGGAGACGATAATGAATTTTCCATTCGGGGACAGGCTGGCGGATTGGATGCGTTTACCATCAAATACATCACTTAATGTATAACGTTTCTCCGGATTGACGGTCGCGGTTACCACCGCGTCTTTTTCCGGGTTGAATGAGACTTTTAAGGCATTCTCTTTGTGGCTCTCGGATAAATATTTAATTACGATTTCATAGCGTCGCGGCTCCAAGGTCAACGAGGCTTCTCCTTGGGTTAGTTTTATGGGTTGTCCATCCACGTAGACTTCTGAAATCTCAGGGCCATTGATCCTTAAGGTACCTTTTGTATAGCGGTCACTATTCAGGTAGAAGGAAACCAAATGTAGCGCGTAGGAAGAGGCCGAGGTTGGCAAGGTCAGCTCTCCGGAAGACGCCGCGCCAAGGGTTTGTCCGCTTTGGGAAAGGTTGCAGAAAGGAACGGTCGTGTTCAATAGTTCCTTGTCTGAGAATCTCTTACTGTTTACATCCAGGCTATCTGCTAGGAAAGGTTTCTTCACCTCGTAAGGGCCGGCGTAATTATAATGTCGCACGACAACCTCGTCCGCCCATAGTGAGCAACAGGAGCATAGGGCTGAAAGAATTAAGATGTTTTTGTTTATCATGATATTTGTTATTTAGTATAAGATAAGAAAGCGAGATGGCAGGTATCTCTCAGCCATCTCGCTGTATCATTATCTTATAAGATTTCTATTTCATCTACGAACAAGAATGCGGGACTTCCGGCGCCACCGTGCCATTTTGGTAGTTTGCTGCTGTTGATGATAACCTCGACATAGCGGGCCTTTACCGGGGCGAAGGATATCTCTTGGGGATATAAACCGTCCTTGTCGTTTTGGGTTAGCTCCGGGATTTTCTTGGAAGCTACTTCCTTGAAATTCTTGCCATCGTCGGATACCTTTACGGTTACGGCGGAGGCTCCCATGATCCAATCGCCTTTCACCACATTCGTATTGAAAGATACCTTCTGGATTTCGGTTGGTTCCTTTAGATCGATCGTGGCGTCAAGGTCTTTTCCTTGGAAACCCAGCCAATGGCCGGTCTTGTAATTACTACCTCCACGTAAGCCGTCTACCAATACCTGTGCCCCGTTGAAAACGTATCCTTTGCTGGGTTGCTCTTTCAAGGTGATGGGCTTCATCGTCGCTTTATTGAAGAAGATATCTTCTGAGAAGATGCGGCTCGTACCGTTCGGACGGACAACGATCGCCTTGAATTCGCAATCTTGGTTGATCTGTACCGGGCCTTCATACTTGATGCTGGCGATCGTAGGATCGCTACCGTCTACCGTATAATAGATATCTCCTTCACCCAACTTCGTCAAGGCTATGTCGAGTGTTCCGTTCTCCGTATTGGTGGTCAGGGAGGCGTTAATATCGAAGATATGCTTTCCGTAATTATATCCCAAGCGATCGTAAAGTTGTGTCATGCGGGCCACACGGGGCAGGAACGTCTGATAATCTTTCTTGGACGGATCGCTCCACTGGATATCGGCTACGGCGTCGATACGGGGCATGATCATGTATTCTACCTGTGAGAAGGTCGGGATATATTCCGTCCAGAGGTTGGCTTGCGCCCCGATCACGTACTTCTGGTCTTCAGGAGAGATACCGGCTGTCGGCTCAAAAGAATATACTTTCTCTAACGGCAAGTAACCACCGATAGCTTCGGGCTCAAGATCCGTATCCGCTGATTGATAGTAATCCAGATATACATATGTATTCGGTGTCATGACTACGTTATGCTTTTGCTTGGCGGCCTCGATACCTCCATCCATGCCTCTCCAGCTCATTACCGTGGCATTCGGGGCCAAGCCTCCTTCTAGGATCTCGTCCCAGCCGATGATATGGCGTCCTTTGCTCTCCACGAATTTCTCCATGCGGGAGATCACGTAGCTTTGCAAATATTCCTCGGCGGAATGCTTCTTATCTCCCTTGATACCTTCCGCCTTGATGCGAGCTTGGCATTTCGGGCATTTCTCCCAACGTACCTTCGGGCACTCATCACCACCTACATGGATATATTCGGACGGGAAAAGATCGATGACCTCGCTCAATACGTCTTCTAGGAATTGCATGGATTTCTCGTTTCCGGCGCAGATCACGTCGTCGGCTACTCCCCATTGGCCCCATACGTCATAAGGGCCCCCGGTGCATCCCAGTTCCGGGTAAGTAGCCAAGGCTGCCAATTGATGTCCCGGCATATCGATTTCCGGGATGATCGTGATATGGCGTTCGGCGGCATAGTCGATGACATCGCGAATCTGGTCTTGTGTATAGAAGCCCCCGTATTCTTTTCCGTCATATGTTCCGGAGTTATGGCCGATCACGGTTTCCTTGCGTTTAGATCCGATCTGTGTCAATTCCGGATATTTCTTGATCTCGATACGCCAACCTTGGTCATCGGACAGATGCCAGTGGAACGTATTTTGGTTGTGCAAGGCAAGGATATCGAGATACGTCTTTACCGAATCCACGGGGAAGAAATGGCGGCTGACATCCAGCATCATGCCTCTATAGGCAAAACGGGGATAGTCGTTGATGGTAGCTGCCGGTAATTCTACGTTCATCCCTTGGGCCGTGGCCGGGATCGATTTACGTAATGTCTGGATACCATAAAATACGCCGGCATCCGTACTTCCGGCGATCCGTATCCCGTTATCGCTAACGGTCAGTTGATATCCTTCCGGATTCTGGATGCTTTGGTCGATAACGAGGCTGATCCCCTTACCGGGCTGGCCGGTAGCGGTTGCTAATTCATAGCCCGTGATTTCCTTGATATAAGAAGCGAGGAACTCGGCGTTCTTCTTCATCTTATCATTGCCCTCCGGATAAAATATCTTCGTGGATGGACTTAGGACGAAAGGATTTCCGTTCGTCAATGTTACTTCTTGTGGCAAAGGCACTACTCCGTAATCTCCTTTTACGGCCTTACCACCGGAGCAAGCGATCATTCCCGTGCAAAATGTCAGGACGAGCGCTAGTTTGCTTAGGCTGTTCATGTGTTTAGAGTTTAGAATGTAAAACAATAATTGATTCAGTATCACCGCCCAAAGATAAATAGAATTAGCCGTTTTATCTAATGCTTTTACACTTTTGATGCGATAACCTTAGGGATTTTGTCTATATATATAGACTATTTATCAACTGGTGCATGATCGTCCACCAGCTGTTGCATGATCATCCAACAGTTGGTAGACGATCATGCAACGGCTGGTGGATGATGAATACTTCTATAAGAAATGTCTAAGGAATATGGAAGAAACACCTAAGGTCTAAAGGGAAAAGGGCTAGGGACTAAGGGAAAAGAAACGTCTTCTTGAGAGGTATTTCCTTGTCTTTCTTATAATAAGAATTCACACGTTTTACGGTTGTGCAGCGGATGTAAGCGTCATGGCAGTAGATGAGCGCTTGCCTTTTTTCGGCGGCTTCGGCAAGCATGCGCAGTTTCTCGTTGTATGACGTGATCGGATACGTATCGTAAGCCGAGATCCATTCCGGAGATACGCTGGCTACAAGGGGGATAACATCCCCGGCAAAGACAAAGGTCCGGTCCTCCGTATGGATATAGGGAACAATTTGTCCCGGAGTGTGCCCATCGTACAGGCGTAGCTCTATAGTGGGGCAAATCGATGTGTCGGCATCTAGCAGCCGTAAGGAATTAGCGTCTGCGACGGCTTGCATATTCTCGATGAAATAGGAATCTCTCTCCAAGGCGTTCGGATGAAGGAAATTCTCCCATTGCTTGCGGCTAACCCAGTGGTTCGCGTTTGGGAATGAGAGAAATAAATGTCCGGTAGATTCATCCTTTTGCGTGGTATAACCGCAATGATCGAAATGGAGATGGGTGAGGACAACATCCGTGATTTCCTCCGGTTGAATTCCTCGGTTTCGTAATTCCGTGCCGAGGTCTACCAAGTTGAAGAAGCGGTAATAACTTAGTTGTTTTAAGTGTTTATTTCCCGCTCCGTTATCTACTAGGACGATGCGTCCGTCATCTGTTTTTATGACAAGGCTACGCATGGCGAGCACGCAACCATTTGTCTCGTCGCTCGGATAGCGACGGCTCCAAGCACTTTTAGGAATGGCCCCGAACATGGCGCCTCCGTCGGCGTAGAAGTAGCCGGTATCGATGATTTGTAGTTTCATGGTTTCTGCATTCTTTCTTTGGGGGAGTAAAGGTATGGTTTTTATCATACTCAATAGTATAATAAATGTGAAAATGACTGGTTTAAACGTTGGTTTAGACTAGTCATTTTGATGGATGGGATAGTGCATTTGACACAATTTTAATATTGGATGTAATGTGTTGATTATAAGTCTTATTACTAATAGAATCGAAAAATGATTTAAATGAATGTTGCTTAATTTAAATTAATGGTTAACTTTGCGGACGACTAGTCTAAACGAACGTTTTAGCTAGTCATTTTTATTAGGGACTGCGCTCAGAGATAGCAGAAAGTAGGTTTTTGGTGTTTGAATATTGTTAATCTCAATTAATTATAACCATTTAATAATAAAGATGGAAAAATGTAGTAAGAAGAGCAAGCAATTGTGTTTAAGCTTGTTCAAACCAAGTGTTATGATGCTTACCACGGGATTCCTATGTATGGCCTCCTTTCAAGGATTGGCGGCTGTGGAACCCTCGCACAACTACGGACCGAATGTTGAATCGGTCATGCAAAATGGTAAGACTATTACGGTTAAGGTTTCAGATTCAATGGGTGAGTTGATCGGCGCGAACGTGTTGGTCAAGGGAACTACTATCGGTAACGTAACCGACATGAACGGCTCGGTTACGTTGCAAGATGTGCCCGCAAACGCTGTTTTGGAAATCTCTTATATCGGTTACACGACCAAGGAAGTCCCGGTTGGCAGTCAAAGTGTTATAAATGTTACGTTGTCGGAAGATTCCCAGGCTCTTGAAGAGGTCGTGGTCGTAGGTTACGGTACGATGGAGAAGAAGCAAGTGACCAGCTCCGTTACCTCATTGTCTGCCGGCGATATGATGAAGGGTGTGGGTGGTGCCGATATCACCAGCTCTTTGCAAGGTAAGATCAGCGGTTTGATCTTGCAAAATAATGGTAGTGCCAATGGTACGACCACGATCCAGTTGCGTGGTTTGACCTCTATCAACTCTGGTAAGGCTCCATTGATCGTTGTCGATGGTTTCCCGGGAGGTGATATTCGTGCCTTGAACCAAGACGATATCAAATCTATCGATGTGCTGAAAGATGCTTCCGCTGGTGCGATCTATGGTACACGTGCTGCTTCGGGTGTGATCTTGATCACAACGAAGAGTGGTTCTAACACGAATGGTAAAGTAAAATTGAATTATAGTACTGAGCTTTCGAAGAAACAAAACTATGGCCGTCCGGATATGATGACCGCCGATGAATATCGCAATCGTACGGACGTGAATATCACTGATTACGGGCAGAACGCTGATTGGTGGGACGCTCTTTTGCAGAAGGATAACTTCTCGCAAAAACATCACCTCTCTTTGGAGCTAGGTACCGAGAACGCACAAGTGTACACCTCTTTCTTCTATGAGACCAACGAAGGCATCACGATTAAGGATAACCGTAAGGACTATGGTGGACGCTTGAATGCAAACTTTAAGCTGTTCGATGGTTGGTTAGAGATCCGTCCGATCGTGGATTATCGTCAGACTGCTCGTACTTCCGATGGATCGGATGAGGATAAGAAGGCAAACTTCAAGCAGGCGTTGTATAATAACCCGACTCGTTCGCCATTTGACCCGGAAAGCCCGACAGGCTATAATGTGTGGACTGGCGAGACATTGGACTATAATATCGTAGCCGACCGTATGTTGACCGACTATGAGGGATTGGACAAGTGGTTCAAGCCTGAGGTTACAATGAAGTTGAACATCAAGCCCATTGAGGGATTGAGCTATTCTCAGACATTGGGTTACGAGAACCGTCAGTGGGAGCTCCACCAGTTCCGCTCTCGTTACCACCGCGATGAGGTGACAAACAACCGTGGCGGTTGGGCTAAACTTGAGTTCTCAAAGACTGAGCACCTTACATCTGAGGGTTACTTCACATATCTGAAGGAGTTCAAGGGTGGCCATAGCTTGAATGCCGTTGCTGGTTACTCTTATTTCGAGAAGAATGGAGAGAATTTCAATGCTGAGAACTATGACTTCGGTGTTGAGGGACTGAAATATTGGGACTTAGGTGCGGGTTCATATCTGACAGATGGTAAGGCTGCCATGGGATCAGGTAAGAATATCACAGAGCGCCTGTTTGCATTGTATGCTCGTGCCAACTACTCTTACAATGACAAATATATGGTTTCTGCCACAATCCGTCATGAGGGATCATCAAAGTTTGCCGCCGAGAACCGTTGGGGTAACTTCTGGGCGTTGTCCGGAGGTTGGCGTGTATCTGCCGAGGAGTTCATGAAGGAGTTTGACTGGGTGAGCGACTTGAAGGTTCGTTTTGGTTATGGTGTTACAGGTAATAACGACTTCGATGCTTCCTATATGGCTAATACGTTGAGCCGCGACCAATACTGGATGCTTCCTAGTGGAAGCTGGGCTTATGTCTATGGTCCGAGCTCTAACGTGAATCCTTATTTGGGATGGGAGGAGAAGAAGGAGTGGAATATCGGTGTGGACTACTCATTCTTTGGCAACCGTATGTATGGTAAGTTCGATTACTATCGTCGTAAGATCGATGGTATGATCTACGAGGTGAATGTTCCACAGCCACCGTATCCAAATGGCAAGCAATGGCAGAATATTGGCGAGATGGAGAGTAAAGGATGGGAGTTCGAGGTTGGTGGTGACATCATCCAGAATAAGGACTTCACTTGGACTTCCAGCTTGAATATGAGCCATAACTCGGGTAAGATCCTTACGATGTATGGCAACAATTCACGTATGGATGGTAACGCTATGGATGAACCGGGATGGCCGGGCGATGCCGCTCGTATTGAAGAGGGGGCAGAGATCGGTGCGTTCCATATGTGGAAATTCGCTGGATTCGACGATAAAGGAGACTTCCTTTTGTACAATAAGGATGGTGAGGTTATACCTGCTTCCCAGAAGAGTGTAGACGACAAACAATATATCGGTAATTATCTGCCCAAGGTGATGATGGGATGGAACAATACCTTTACTTATAAGAATTTTGACTTGGGTATTAATATGCGTAGTTGGATAGGTTTCGATGTCTTGAATACTTATCCGATGTACTTGGGTATCCAGGGACAGAGTGGTGCCGGCCAGTGGAATCTTTGGAAACCGGCGCTTGACGATCCGAAGTTTAAGGACATTCGCGGCGTGAAGCAGCTTTGCGATTACTTCTTGGAGGATGGCTCGTTCTTGAAGATAGATGCGATTACGTTAGGTTATACATTGGCGTTGAATAAGTATACAAAATGGGCAGAGCGTCTGCGCGTATATGGAACTGTCGGCAATGTAGCGACTATTACAGGATATAGCGGACATAATCCAGAGGTAGATATCACAGGCTGGACAGGTGGTACCGATAAGGTTTGGAACTGTGACCCGATTGTCCGCACATACACTTTAGGTATTCAAGTAACATTCTAAAAAAGGTAAGAAGAAAATGAAAATTAGCAAGATAACAAATTGGATGGTAGCCGGGGCTGCTTGCTTGCTGCTGGGTACCTCATGTGATGTGGATCCTACCTTCTATTCGCAGGTTGTTCCCGACACGTATTATACGAATGCAGACGCGATTTGGTCGCGTTTTAATCGTCCTTTTACGCATTGGCGTTGGTGGGTAGCTCATAACGACGCTCGTGTGCGCTTGATGGAAGTGGGAACTGATGCTATGTGTGTGCCTACTCGTGGTAATGACTGGTTTGATGGCGCCGTTTATCAGAACATGCATCATCATCATTTTATGGATGATATGAGCCCGATGAAGGATGGATGGGACTTGACGACGATGGGTGTGGCTCAGTCGTGGAGTGCCTTGGAGGATTTGGAGAATATCGATTTCGTATCGGTGGGCTTGACTGAGGAGGATCGTGTATCAATGATTAATCAGTTGAACGTATTGGCTGCCTCTTTTTATTTGGATGGTTTGGACATGTTTGGTGGTATGCCTCTTTACACATCTACGAAGGAGGATGTGAAGGCTCGTGCTACAGATGTGGAGACTTTCCATTTTATCGACTCCTTGTTGGATGTATCTATGCCGAATCTTCCGTTGAAGGAGACCTTGGGAGCACCCGAGACGAACGTTATCCATCGTGCTGTGGCTGCGGCTTTGAAGGTTCGTTTGTATTTCAACGCTGAATCGTATATCAATAAACCGATGTATGAGGAGGCCGCTAAGATTTGTCAGGATATTATCGATGGAAAGTATGGTCAGTATAAATTGGCCAACCATTTCACCGAGATCTTTGGTTGGGGTAATGAGACTTGCCCGGAGATTATCTGGACAGTACCTTCCGAGAATGCCAAAGGTGAGACGGATGGTGGTTTGACTGCCTTCACTCTTCCCTATAATTTCAAGGATTTCTTAGGGGGCTTGCAGGATGCTAGTGGTAATAATGGGCTTTGCCTATGCCCTAGTCGCGATCCGGAGGGTAACTTGTATAAGTTTAACGTAGGTAATCCATACGAGACATTCAACGACAAGGATATCCGTAAGCAGCAGTATGTATATGAGGGTGGTCGCAAATACCGTGGTATGTTTATCGTTGGTGAGTTGCAAAACCCGGATTTCCCCGAGTACAAATGCTTGGGTGCCCGCGAGTATGCCGGCAAGGTCTTGAATGTCGTAGACCAGATCGCTCATATCAGCCAGGTGGGCAATACGGTAGCCAGTCTTAAGGATCTGACTTCTACGATTGCCGATGCAGAGGAGAACTCAGGCGTGCGTGTTCTTAAATTTAGTCCTCTGCCTAATCAAGATGAGTTCAAGGAACGTTTCAACCCAGATTGTCCTGTAATTCGTCTGACAGAGATCTATTATACTTTGGCGGAATGTAAGATGCGTTTGGGCGATAAGAATGGTGCGGCCGATATCATCAACTCCATCCGTAAGCGTAACTTCGAGGGTGGAAACGACCCGGATCCTGTTACCGCTGCCAATTTGGATAAATACCGTATGCTGAAGGAATGGATGCAAGAGTTCTTGCGCGAGGCCCGTCGTCGCACGGACTTAATCCGTTGGGACGCATATGTGACAGAGGATTGGTGGGATCATAAGGCTACGAACGATGAGAAATACAATCGTTATCCATTGCATCAATTGTCATTGGGTGCGAACCCGTTGTTGGAACAGAACCCGGGATATTAATAAGTTAAACTTAATATAAAAAAGGAGGTATGTCAGTTGGGCATACCTCCTTTTTTTGATATGGTGTGGAAAACGCAGTAGTACTTACTTAACCGGAGAATATATACTTCATCGGGCAAGTAAGTATATATTTGTAGACGAAGTAAGTACTACTGCGTTTTCTGGCATATAATTTTGATCTGCTATTAGTTCTTATTCAAAATGGGAGGAATTGCGTTTGATCGAGCGTTTTTTCCTGCCAGTCAAGCGTATTGTCAAGGAAAGTTTTTGAGATCATATGTTCTTATCTTGTTCCGATAAAAAGGAATGTCTATCTTTGTTCATGGTAAGTATATCTAAACGATCATCGCTATGAACCAGACAATTTATCCTATCGGCATACAGAACTTCGAGAAGATCCGTAAAGACGGTTATCTCTATATTGATAAGACAGCTTTGATTTATCAGTTGGCTAAGACCGGAAGTTACTATTTCTTGAGTCGTCCGCGGCGTTTCGGCAAGAGTCTCTTGCTATCTACGTTGGAGGCCTATTTCCAAGGGAAGAGGGAGCTGTTCGAGGGGTTGGCGATGGAACGGTTGGAGAAAGACTGGGAGGTATATCCGATCTTGCATTTGGACTTGAATGCTCGTCATTATAAAGATACTGCCGCTCTGACTAGTATCTTGAATGAGTTCTTGGAGAAATGGGAGGCTTTATATGGAACGGAGAAACAGGATCGTGCCTTGGAGGAACGTTTCAGTTATGTGATAGAACAGGCTTACCGCCAGACCGGGCATCGCGTGGTGATATTGATTGACGAGTACGACAAGCCTTTGCTGCAAAACCTGCACGATGAAAAGACGCAAACGCAATTGCGGAATATGTTGAAGCCTTTCTACGGCGTGTTAAAGACGATGGATAGAGCCATTCGTTTCGCTTTGTTGACAGGGGTGACGAAGTTTGGTAAGGTAAGCGTGTTCAGCGATTTGAATAACCTTATGGATATCTCGATGGACAATCGCTACGTCGAGATATGTGGCATCACGGAGAAAGAGATACATGCCTACCTAGAAGAGGAGTTGAAGGAGCTGGCTGAGACACAGGAACTGGATTATGAGGAAACCAGCCAGAAACTCAAGGAGCGCTATGACGGATACCATTTTACCGCCAAGTCTGCGGGAATATACAATCCCTTTAGCCTATTGAATACCTTCGCCAAGATGGAGTTCGGAGATTATTGGTTCGAGACCGGTACGCCCTCTTACCTCGTTGAATTACTCAAGCATACCCATTACGACCTTTACGAGATGGCGAACACGGAGACTGATGCGGATGTGTTGAACAGTATCGATGCTGCCTCGAAAAATCCCGTTCCCGTAATCTACCAGAGTGGTTACTTGACGATCAAGGATTACGATCCTGAATTTGGTATCTACCGGCTAGGTTTCCCGAACCGGGAAGTGGAAGAGGGTTTCGTGAAATATCTCCTTCCATTTTACACGAGTGTTAGTGCCCCCAAGACCCCTTTCGAGATCGGGCAATTCGTACGAGAGATACGCTCCGGTGATTACGATGCGTTCTTCCGCCGTTTACAAAGCTTCTTCGCTGATACACCCTATGAGGTGATCGCCGGTCAGAAGCCGGAGCGTGATACGGAGTTGCATTACCGGAACGTGCTTTTTATCGTATTTAAGTTGGTTGGACTTTATACGCAGGTGGAATATCATACCTCACAAGGGCGTATTGATCTCGTTCTGAAGACCGATCGCTATATCTACGTGATGGAATTCAAGCTGAACGGCACCGCCGAGGAGGCGTTGCGCCAGATAGAGGAGAGACAGTATGCGCTTCCCTTTGCGAGTGATCCACGGCAAGTTTTTAAGATCGGCGTGAACTTCTCCTCTGTGACCCGTAACATCGAGCGATGGTTGGTGGAATAATAATCTATTAAGTATATGAACTGGAAACAAACGCTTTTCTGGTCTTTTTCGACAGCTGCTATTTTTTATTATTTCCTGCTTTTTGGCGTGTTTGTGTTTGTCGGTCAGGAGGAGATGCAATTGTTTATACCTGAGTGGTGGTATATCCGGGAGTTCCTTTTTCAGCCGGGAGGATTTTGCGCTGTCGCCGGGCAATGGATCATTCAATACTACCGGCAGCCTATGTCGGCGGTGGTTCTCCATACGGTTTTACTCGTTGGTTGCGGGTTTATGGTCTATAGGATCTTGCGTTGTTTTTCTGACAAGACCTACCTGCTGTTCCTTTCTTTATTGCCGGTCCTGTATCTGGTTAAGATGAGTATTCATGGGGAGTATTTGGTGGACGGGACGGTTGGCGTGGTTTTGATGCTTTTAGCTTTGTCGGTCTCGCTAAAGGTGCGGAGGGCGGGTTCTATTGCCGGATACGGAATTGCCTCTACACTTTTTTTATGTGGGCTGACCGGGCTTCTATCTGTCTGTTACGCTTTCTTATATACGCTGTTAGCCTTACTCCGCTACAAAACGTCGCGGCAAAGATTGGCCGCCGCTGCCTGCTTGATCCCAGCGCTTTTTATCTATTTGTTTAGCGGATGGTTAGGGATTCCTGTACCTTTGTCTGATGGATGGATGCCGGAAGCCTATCTGGAGATACAGCGATTACCTCATTATTATATGTATCGTGTATGGACTTTCTTTACCCTTTCGATTGTCGGTGTTGCTTTATTCGCTCGCTTTGTTCCGGTGATTGGCGAGAAGAGTAAATGGATGGATCGGGTAGCCCTTGTTGTTTGTCTGATCACGGCGCTGGTATCCATCCGGTTTTGCCTGCCGGAACCTTGGCATGCGCAACGCATGATGCTTGACGAGCTCTCTTTCTTAGCCCGGGAGAGGCAATGGGACGCTATTATTGATAAGTACCGGGGAAAGCAGATCTATAATTATGTTAGCTTAAACTATTTGAATATGTCGTTGGCCCATAAGGGAGAATTGGCCGACCGGATGTTTACTTTCGATCAGAAAGGAACGAAAAGCTTATGTGCCGATTGGAATCAGACCTTTTACATGGATCGTTTATTGAGCGATGTTCATTTTCTTGTTGGCGATGTCTCTTTGTCTGAAAGCTTTGCGATGGACGGATTTACGCAAGCCAAACGTAAAGGGAGTGCCCGCATGATGCAACGTTTCGTGCAAGTTTGTCTGATTAGGGGTGAGGTGGCGCTGGCCAAGAAATATTTGGACTTGCTTGCCGCTATGCCATTCTATAAAGATTGGGCTTGCCGTTATGCTACCTATCTGGTACATCCGGAATTAAAGGATAAAGATCCGGAGTTGAGTGACAAATATATGCCTGTTGAGAAAAGAGATCGACTGAGTTTGTCCGTACCTGTCGATTCCTTATGGAGTGGATACAATCTTCCGGATCATCGGATCGGTTGGGAATACCGGGGATGTTATTATTTGTTGGGTAAGAAGCTGGATGCATTTGGCCGGTTCTTGGAAGAGACACCTTTCATGAAGGGGGAACCGATACCCCGGCATTTCCAAGAAGCCGGATTGTTGTTGGCGGACAAAGACAGTATATCGCTTTCCTCCTATTCCATACAGCCGGAGATCGTAGATCGATACCGGGAATTCAAGCAGGTTTTGGGACGATCTGCCAACCAAGTGGATGTGTCCTCGATGTATCGACAATTTGGAGATACCTATTGGTATTATTACTATTTCAAGATCTTTAAAGGAGAAGAACAATGAAGCGATTATCTATCTGTTGGATTATAGGTTGTCTTTTGGGACTTGTGGCTTGTAGACCGGAAGTTCCTGCGCAAGCGGAACAAGGAGAAACTGACGTGTTTCCGGATTACAGGGAAGTTACTGTACCGGTCAATATGGCCCCTCCCAATTTCAAGTTGGTTGATCAACAGCTACAGGGGATAATTCGGTTGAAAACTATGAATGGGGAGTTGATAATCGCAGCCGATCATGGTGCTTTCAACCTGCCGGAAACGGATTGGAAGGTCTTATCGCAGGACGCACAAGGAAAACAAATAGATGTGACGGTTTATTTTCGAGAACCTCAAAGTGATTGGAAACAAATGAGTTTCCCTATCTATGTGTCAAGAGATTCCGTTGACGCTTATTTGGTGTATCGCCGTATTTTTCCCGGATATCGGATGTGGAACGAGATGGGGATTTATCAACGATGTGTTGAAAACTATGTTGAAAAGTCTATTCTTGATAACCAATCGACAAATAATAGTTGTATGAACTGCCATGCCTTTTGTGAGCGACAAGGGGAACAAATGCTTTTTCATCAGCGGGGTTCTCATAATGGGACTTACTTGATTGATCATCGGCAGGTAAAGACGATTGCGTTGGAACGGGACGGTAAGCCGGCTTCGTTCGTTTATCCGTATTGGCATCCATCCGGCCGGTATGTCGCTTTTTCTACCAATGAGACCCACCAAGACTTCCATCTTTCCGATGAGAATCGGATTGAGGTATATGACGTGGAATCGGACGTGCTGATCTATGACACGGAGAAGGAGAGGGTATTCAGTTCGCCATTATTGGCTTCCATGGCGTGTTATGAGACTTTTCCCACTTTTACTCCGGATGGTAACTATCTGCTGTTCTGTTCGGCGGATTCTGTCTGTATGCCGGAAAATTATCGGGATGTCCGGTATAACCTGCTACGAGTCGCTTTTGATCCGGAAGACGGTTCGATTGGAACCCAAGTGGATACCTTATATAATGCGAGGGAAGCGGGCCGGAGTGTTAAGTTCCCGAGAGTCTCCCCGGATGGGAAGCGGCTACTTTATACGGTGTCCGATTATGGCAATTTCTCTATTTGGCATAAGGATGCGGATTTGTATATGCTGGATCTGTCTACCGGGGCAATCGATTCTTTGCCGGAAGTGAATAGCCCGGATGTAGAGAGCTATCATTCTTGGAGCGGCAATAGTCGTTGGTTTGTCTTTTCCAGCCGCCGGAACGATGGGCTTTTCACACGCCCGTATTTGGTACATGTGAATGAGCGGGGGCAGTGCGGTAAACCTTTCTTGTTACCGCAAGCATCTCCGGATTATTATGAATGCTCCCTGTTCTCGTTTAATGTTCCGGAATTTATACATACTCCGGTTATAATCTCGAAGGAAAGGCTGGTCGAGGCTTCACGAAAAGAAGACACTACGACCATTAAACATATCGAGGGCATCTAATTTTTCACTTCTTTGTGCCGAAGGTATTTATAAAAGTCGTACTTTTGCGCTAAAATCAAAACGATGCGAAAAGTTCATTTGATCTCCGTAACCGAACCTTTGGTTTTAGATCTAGCCCTAGCACTTCGAGAAAAAGGATATGAGGTAAGCGCTTCCGGTTGTGGTCTGACTGAAGAGATGATAGGAAGACTTCATAACGCAGGCTGTACCTGTTATGGGGATGGGTGGTTTCCGGAGAAATTAATAAAAGATATTCACTCGGTGGTTTTGGGTGCTAAAGTAAAGCAAGATAACCCGGAATTATTGCGTGCGAAGGAATTGGGGGTGTTAATCCAATCCATTCCGGAATTTATATTTCAACGGACTCGGTCGAAAACTCGGGTTGTTGTGGCGGGTAGTCGTGGAAAGAAGACAATTATTTCCATGATGGTCTGTGCGTTGCGCCGGCAAAAGTTGGCGTTCGACTATGCGTTGACTAGCAAGGTGGACTCGCTTCCGAATCGGGTACATTTGAGTTATGAGGCACGTATCGCTTTGATCGAAGGAGATGAGCATATCACCTCTGCCTTGGACAAGCGTTTCCAATTGGAATTCTATCGTCCGCATATCGCCATCCTGACGAATTTATCTTGGTCTACCGAGACGGATCATGCGACTCCAGAGGCCTATTTATCCACTTATCAATCTTTCTCCGTTTCTATTGAGCGGGAAGGGAAATTGATTTATTTTGGAGGTGATGATACTGTCAGTCAGTTGGCAGGGGACGTCCGGAGCGATATCACCGCTATCCCTTTTGAGGAACATCCGGTCGTGGAGAAAGACGGGCAGACTTTTTTGCATACTCGCTACGGAGACTATCCGGTACGGATTCCCAATCGCTATTTCTTGATCAATCTGAATGCGGCACGTTTGGCTTGCCGGCAGTTAGGCGTTAAAGACGCGGATTTTTATCAAGCGTTATCGGAATATAGTTTATCTTTGCCGATATGATAATAGCTAGACAAAAAAGAAAAGAGAATATCGCTGAATATCTGCTTTATATGTGGCAGGTTGAGGACTTGATCCGGGCGAATAAGTTCGATATGGATTCGATCAACCGCACGGTGATCGCCTATTACGACCAGCCCGAGGAGGTGAAGAAGGAAATCGCTCAATGGTACGAGGAATTGATCGAGATGATGCGTAGCGAAGGGGTGATGGAGAAAGGTCATATCCAATTGAACAAGAATGTGATTATTACTTTGACCGATTTGCATCTTCGTCTTTTGAAATCTCCGAAAGAGATGGTTTATAGCGCGGCTTATTATAAGACGCTTCCTTATATCGTACAGCTCCGGGCTAAATCGGGTGGAGAGGATCTGCCGGAGTTGGAAACTTGTTTCGCCGCCGTATATGGCTATCTGCTTTTGCGTATGCAAGGGAAAGAGGTGAGTGCGGAGACGTTAGAGGGTATTAAACAAATCAGCTCCTTCTTGGCGTTGCTCGCCGAGAAATATCGGGAAGATATGAAAGGGGAACTTAAACTAGAGGATTAATAATAGATATAGACATGAAGACAGTTTTGGTAACCGGAGCGAACGGTCAATTGGGAAGTTCTATCCACGCTCGTATCAGCCAGTATCCCGGCTATAATTTTCTTTTTACGGATATAGATACGTTGGATATTTGCGACAAGGAGGCCGTCCGGAAATATGTCTTGGAAAATGATGTTCAATATGTCATGAATTGCGCCGCTTATACGGCGGTGGATAAAGCGGAGGAGCATGAGGATTTGTGTATGCGCATCAACCGGGATGCGGTACGGAACTTAGGTGAGGCCGCTCATGCCGTAGGTGCGAAGGTGATTCATGTATCTACCGATTATGTGTTCGATGGAACGAGTTGCCGTCCTTATCTGGAAAGCGATGCGACTTGTCCTGTTTCCGTATATGGACGTACGAAACTGGCGGGAGAGCAGGCCTTGATGGAGGTGTGTCCGGATTCCGTGATTATCCGTACGGCTTGGTTGTATTCCGAGTATGGAAACAATTTTATGAAGACGGTATTGCGTTTGGGAAAGGAGCGGGATGAGTTGCGTTTCATATTCGACCAAGTGGGTACGCCTACTTATGCCGGAGATTTAGCGGTCGCTATGCTTACCGTGCTGGAACGTGCCGAGGCGGGTAAATTTATACCGGGTATCTATCATTTCTCGGACGAGGGGGTGTGTAGCTGGTATGATTTTACGGTAAAGATCTTGCAAATAGCAGGTATGAATAACCGGGTGATACCCATAGAGACCAAGGATTATCCGACACCGGCCAGCCGCCCGCATTATAGCGTATTGAATAAAGGTAAGATAAAAAGCTCGTACGGACTGACGATTCCCCATTGGGAGACTAGCTTGGCCTACTGCATGAATAACAAAGTGTAACTGATAACAATATATACATATAAAATAGAATGAGCCAGTATTCAGAAGAGATTGAAAAAAGAAGAACGTTTGCCATAATCAGCCACCCGGATGCCGGTAAGACTACGCTTACCGAGAAATTATTGTTATTTGGTGGCGCTATCCATGTAGCGGGAGCGGTGAAGTCTAATAAAATCAAGAAGACTGCCACGTCCGACTGGATGGAGATTGAGAAGCAACGCGGTATCTCCGTAGCTACCTCCGTAATGGCTTTTGATTATTCCGATCATAAGATTAATATCTTGGATACACCGGGCCACCAAGATTTCGCCGAGGATACGTTCCGTACCTTGACGGCGGTGGATAGCGTTATTATCGTAATCGATATCGCCAAGGGAGTAGAGGCGCAGACTCGTAAGTTGATGGAGGTTTGCCGTATGCGTAAGACTCCGGTGATCGTTTTTGTCAACAAGATGGACCGTGATGGTAAAGATCCTTTTGATTTGCTGGATGAGATAGAAGAAGAATTACAGATAAAGGTACGCCCATTGAGCTGGCCGATCGATATGGGACAACGTTTCCGGGGCGTATACAATATTTTCGAGCAGAAACTGAACCTATATACCCCGAGTAAGCAATATGTGACGGAGAATGTGGAATTCAAGGATATCACTAGTCCGGATCTCGAGACTTATATTGATCCTACGCAAGCCGCGAAGCTTCGTGAGGATATAGAGTTGATAGAGGGGGTTTATCCCGAATTTGATGTGAATACGTATTTGGATGGGGATATCGCTCCGGTATTCTTTGGTTCCGCTCTGAATAACTTCGGTGTGAAAGAGCTATTGGATTGCTTTATCCGTATCGCTCCCTCGCCACGTCCGATCCATGCGGTAGAGCGTGTGGTAGACCCGAATGAGGATAATTTCACCGGCTTCATTTTCAAGATCCATGCGAATATGGACCCGAACCATCGCAGTTGTATCGCTTTTGTGAAGATTTGTTCCGGTCGTTTTGAGCGTAACGCGAACTATAAGCATGTACGCTTCGGTAAGATGATGCGTTTCAGTAGTCCGACGGCTTTCATGGCTCAGAAGAAAGAAGTGGTGGATGAGGCGTTCGCGGGTGATATTATCGGTTTGCCGGATACCGGGAATTTTAAGATAGGGGATACGTTGACTTCCGGAGAGGAATTGCATTTCAAGGGATTGCCGAGCTTCTCTCCCGAAATGTTCAAATATATAGAGAACGCCGATCCGATGAAGGCAAAGCAATTGAACAAAGGTATCGAGCAATTGATGGACGAGGGTGTCGCCCAGTTGTTTACCAATCAATTCAATGGCCGGAAGATTATCGGTACAGTGGGACAATTGCAGTTTGAGGTTATTCAATACCGCCTGTTGCATGAGTATGCCGCTCAATGTAAATGGGAGCCGATCAGCCTATATAAGGCTTGTTGGATCGAGAGTGATAACCAACAGGCATTGGAGAATTTCAAGAAACGTAAGGCGCAATATATGGCGTTGGATAAGGAAGGCCGTGATGTTTATTTAGCGGATTCCAGCTATGTATTGATGATGGCCCAACAGGATTTTCCGGATATTAAGTTCCATTTTACATCAGAGTTCTAATATGAAAAGTCAATTCTCCATTCTTTGTTTACTTGTTAATATCTTGTTGATAAGTTGTGAACAGGCTCCCCAATACTATGAGGTATCCGGAAGGCTTCATACACCTTATCATATTAAGTTTGAGCATACTAAACCATTGGATAAGGAGATTGACGAGCAGTTGAAATATTTCTACCACCTGTTTAATGCTTTTGATTCTACTTCGGTAATCAGTCAGGTAAACCAGAACCGTGACATACGGGTAGATACGCTCTTCCAAAAAGTCTTTAAGAAGGCACTGGAAGTATCTGCCGAGACAAATGGGGCCTACGACGTGACTTGCGCCCCGTTGATCAACCTTTGGGGGTTTGGCTTCAGCCGGAAGGATAGCGTAACCCCTGCTCATATCGACAGTGTCCGTCAGTTTATCGGTTTTCAGAAAGTTCGTTTAGAAGGGGATCGCATCGTGAAGGACGATCCTCGCTTGATGATGAACTTTTCTTCTTTGGCGGATGGAACGGTTTGCGATATGATAGCCCAAATGCTGGAGAAGAAAGGGGTCCGTAATTATTTGGTGGAGTTTGGTGGCGAGATGCGTGTGAAAGGCGTGAATCCCTCGGGCATGGATTGGCGCTTAGGGATCACGAAGCCTACGGATGACGCTGCCGGCATGAATCAAGAACTCGAGCAGATCGTTAGCTTCCCTAAACCGTTAGGAATGGCTACATCAGGTAATTACCGTAATTTTTATATAAAGGATGGACGTAAATACGCCCATACGATCGACCCTCGTGAAGGTTGCCCTGTACAGCGGGATATCCTTAGCGCTACGATCGTCGCTCCGGATGCCATGACCGCTGATGCGTATGCTACCGCATTTATGGTCTTAGGCTCGGAGGAGGCTAAATCCTTATGCGCTAAAGTGCCCGGCCTTGACTATTTTATTATTTGTTCCGATTCGATAGGAGGCGGGTATCATCCGGAATACTCTGAGGGCTTTCGCCGATATCTGGTGACTGCCGATAAGTAATCGATTTATTTATAAGCTGTTAAGATGTTGTTCTTAGAATAGGCATTGTAAGATCTTTATGATGCCCATTCTAAGGAGCTTATAATGCCCATCGTAAGCATGCTATAATGGGCATTGTAAGAAAGGTCTGTTTATAGGATGGATTTGATCTCTTCCAGAGAGCGGACTGTATGGGTCGGGTTGAATCCATCGGCAGGTAATCCTTCCGGATTCAACCATATCTGGTCGATCTTGGATTGGTAAGCCCCAATGATATCAGCTTCCCAGCTATCCCCGATCATTAAGCTCTCGGACCGGCGTGAGTTCGTGTTCTTTAAGGCGAAGTCGAAAATACCTTTATGGGGTTTTTGTATATTAGCGTCCTCGGACAGGATCATCCGTTCGAAATAAGGAGCCAAGCCAGCGTTGCTAAGTTTCTTGAATTGTACCTCACGGAATCCATTGGATAAAATAAATAACCGATAGGAAGGGCGGAGATATTCCAGTAATTCAATGGCTCCGGGCACTAATCGGGTTTTGGTGGTCGTGCGTTGCAAGAAATCATTATTTACCGATAAGACGGTTTTCTTATCCTCTATTCCTAACGGACGAAGTACATAGAGAAATCGATCCAAGATTAAGGTTTGCCGGTCTATTTCCCCCGAACGGTACTTGGCCCATAAGTCTAGATTATGAGGCATATAAATATCAAAGAAAGCCTCGAAGGAGGCATAATACCGATTAAAGTGGTAATCGGTATATAGCTCTTCAAGGCATTCTTTATTGTTATGGTACGTATCCCAAAGGGTATCGTCCAAATCGATAAATATACTTTTATAAATCATTATCCAACTTCGATCACTAAATACTTGCCTAGGCTCCAGAAAGCCTTCTCGTCATTTATTTTCAAGGTCAAGTTTCCGTCTTCATCCTCTACGAACTCATAAGATCCTTCCGGATGATTGGATTTTAGTTTAGCCTTGCTTGCGAACAAAGGAATTTCTTTTACCTCACGGATATCGATAGAGATGAAATAATCCTTGTTGAAACCACTCTGCAATACTTTAGATTTAGAGAACAGGCCACCACCGGATAAGATCTTCTGTTCCTTCAATTCCTTGGAAGTACCGAAACAGTAGTAAGCCGTATGAAGGGCTTTATCTTGAGCGTTCAATTTCTCGGATTGAGCGGCTGCGGTAGTAGCCAGACTTTCCACATCCTCATTCAAGGAACTTACCATCTCGTCCAATTCTTGGATACGTACGTTCTTCTTTGCCAAATCCTCTTGCAAAGCGACAATCATCGTTGCCTTTTGATCCAGCTCGGAGGAAAGACGATCGATCGTCTTTCGTAATGCGGAAGATTGAATACCGCTTTTCTTCAATTTCTCCTCCAACTGGCTGATTTGCTCCTTGTTCTTCTTCAAGGTCTCGCTGATCAATTGCATGTTCTGCTTGATTTGATCTCTGCGTGACTGATTTAGCTCACCGCCGGTTTGTTGTTGGATTGTCAAATAATTCTCGGCATCACGTATAGATTGAAAATCAGATTCAATATCATTTAGGGTGGAGAGCATATCATTAAGCTCATCCGTGTTCTTCGTATTCTCGATACGTAGAGAATCGTTCTCAGCCTTTAGTTTCTTGTAATCCGCTGAATTTTGGCCACAAGAGGCCAGCATGGCTGTGCAGACACATACTAATAATACTTTCTTCATGTTCTTTTTGCTTGTTAAGTTAAACATCTTTTTCTGTCTCTTTGTCCTTTTTATCTTTTAAGCCTGCTAATACAATAACAATCTCACCCCTTGGTTCGTTCACGGTAAAATGCTGAATTACTTCTTCTAAGGAGCCTCGTACGGTTTCCTCGTGTAATTTGGAGATTTCCCGGGATACTGATACTTGGCGGTCCGTACCGAAAAACTCGGCGAATTGCGTCAAGGTCTTGAGCAGACGGAAAGGTGATTCATAAAAAATAATAGTCCGGTATTCCAAAGCCAATTCTTTTAGCCGGGTCTGCCTTCCTTTCTTTTGAGGGAGAAACCCCTCGAAACAGAACTTCTCATTGGGTAATCCGGACGCTACCAAGGCGGGCACGAAAGCCGTAGCTCCGGGCAGGCACTCTACGTCTACCCCTTGGCGAACACATTCCCTCACCAACATGAATCCCGGATCGGAGATGGCCGGCGTACCGGCATCGGAAACAAGGGCGATATTTTCGCCTCCCTTGATACGGGCCGCGATTTGCTCCACCGTCTTATGCTCGTTGAACTTGTGGTGGGACTGCATCTTGTTCTGTATCTCGAAATGTTTCAGCAAGATGCCGGTCGTACGGGTATCCTCCGCTAAAATAAGATCTGCTTCTTTTAGCACACGGATCGCCCGGAATGTCATATCTTCCAAGTTACCAACAGGGGTTGGGACTACAGTCAATTTTGCCATATCGTATATTTATGAGAAGCGTTTTTCCAATAGCTTGATGAAATCGGCTACGGAAGCGTCTTCTATATTCCAGTTCAACACCTTGTTCAGATAAGTGACCGATTCCTCGTACGAGCTAAGATCGTTCAGGTCTGAGATCGCCTTATTCATTTTCTCCTCATTTCCTCCGAATAATTCCCTTCTGAAGCGGAAACGATCATTTAAACTGAATGCCTTACGGAAATCAGAAAGATTCTTTTTCTCCAATATATCATTCAGTGAAATACTGGATTTATCCGCTAATATAGTTTTATGTGGAATCTCTATCTCTTTCAAGGGGATTGTCTCTTGTACGATCTTTTCTTCTGGGATCACTTTTTCGACAATTGGTTCTACTACGATAGGTTCCTCAACGACCGGTTCTTGTACCTGTACGACCTTGATCGTAGGGGATACTTCCGGAGCCGGTTGCACCTCCGGCATCTGTAAAGGTTTACTTACGGGAATAGAATCGATAAGTCGTTGATGTTCCTCCATTTGTTTACGCAAAGCCTCTAACTGAAACTCCTCCAGCGTATGAAGCTCCTTCAATACCTTGTGGGTCAACTGGAAGGTCTGGTTGAAGAAAGAGGCGGGATAAATTTCCGCGTCCCTCATTCCGGCTACCAACTTCTCCAGCTCCCTGATATCGATCAATAGATAATCTATTTTTTCCTTGTTTGCCATTTCTATATGTTTTTCAGATGCTATAAATCATCCGGACATACGTATGTTTTGCAACAAAAATAAGTATTTCTTGTCAATGTTGCCAGTTTCGATCTTAAAATATTGTAAATCATTCGACGAACTCGTCCGGTAAATTCACCAGATATAGGTGATGGGTCGCCCGGGTAAAAGCCGTGTAGAGCCACCTATAGAAATCCTCACCAAGCATTTCCTCCGTGATGTAACCGATATCGAGAAAGACGTTCAGCCATTGGCCGCCTTGGGCTTTATGGCAGGTTACCGCATAAGCGTATTTTACTTGGACGACGTTGTAATGAGGATCTACCTTCATCTTTTTCATTTTTCCCGCCTTGGTAGGAATGTCCTCGTAATCTTCCAATATGGTGTAAAAGAGCTTGTCGTTTAGCTCCTTAGGGAGGGCGGGGGAGTCGGTCTGTAAAGTATCCAATAGGATTTTCAAATCGATTTCCAGATCATAATCTTGAAAACGAGCCGTGATGTCGGCAAAGCGGAAGCCATACATCTCCGTGACACGGCGTACCCGCATGACTTGAATGATCTCTCCGTTCGCTATAAAGTCCATCTCCTTGCAATTCGCTGTCCAATAATAATTGTTCTTCGCTACCATTAAACGATCGCCGGACGATAGCTCTTCTTCCCTGTATAGGATACGGTTACGTATGCCGTTATTATAAATCGTGGCTCGTTTATTCGAGCGGGAGATAATCATTGTCTCTTCCATCCCGTCGCGGCTATAGGCGGAAGATATTTCCTCAATTAGCTCATCTCCATTGACTTTCGTGAAATCGGAGAAGCCTTTTAATTGTAATTTCGGAAAGATCTCGACCGTGTGGTTTCGTAGTGCGTCTCGTAGCCGGGTTGCGTTGAACAGGATTCCCGAGTCCTCGCTTTGGCGTACGACTTGAGTTAACGCTATCTCCCAAACCTGTAGGTTGTAACCCCGTAATATCTCAGGATTCAAGGCGGGACTCTCCGTTTGCATTACCGGAGGAAGCTGTGCGACATCTCCCATTAGGATAAGACGGCAGTTTTCCCCGGAATAGACATACTGGATTAAATCGTCCAACAGGCGTCCGGAACCAAAAACAAATGAATCCAACCCCTCGTTGGCGATCATAGAAGCCTCGTCGACGATAAAAAGTGTATCTTTATGTAAATTATCTGCCGGCATGAAGCCCGTCGGCTCATTGGAAAACGCCCGTTGACGATATATTTTTTTATGAATTGTATACGCTTTTTGGCCAGCGTAACCCGAGAAAACTTTGGCTGCTCGTCCGGTTGGAGCCAACAAAAACGTTTTTTGCTTTAGTTCGTTAAGCGTTTTCACCAAAGCCCCGACCAGAGAGGTTTTTCCGGTTCCTGCGTAGCCTTTCATCAGTAGAAGGCTGTCCGGTTCCTCAGACAAGAGAAATTCGGTAAGCGTATGAAGCGCTAAAAACTGATCATCCGTCGGTTTATAGGGGAAATTTCGTTCGATTTGCTGGCTTATGTAACTATTTATCATTTTGATCGCAATAATTTTCGCGATAAAGGTAGTGTATTAAATATTCTTTTTTAAATTTGCCGAACGAAATAAATTCAAAAAACAATACAAACCATGAAAGTTACATTAAAGATTTTATTAGCTGCCGCAGTTGTACTGCTAGTTTACATGTGCTACAAGAGCGTCACTGGTCCGATTGAGTATGATGATCAGAAGACTATTCGTGACAATGCGATCATCGCCCGTTTGATTGAAATCCGTAAGGCTCAGATCGAATACAAGAACATGTATAAGACTCATGCCGGAAGTTTCGACGATTTGGAGAAATTCTTGAATACGGATAAGTTGCCGTTCTTGATCAAGGAAGGTGTATTGACGGATGAGCAGTTGGAGAAAGGTATGACAGAAGCAGAGGCTGTTAAGAAAGGTTTAATCAGACGTGATACCATGTGGGTATTGGCGAAAGATACTTTGCTGGGTAAGAACTATGATGTAGCGGCTATGCGTTATGTTCCGGCCGTTCCGGGTGAAAAGATTACTTTCAAGATGGATACGGCTACGTTGAAATCTGGTTCGGGTTATGAGATCAAAGTATTCGCTTGTGAGGTTCCTTACAAAGAATATTTGCGTGACATGGATGCTCAGTTGACTTATAACTTGATCGACAAGGCAGAGAAACAAGGTAAGTTCCCGGGATTGCGCGTAGGTTCTTTGGAAGAAATTAATAACAACGCAGGTAACTGGGAATAATCAGCGGCTCATATGACTATCAGCATTCCTGATACGTTAACTACTGATAATTCGGAAAAGTATATAGTGTCCATCCGGCTTCGGTCGGGTGGACTTTCTTTTTCCGGGTATGATCCCTCGGCTGGAGGAAGTTTCTTTTATCGGGAAACGGAATTCGATCGGGCGGTCTCTTTCATTTCTTCCCTTAAGGAGTTTTTCTTCGCTCATGAGTTTCTTACGTGGACTTATAAACGGATTAACGTGATCTGTGTATCTCCGGAATATAGCTTGGTCCCTGATAATTATTGGGGGGACGGTAAGGAAGGGCGTTTATTGGATTTCAGCTTTTCTACACTGGAATTGCATTGCTTAACCGATACTTTAAAGGAACAACAGGCTAAGTTGGTGTTTGGTGTAGACGAGGAGGTTTACGAATTTTGCTCCCGTTCTCTTTTGCATCCTTTTTTCTCCCACTACATGACTTCTCCGCTAACGCTATGGACAAAAGAAAGTAGTGCTAGCTTACCCCGGCAAATGTATGTCGTGATAGAACGAAAGCGGATGGATGTGGCCTGCTATGCTCAAGGGAAACTCTTATTTGTGAACTCTTACCCGATCGACCAATCGGACGATATAGTATACTATATATTATATGTATGGAAACAGGCGGGATTGAACCAAGAAAAGGACCAGTTGCTTTTAGCGGGGGAATCTTCCTCGCGAATGCGGGTTCTGGAGCGATTGCGAGCCTATTTACGCCATGTTAAGCCGGTGGAGATCCCTTCGGAAGCCTATTTGTTGGGAACGGATGTAACGAAAGCCCCTATGGATTTAATATCTTTATTAATATGCGAATAATAAGCGGTATATACGGTCGTCGGCGTTTTGACGTGCCCTCTTCGTTTAGCGCACGTCCTACGACGGATTTTGCGAAAGAGAATATTTTTAACGTAGTAAATAATTTGGTGGATCTGGAAGGCATGGATGCGTTGGATCTTTTTGCCGGAACCGGAAGTATCTCTTTTGAGTTGATCTCACGAGGATGCCGGAATGTAACCGCCATAGAGAAAAATAACGCTCATGCCTCTTTTATAGCCAAGGTAGCGAAAGAGCTGAAGACGGATGCATTGGCTCTGATTCGTGGGGATGTTTTCCGTTATTTGAATTCAGCCCCTAAGCAAAGTTTCGATTTCATCTTTGCCGATCCCCCGTATGCCTTGCCGGAGTTGCCGGAAATACCCGCCTTGGTTTTCGAGCGTGATTTACTAAGGGATGGAGGGATATTCATCATGGAACATCCTAAGACCAATGACTTCTCATCTTTGCCTTATTTTTATCAGCACCGGGTGTATGGCTCCGTGAACTTTAGCATCTTCCTTAAAGAAGGGGAGAAAACAGACGCATAAATGATTCCGCCATGCGTTGCTTGAGGGGGCGCTTTAACCAGCGGGAAGGGATCAAGCGCTCACAGTGATGCATGTCGTGTGTAAAGATCCGTTTCATTTGCAGGGCGAATTCCTTTTGATATACGAAAGCGTTAATCTCGAAGTTATGCTCAAAGCTACGGAAGTCCATATTGGCGGACCCGATGCTTGTCAATGCGTCGTCGGACACGACTAGCTTGGAATGCAAGAAGCCCGGTTTGTAGAGGTATACTTTTACGCCGGCCTTTACCATCTCGTCGATAAAGGAATGACTGGCCATATTCGCTGAGCGTGTATCGGAACGCTTAGGCAGCATCAAACGAACATCCACTCCCCCTAAGGCGGCGGTTTGCAACGCTTGGTTCAATCCTTCGGTAGGCAGGAAATAAGGGGTTTGTATAAAGATATACTTCTTGGCGTTGGCGATCATGAAAATGGTCGCTTGCAACAAAGTTCTCCATTGACCTACCGGACCGCTAGTGGCGATTTGCATAATATTATCGCTATAGATTTGGGCGGCCGGATAGTAAATCCGATCGTTCAAGAGTTTTTTACTAACCACGTACCAATCGATGAGGAATACGGATTGAAGCCCGTGCACTCCTTTCCCTACAAATTTGAAATGCGTATCCCTCCATGTGCCCCAAGAGGTTCCCTTATCGTATCGGTCGGCTATATTCATGCCTCCCATAAACCCGACTTTACCGTCTATCACGATAATCTTGCGGTGGTTCCGGTAATTCACCTTACTGGTGAAAACGGGGAACGCTACCCTCAAGAACGCATATACCTCGATACCCGCTTCCTTCATTTCCTTAAAGAAGCCGTCTTTTACATTCCAGCAACCCACATCATCATAAAGTACACGTACCTTCACACCTTCTTTTACTTTCTTGATAAGGAGTTGTTGCACCTGTTTTCCTATCTCGTCATCACAGAATATATAATATTGTATATGGATATGGTGGGTCGCTTTCTGGATCTCTTCCAGCAAGTCTTTGAACTTATCGGTACCATTCGTATAAATCGTGATTTGTGTTCCGTATAGGAGGGAGGATTGGTTGGTGTTAGTCAACAAGGTCGATAAAGGTTTATAGGGGTCCGGAACTACGCAGGCGTCTTGAGGTAATTTACCCTCTTGCGGCCTTTTCATGATGCGTTTATAGGTACGCCTCGATATGATCCGTTGTTTCCGGTTATCTTGTCCAAAGAAGAAATAGAAAAGCAGTCCGATACCGGGTGCTAATAATAAGACGATTACCCAAGGAATTGTCTTTAACGGATTCCTATTCTCTGTAATGATAACTAATACCAGTCCTAATATAGTGACGCTATACAATATGATAAATATCGTACCAACGATTAACTGTATATGAATGGCTGCTAACATGAAACTCTCTCTTTGCTATAATCTGCTATAATTTGCTAAGATAAGAATGCTTTCCGAGAATAGCAAATTTCCGTATTCTTTTTGGACTGTATAGAAGGGCCAAAAAGTAAGTTAACTTAAATGGCAAAGTAAGCTAACTTAAATGCCCGAGTAAGTTAACTTACTTTGCCAACGAAGCTAGCTGACTTTGGATGCGGGGTTATGTACATCTTAAAATAATGAGGTCGTTCTCTAAATATAAAGTGTCATTTGTTGATTTTGGCGCAGGCTATTATGAGAAGTATCTATGATAACAATAAAAATATTTAGATTGAAAACGACTGTAAAAAACGATCGTTTCAATTAGTCGTTTGCAAAGGTAGGCATTTCTCCGAGACCGGCAACCTTTTCCGATTAAATTTTGTCCTGCTATATATCTTCTTCTCAACAGGATAGATTAATCAAAGTGTCACGAATATGACAAAAGAGCATCATCTTTTTACTTTCTAAAAAAATGCAAGATCTAAACGATCGTTTTCACTAGTCGTTTTTTATGTGGAAGGGTAAGAATAAGAAAAACAGTAAACCAATGATAACTTGGAATCAAACTCTAGAGATATGAATAGAAAGTCTTCTATACGAGCCATTTTACTCCGTAAGGAATGCCTTTTATTCTTTTTGCTACTATTGCCTATGTTTACAAAGGCCCAATATAATAAGGTATATGCGGATATCACCGCAAATATGCTGGTCGATATGGGTTTTGAGAATGTTGTCTGGTCGGAAGACGAGAAGGAGAGAGTGTATGTCTTGGAGAATACCCCTTGGCGTTTGCAGGGTGTGGGACTGGCCCATGCCATAGACCGCATCCAGAAAACAGGCTTGCCGGAGAAGGGCAAATCCTGCCGTATCGTCGTATTGGATAATAATATACCGCAGATCTCATTGATCTATACGGCAAATCCGGACAGCTTGAAGGCGGCTCCCGGCTCCTATGCGGCCCGTTCCGCCTGGGATGCTACTTACGATCTGGGCGATAGCTGGGATAAGGTGAAGAAAGAGTACCGTATGAATAGCTCCTTATTTAAAGTAGACGTGGTGGTTTATCCGGAGTTGTATCTGAAGAACCTCATTATCACGCAAATCTACCAAGTATTATTCAACCTCTCGCCTGCGATCGAGGTCTCTTTCTGGAATGGGATGAAGCTGACGGCGCAGATGGTGTTTCCTATATATAATGATGGATATGGAAAGCGGATGGATAAGATTCACCCGGGAACAATCGCTCTTTCTCAATCATTCCGCTTACCGATGCGTACGTTTGCGAGAGTAAGCGTAGGGTTGTTTGATTCGGATCGCTATGGTATAGATTTGAAGGCGGTACATTATTTCAAGGATGAACGTTTTTCTGTGGAAGGGCGGATTGGTTGTACCGGGACGGGGTATTGGAATGGGTTCGAATTTCATTATGGTAAGCATCAACGAATCACTTGGTCGTTGGGGGGGAGTTTCTACTGGCCAAAATACAATACGCAGATATCGTTGAAGGCGGAACAATATTTATTGCATGAGGTTGGAGGACGAATCGACTTGATTCGTCATTTCCGATATTGCTCGATTGGTTTCTATGCGATGAAGGCGCAAGGTGCTTTGAAGAATGGAGGTTTTCGCTTCCAAGTGGCTCTTCCTCCCTATAAATACAAACGTAAATATGCAAGGGTGACAACTTCCGACAATTGGGGTATGTCTTATAATGCCGGAAACGAACGGTATTATTATAAGAACTATTATGCGTTGCCGGAAGATAACATGATGAAGCAAAATCAATTCAACCCGTACTTTATAAAGTCGGAATTACTCAATTTTTAAATAGTTTTATTATGAGAACAATTACAAAGTTACAGACCTTATTGGTCTTGTTTTTGACAACAGCCATGATCGGTTTCGCTGGCTGTAAGGATGACGATGGGGATGTGCCTGGGCCTACTCCGGGCAATGAAGCCACTTATGCGATCAGTGGTAAAGTGACAGACGTGGACGGTGCTGCTATGGCGGATGTGAATGTCGCGTTATCTGGAGCTAAATCAATGTCCGCTAAGACTGCTGCTGACGGACAGTATACTTTCGACTTGGGAAAGAATGCTGCCGGAGCCTATAAGGTGACTTTCTCTAAAGAAGGTTATATCGAGAGAAGCTATGATATAACCGTTAAGAAGGTAGAATCCGGCTTGGGTGAGAATATCCAGAATGCCGTGATGGAAAAGGGAACAACTCCCGAGCCTACGCCGGAATACAAGAAGGCGAAGTATTTCTTGACCGTTAGCGTGAAAGACGAGGCTGGAAAAGATATTACCGCTTCCGATCTTTCAGTGCTCGTTAAATTAGGTGACAAGGAAATCGCTAAGGAGAACAAGGCTAGCTTTGAGTTGTCTGACGTGGCAACGGGTACGTATGATATTACCGCTACGGCTTCCGGTTATGAGAAGACAGTCGCTAAAGTTGTTGTTTCTCCGGTTGAGGACCAAGAGAAGGCTGAGGGTGACGGTGATACATTTGACGTGAAGTATCCGGCTAATTTGGTATTGAAGGCTTCTACGCCTACTCCGACAGGTCCTTCTTATATTGTGGAAGGTGATGTTAAGGATGTGAATGGTAAAGCTGTTAATGCGACAATTACTTTGTCGGGCGCTTTAACAAAGATGATTTACCGTTCTGGGTTTGAGACTCAGACTGTGACAGGCTCTCATTATCGTTTTGTAATTCCTCAAGATGCTGTTACGGCTCAAATGAGATTTACAATTCGTGTTGTCGCAGAAGGATATGCCGCATATTCTTACAACTTTACTTTGGATGAGCTGAAACCGGGTGAGACTGCGAATGTGATCGCTGATTTCCATTTGACACCTGCTACACCGACTCCAGATCCGACTCCAACCCCAGACCCAACCCCAGATCCCGATCCTGTAACTAAGGGCGGAGAGGTTTCTAAACCGATTACAGAGGTGAATCCGGAAATCGGCGTTGAGCAAGTAGGTAAGGTCGAGGAAAAGATTGAAGCTAATCAAGAGAAAAAGGTCGAGGTAAAAGATGAGACAGGAAAGACAGTAGAGGTTGCTGTAAAGATACCGGAGGCTGTTGCGGATAAATATGAATCTGGCGCAAATGTGGCTGTTGCCAATCCTGAGACATTCGCTGCAAGTTTGGGCAAGATTGAATCTGTAGTAGAGGACAAATCTGAGGTTGATGAAATTTCATTCTCTACCGAAGGTTCTAATACAGGTGTTGTTATCGTGACTCCTAATAACACTACGGAGGATTTCTCTATTAAACGTGATGCTACGGTGGAATTAACGGTTAATAGTGAGAAAGCAGCGGAGATTGAGACTGGAACGGATGCTAGCACAGTAGCAGAAAGCGGTTCTCCAGCCGCAGCTGTTACCCGTATTTATACAGGAAAGCCTGACGGTACGGTTATTATTCCGGCTATGGTGATTAAAGCTTCCGCTCCTGCGGACTTCAAGAACGTATCCGATATGCCTCTAAACCTTCTGTATAAGAATGGAGATAATTGGGTAGTTGATAAAGATGCTAAAGTAGAGCTTAAGAATGGCCAATTGAATATCCCTGTAGCTCACTATTCTCAATTCAGCGCAGGTTTATTGATGGCGGTTAAGACTACAACCGCTCCTTCTGATAGTACGTTCTTTATCGAGAAATCGGAGTTTGGAGAATACAACAAGATGGTTTCGGTAGAGTTTACTTATAATGCGACTTTCTTAAATAATAAAGATTTGGATAAAGCTGTCCTTTCAGTTCCGTATGGAAATGCGGCTAAGGATTATTTGAAGAACTGCTTAGGCAAGAAAATCAACGCTGATGGTGGTCTGATCTCTTTCAAAAAATCATATGACGTGAAGGTCGACGAAGGCATGACTCTTAAGGGTGTAAACATTACTGTTAAGTATGCGGCTAAAGAATATGTTGTCTACTATCTGAATAAAGGTGGTTCTTTGGAATCGGTATCTGTTACGGTGTTGAGCGTGAAAGAGGCTAATCCTGCTCCTCTTTATGAGCAAAGCCACGGACATGGCCATGGCAATGGAAACAATGCCGGAGGCGGTATTTTTGGTAAATAATCAACAAGAAGACTGACCTCCCTATAAATAATGTTGAGCCGGAAGTTTATAAGTAAACAAAGAAAAATGAAGAAATTACTCTTATTAATCATATTCTTAAGTTGCTGGACCTTACTTCCGGCTCAATTATCTTATGGCACGACAGGGCTATTGCATGCCCCGTCCGCCGATATGCAAAAGGACAAGACCGTGATGCTTGGCGGAAACTTCTTGCATCAAGAGCTTACGCCTCCCAAGTTTAATTTTAATACGTGGAATTATTATTTGAACGTGACGATCTTCCCGTTTCTGGAAGTAGCGTATACTTGTACGCTGTTTACGGCCGAGAGCCTTGGATTGGATAAGCATGGCTATTCCGGATTCACGAACCAAGATCGTTATTTCTCCGCCCGCTTACGTGTGTTGAAAGAAAGCAAATACATCCCCGCTGTCGTGCTGGGGACTTCGGACCCTTTTACGTCATCCGGGCATAAATTCGCTTCGGCTACGGGAAACGGCTATTTCTGCCGTTATTATCTGGCCGCTACCAAACATTTTCAGCTGGGAAGGGAAACCTTAGGCATTCATTTATCCTATCTGTATAACCGCCGTGAGGATTATCCCTTGAACGGTGTGGCGGGAGGTATCACCTACAATCCTTCATTCGCCCCGCATTTGAACGTCATAGCCGAATACGATTCGAAAGACTTCGCTATGGGAGCCACTTACCTGCTATTCAATCATATACATTTTCAATTCGAATTGCAGCGAATGAAGTATTTCTCCGGTGGACTATGCTATAAGATTTATTTGAGATAAAAAGAGGTTCAGCCTTTGTCCGTTTTTAATCCGCTTGGAGGCGAACGGTTAGGCTGAACCTTTTTATATCTTGTTACGCTGTCGCGCTAGCCATATCTACGGCTTTATTCCCCGATGAAATTCTTGCGTATCAACTCGGCGGACTTGTACTCCTCTTCCAGATACGTCTCAATATGCCGTTTCTTCTTATCCTCTAATATCTCGTTAATAGCGATTAGGATACCCGTTTCTTCCACCTCTCCAAACTCATGGTTGATCGCTGTGCCGAATACACGCATCTTAGGCGACAAGCTCATGTAAGCATTTACCAAAGGAGGCACGTTGATGCCGAATTTACGAACCTCTTGGTTCAGTACCTTGTAGTTATCCTTGAAATTATCGTGAGGGAAAAGAGATCTCATCTTCTCTACATCCATATTAGTCTCCAAAGGATATACCGGAGTGATCAGTTGGTCTGCGTCCGGGAAATGCAATCCGAGGAAGTATAAGATCATATTACGGGCCTCTTGGTTGTACGTATTGTACATAGTCACCTTCCCGAAATAATACCTCAAGCTCGGATCAACCACGGATAAAGCCCCCAATCCATCCCACAGGTTATCCAACACGAATAAGCCTTTCGCCCCGGAACGGGTGGATTGATACTCCAGAGCCACGAACGAGCGTCCCAACTCTACCGTATAAGGAAGGATCTCCTTGATAAATTTCTCTGAGAAATTAAACAAGTGCGAGGTCGCCAAGATCGGTTTACCATTCTCGTCGAACTTAACGTCCGAACCGCAAAGGAAACGGTATCCCCCCAAGATCTGCTCATCTTCCGGGCTCCAGACAATCAGCTGGCGGTAAGCGTCTTCCATCGTGTCATACTCATCGATATCCACAGGGAATCCCGTGCCACCCCCGTAATAACGGAAAGCGACCTCCCGCAGACGCCCTATCTCTTGCATGACATTGGGTGAGTCGTGCGCCGTGACGATATAAATCTCATTCTTCGATTTATTGGTACTTCTCAACCTCTTCTCTTTGGTCAATTCAGCCTTCAGTAGTGCCCTGTCTATGGGATTGATAATGTCTTGCATATGTTTCGTCTGTTAATCCTTGAGTTTGTAAACCTTGTTTTTTATCCACTCAGCCCATTCGGCGGGTTTCTTGCTATTGTCGAATGTCTGCCAAGGGATAGGCTTCCCGAAATAAATCCGGAAGGTCTTATGTTTGCTCCGGAACATCTCGTCCGGTAAATAAATCATCTCATAATTCATCTTTATACCCAGCGCCTTGCGTATCCGGGCGAGGTTGTAGAAGAAATTGGAATTCTTCCCGTCGAAATAGACCGGTACGATATCCCGCTTGTATTGCACCGCCTTCTGGATGAACGATTTCTTCCACTCCAAGTCTTGTATCTTGCCACCAATCTTGCGAGAGCATAATCCAGCGGGGAAAGTGATGATCTGGTCGTCCGAGGCAAAAGCCTCCTCCAGCATCCGTGCGTTGTCCTTTCCTTGGGTGCCGTGTTTGTTGATCGGTACAAAGATGGATTTTAGATTGGAGAGATAAAGTAATAAATCATTGACCGGATACTTGATGCGGCCTTCGAACCGGGAACCGATAACGGCGGAGAGACAGATACCGTCCAATCCTCCGAGCGGATGGTTGGAGGCGAAGATATAGCGCCCTTCGGTCGGGATGTTCTCCGCATGTACCAGATCGAGGGTAAGGTCAAAATAGCCGATAAGCTCACGCATGAAATCTACCCCTTCCTTATCGTGGTAACGGGTTAATATATCATTCAGTTCCTCTTGATGAACCGTGCGAATCAAGTAGTCCACGATAAATCCCGGAATCTTGCGTGACGCCTTGGGCGCCTTTTGTGCCAATACTTGCTTAATATCTATCTTTGTCACACCTTGTTTTGCCATCTATATAAGCTTGTCAAGGGGCAAAGATAAAGTTAATAATTAAAACGAGAGAGGTTTGAGTGAAGTTTTTGCTTTTTCGCCAGCTATCTTGGCCTTTTCCCCTTGATCTTTTAGCCGCTACCATTAGGGAGGTTAGTCCCCGGGAGCTTGACTATCGGTTATCTAACGGCTGTTGGACGATCATGCACCAACTGTTAGAAGATCATCTACCAACTGTTGCATGATCATCCAACGGCCGTTAGAAGATGAAGGTGAAAGGAAGAATTGGTTAACGGATACCGGTGAAAAGCGTAAGAGATAAGGACGAAAAGACGAAGGGTTAACGACCTGTTGATAACTTTTTCCTACTTTTCTTATATAAATGTTGGCGGGTAATTTTGGAAATGTGTACTTTTACCCACCGATAAGGCATGTGCGTGCGTATCAAAGGAGTACGGCGCTTGATTTTAGGAGGAAGTTTAACGTAAGAACGACGAATGGAAGAAAAAGATAGTTGCTATCATGTACCGGTAATGCTGCGGGAAAGTCTGGAGGGATTGGATATCCGTCCCGACGGGATTTACGTGGATGTTACGTTTGGCGGTGGAGGACATTCCCGCGAGATCTTGAAACGGTTGGGTAGCGGGGGCGAACTTTACGGCTTTGACCAAGACGCGGACGCGGAGCATAATATCCCGGCAGATCCACGATTCACTTTCGTGCGCAGTAATTTCCGTTATTTGTATAATTTTATGCGTTACTATGGAGAAAGCGGGGAGGTAGACGGTCTGTTGGCGGATTTAGGTGTCTCTTCCCATCATTTCGACGATAAGGATCGCGGTTTCTCTTTCCGTTTCGACGGGACGTTGGATATGCGGATGAATACGCGTGCGGGGCAGACCGCCGCCGATATCGTGAATAATTATACGGCGGAGGCGTTGGCCGATGTGTTTTATCTATATGGCGAGCTGAAGGTGTCACGGAAATTAGCCTCTGTGCTGGTGAAAGCCCGTGAGACAAAGAAGATAGAGACGATCGGGGACTTCTTGGAGGTGATCAAGCCGTTTACGGGGAAGGACAAGGAGAAGAAATTCTTGGCGCAAGTCTTTCAAGCGCTTCGTATCGAGGTGAACGATGAGATGAGGGCGCTGAAAGAGATGCTGCGGAGTACCTTGCGGGTGTTGAGGCCGGGAGGACGTTTGGTGGTTATCACGTATCACTCCTTGGAAGATCGTCTGGTAAAGAACTTTTTGAAGACCGGAAACTTCGAGGGGAAATGCGAGCAGGATTTCTTCGGGAACGTACGATCGCCTTTCCGCTTGGTCAATAATAAGGTAATCGTCCCGACCGACGAGGAGGTGGAGCGGAATCCCCGTTCCCGGAGCGCCAAGTTGAGAATCGCTGAGAAGGTATAAGGAGAAATAGATATGGAAGAAAACGGACAACATAAGAAAACGAGGAAGAAGGAGAAGCGTCTTTCGTTCTGGTATATACTCGGTGGCGGCGTGCTGAAAGAGGATTTTATCTTGAGGCATACGCGCATGATCGTGTTACTTGTCGTGTTGGCGTTTTTCTTTATCGGTAACCGGTATACTTGTATGCAAAAGCTGCGTGAGATCGACCGGTTGCAACAGCAATTGAGGGATGTGCGTTTCGAGGCGTTGTCGATCTCATCCGAGTTGACCGGCAATAGCCGCCAATCGCAAATCGAGTTGCTGATCGAGGAGCAAGGTATTGATCTGGAGGGTGCGAAAACCCCTCCTTATGAGTTATATAAGTGAGATAAGGTGTAAATAGGTATGTCTGAAGAAAACGAACCGAAAGAAATAGAGCCTAAAGGTAGCCGGATTTTATTCTGTTACTTCGTGGTCGTGCTGTTGCTGGGGCTTGTGGCCGTAGGAATCCTGTTCCGTGCCTTTGATACGGCCTTCGTGGAGAGGGATAAATGGATGAAGGTGGCCGAGAGCCAGAAACGACCGAACCGTTTGGTGTTGCCCGGACGTGGCAATATCTATTCGTCGGACGGTAAGTTGATGGCTACCAGCGTGCCTCGTTATTATATGTATATCGACTTTAAGGCGGATGCGTATACTCCGGCTAAGGATGCCAAGTATAATTGGCTGGATACGTTCAAGACGTCCAAGAAGGATGGGGTGGACTCGTTGGCGTTTTATCTTTCCCGTAAATTGAAGGATCGTACGCCGGCGGGCTATAAGGCTTATCTGCTGAAAGGGCTGAGCGGTAAGAGTCGCCAGTTCCCGATTTACGCGGGGAAGGTCTCGTATTCGGACTTGAAGGAGATCCGTAAGTTCCCGTTCCTTCGTCTGGGACGTTATAAGAGCGGTTTTTATACGAAGGAGATGGTGCAGCGCCAGAAACCTTTCGGGACCTTGGCGTCTCGTACGATCGGTGATATCTACGGAGAGATCGAGGAGGGTGGAACTACGAAGGGGAAGAATGGATTGGAGTTGCAATACGATTCGCTCCTGCGGGGGCAGGCCGGGTTGAGTTCCGTTCGCCGTGTCGGTGGAGGCTGGACGAACGTGATTGAGGTGGACCCGGTGGATGGCATGGATATCCGTACCACGATCGATATCAATATACAGGATATAACCGAGAAATCGCTGGTCGATAAATTGAAGGCGATCGATGCCGAGTCTGGTACGGCTGTCGTGATGGAGGTCGAGACCGGAGAGATCAAGGCGATCACGAATATGGGGCGTATCCGTGAGGGTGTATATGGCGAGACGAAGAATCATGCCGTGGCGGACGAGATCGAGCCGGGCTCTACTTTCAAGGTGGCCTCTATCATGGTGGCCTTGGAGGATGGTTTATGCAATCCGGGAGATACGGTCGATGTAGGCAATGGTATATATATGTATAAGGGGGCCCGCATGACGGACCATAATATGAATAAAGGCGGATACGGTCGGATCTCGGTGGAGCAGGCGATTTGGTATTCCTCTAATATCGGTGTAGCCAAGACGATCCTGAAAGGTTATTCGGATAACCCGACAAAGTTCGTGGAGGGACTGTACCGTATCGGTATGAACGCGGATCTTCGTTTGGAGATACCGGGGGCGGGACGTGCCAAGATACGTCGCCCGGATGATACGACCCGTTATTGGTCCAAGACCACCTTGCCTTGGATGTCGTTCGGTTACGAGACGCAGGTACCGCCGATCAATACGCTGGCGTTCTTTAACGCGATCGCGAACGACGGGAAGATGGTTCGCCCGATGTTTACGAAAGAGATCTTACATAACGGCAAGACCGTGCAGAGTTTTTCCACGGAGGTGATCAACTCTTCGATTTGCTCGGATCATACGCTGGCGTTGATAAAAGATATGTTGCTGGGAGTCGTGGAGAAAGGGACCGGTAAGGCGGTTCATTCGGATATTGTCCGGATCGCCGGAAAGACCGGTACGGCGCAGATCGCTACGGGCGGTGTCTACCGTACGAGCGGGCACCAAGTCTCTTTCTGTGGCTATTTCCCGGCCGATCATCCGAAGTATTCTTGTATCGTGGTGATCCGCCGTCCCCGTATTGGTTATCCTTCGGGCGGTACGATGTCGGGAGGCGTGGTGCGTGCGATCGCCGAGAAGATATACGCCAGCCATATGTCGTTCGATGTCCGGGATATGGAACGGGATTCGATGGCCGTGATGGTACCTCGTGTGAAAGGCGGCGATCTGAGGGCGGTAGAGGACGTATTAGATGAATTGGATATTAAGGCGGATACGGACAGTTTGGAGACAAAGTGGGTCGTAGCCTCCGCCGAGCAAGAAGAGAATAAGGTGAAATTAAGCGATCTGACGATTCGTGAGGGCCTGGTACCCCGGGTAGTCGGCATGGGTGCTAAAGATGCGGTTTTCTTGTTGGAGCAAGCCGGTCTGCGTGTCTCTTTGTCGGGTGTCGGACGGGTCGTTTCGCAGAGTATTCAACCCGGACAGCGAGTGTCTAAGGGGCAGACCGTATTATTAACATTGAAATAGGTATGGAACTAAGGGATTTAATCGGTGCGTTGGAAGCTCCTATGTTGATGGGGGCGGATAATGTGGATATCACGAATATTCAATCGGACTCTCGTCGGGTGACGAAAGGGTCTTTGTTTGTCGCTGTGAGAGGTACGGCCGTGGATGGCCATGCCTATATGGACAGCGCCATAGAGAAGGGGGCTGTCGCTATCGTATGCGAGGAGGCTCCGTCCTATTTGGAGGGGAGATGCTCGTTTATCGTGGTGAAGGATTCGGCGGAGGCGCTGGGTCTTTTGGTTTCCCGCTGGTATGGTGATCCTTCCGGGAAATTGGTGTTGGTAGGCGTGACGGGTACGAACGGGAAGACTACGATCGCTACCTTATTATATGAGATGTTCCGGAAGATGGGGCATAAGGTGGGATTGCTTTCCACGGTATGTAATTATATAGATGGCGAGGCGGTACCGACGGATCATACGACACCGGACCCGCTTACGCTTCATTCCTTGATGGCCCGGATGGTAGAGGCCGGATGCGAGTATGCTTTTATGGAGGTTAGCTCTCATTCGATCGATCAGCGGCGCATCAGCGGCTTGTCTTTCGACGGGGGGATTTTCACGAACCTGACCCGCGATCATTTGGATTACCATAAGACCGTGGAGAATTACTTGAAAGCGAAGAAGAAATTCTTCGATGACCTGCCTGCTGGGACTTTCGCCTTGACGAATGCCGATGATAAATCCGGCTTGGTGATGTTGCAAAATACGAAGGCGAAGAAGCTGACCTATTCCTTGCGTACCTTGGCCGATTTCAAGGGAAAGATATTGGAATCTCATTTCGAGGGTACAGACTTGATCATTAACGGTCGGGAGGTTATGGTGCATTTCGTGGGACGTTTCAACGCTTATAACTTACTAGCCGTGTACGGAGCCGCAGTTTCTTTGGGGAAAGATCCCGAGGAAGTGTTGATCGTGCTGAGCACGCTTCGCTCCGTATCCGGTCGCTTCGAGACGATCCAGTCTCCGCTCGGTTATACGGCGATCGTGGATTACGCTCACACGCCGGATGCCTTGACGAATGTGCTGAATGGCATTCATGAGGTATTGGATGGGAAAGGACGTATCATTACCGTGGTAGGTGCCGGGGGAAACCGGGACAAGGGGAAACGCCCGTTGATGGCGAAAGAGGCTGCCAAGCTGAGCGATCAGGTAATTCTGACTTCCGATAACCCGCGCTTTGAGGAACCGGATGATATTATTAACGATATGGTAGCCGGATTGACGAAAATGGATATGGAACGTACCTTATGTATCACGGACCGTACGCAAGCGATCAAGACCGCTACGATGTTGGCGAAGAAAGGGGATGTGATCCTTGTTGCCGGAAAAGGCCACGAAGACTATCAGGAGATCAAGGGGGTGAAACATCACTTTGACGACCGTGAGAAGTTACGCGAGATTTTTTCGACACAACAATCATAATATTTAAGACGACATGCTTTATTATCTTTTTAATTATTTGGATCAGTTGGATTTCCCGGGAGCGGGTATGTTTAAGTACGTATCTTTCCGCTCGGGATTGGCCTTGATCTTGTCCTTGTTTATCTCTACGGCGATCGGCCGGCGTATCATCGATAAGTTGCAAATGTTGCAGATCGGCGAGACGGTGAGAAATCTTGGGCTGGAGGGCCAGATGAGCAAGAAGGGAACGCCGACGATGGGAGGTATTATCATTATTATCGCTATATTGATCCCGACTTTACTGTGTGCCAAGCTGAATAATATCTATGTGATATTGATGTTGGTGACTACGGTCTGGCTGGGTGCCTTGGGATTCGCGGATGATTATATCAAGGTGTTCAAGAAGAATAAGGAGGGCATGCACGGACGTTTCAAGATCGTCGGGCAGGTAGGACTGGGCCTGATCGTTGGCTTGGTATTGTTCATGAGCCCGGACGTGGTGATCAAGGAGAATATGGAGGTGCGCCATGATAACGTGATCGAGGAGGTGCGTTATCATACGGTGGAGACCAAATCGACAAAGACGACCATCCCGTTCTTGAAAAACAATAATTTCGATTATGCCAACTTGGTGAACTGGGCGGGCGATTATAAGGAGGAGGCCGCGTGGCTGGTGTTCGTGTTGATGGTGATCTTTGTGGTGACCGCCGTGTCGAACGGAGCCAATATGACGGATGGATTGGACGGCTTGGCTGCCGGGACATCGGCGATCATCGGGGTGGCGCTCGGTATTTTGGCCTATATGTCATCCCACTTTGAGTTCGCCTCGTTCTTGAATATCATGTTTATACCCGGCGCGGAGGAGTTGGTGGTTTATGCCGCTGCCTTTATCGGTGCCACGGTCGGTTTCCTATGGTACAACTCGTATCCGGCCCAAGTATTTATGGGAGATACGGGGAGCTTGACCTTGGGAGGTATTATCGCTGTTTTCGCGATCATCATCCGTAAGGAGTTGTTGATTCCGATCCTTTGCGGTATTTTCTTGGTGGAGAATATATCGGTCATGTTGCAAGTGGCCTACTTTAAATATACGAAGAAGAAGTATGGGGAAGGTCGCCGTATCTTCAAGATGGCTCCTTTACACCATCATTTCCAGAAACCGGGAAACGCGGGTATACAGGCATTGATCCAAAAGCCGTTCAATGTCGTGCCTGAATCGAAGATCGTGGTCCGTTTCTGGTTGATCGGTATTATTTTGGCTGTTATGACGATAGTTACGTTAAAGATGAGATAAAAGATGAGTAAGAGAATGGTTATATTAGGGGCCGGGGAGAGTGGCGCGGGAGCCGCTGTCTTGGCGAAGGCGAAAGGATTCGACGTGTTCGTGTCCGATAAATCGTCTATCAAACCTAAGTATAAGGAGATGCTGGACAACCACGGGATTCGTTGGGAAGAGGGACAGCATACCGAAGCCGACATCTTGAATGCCGACGAAATTGTCAAGAGCCCGGGTATTCCCGACAAGGCTCCTATCATACAGTTATTGAAGAAGCAAGGTACGCCGATCATCTCCGAGATCGAGTTTGCCGGAAGGTATACGGACTCGAAGATGATTTGCATCACGGGTAGCAACGGCAAGACGACAACGACGATGCTTACGTATCATATACTGAAAGAAGCGGGCGTGGACGTGGGCTTGGCCGGAAATGTCGGAAACAGCTTGGCGCTTCAGGTTGCGGAAGATCCACATGCGGTCTACGTGATCGAGTTGAGCAGTTTCCAACTGGATAATATGTACGACTTTAAAGCGGATATCGCTATTATATTGAATATAACACCGGATCATCTGGACCGTTATAACTATGAGATGCAGAATTATGTAGACGCTAAGTTCCGCATCTTGCAAAATCAGACGAAGGACGACGCCTTCATTTTCTGGAACGATGACCCGATCATAGCCCGTGAGATCGTCAAACGGCATCCTGAGGCTACTCTTTACCCATTCGCCGAGACATATGAGAACGGCGTGAAGGGATATACGGAAAATAATCAAGTAGTTATTGAAACGGCAAACGGAACATTTACGATGGAACAAGACCTATTGGCATTGACTGGTACGCATAACCTGTATAACTCTTTGGCTTCGGGGATAGCGTCCAAGATCGTGGACATTCATGATGAGAAAATACGTGCCTCACTCAGTGATTTCACGGGTGTTGAGCACCGTTTGGAAAAGGTGCTTCGCGTGCGTGGTGTTGATTATATCAATGACTCGAAAGCTACGAACGTAAACTCTTGTTGGTATGCCTTGCAGAGCATGACGACTCCGGTCGTTTTGATCTTAGGGGGCACGGATAAAGGGAATGATTACTCGGAGATCGAGGAATTAGTGAATAAGAAGGTACATTCATTGATTTTCATGGGTGTGGATAATACGAAACTGCATGCGTTCTTCGACGGGAAAGTGGCGAATATTGAAGACGCCCGCTCGATGGAGGAGGCTGTGGCGAAAGCTTATAAGATGGCTCATAAGGGAGATACGGTATTGCTCTCTCCTTGTTGCGCCAGCTTCGACCTGTTCAAGAGCTATGAGGATCGGGGCGATCAGTTCAAGGCTTGCGTACGTAATTTGTAATAAAGGATAAAATGGATCTGGCGAGTAAACTGTTTAAGGGCGACCGGGTGATATGGATCATCTTCATGTTCCTGTGTCTTATATCGGTGGTGGAGGTGTTCAGCGCGACCAGTACGATCGCTTATAAGAACGCGAATCACTGGGCGCCTATCGTACGGCACGCCACCTTTTTATTGGGAGGTTTCGTCATGGTATTGCTGTTACATAATATACCGTGTCGTTTCTTCTCTGCGTTTATTATATTATTGCCGGTCTCGATGTTGATGTTGATCGTGACGCCCTTTATCGGCGTGGACGCTAATGATGCGCATCGATGGTTGGAAATCATGGGGATACAGTTCCAGCCTTCGGAGTTCGGGAAGCTGGCTTGTGTCGTGTTTGTCGCTTTCTTGCTCAGTAAGCGGGGGAAATTAACGGAGAACCAGATTTTTAAGTATATACTGATTGGGGTAGGACTGACCTGTGTCTTGATTCTGCCGGAGAACTTCTCTACGGCGTTTATGCTATTCGGGGTTTGTTTCCTGATGATGTTTATCGGTCAGTTGCCATTTGGTAAGTTGGCGAAGCTGGCGGGCATCTTGATGTTGGCGTTGGTATTGTTCTTGGTGTTGCTTAAGTTTACGCCAGCCGCTATTACTCAGTATTTGCCGGATCGATTCGTTACTTGGCAGGGGCGTTTGGAGCGTTTCTTCGACGGGCATAAGGATAATTTGGATGAGAGTGGTACGTATAAGATAACCGATGATAATTATCAGGTAACCCATGCGAAGATAGCTATTGCCAGGGGAGGCGTATTAGGACAGATGCCCGGACATGGCCAACAGCGTGACTTCCTGCCACAGGCGTATTCTGATTTTATCTATGCGATTATCATAGAGGAACTGGGTATCGTTGGGGGGATCTTTGTACTGTTGCTTTATATAATGCTGCTAGTGCGGGTCGGGATGATCGCCCGGAAATGTGATAAATCATTCCCGAAATTCCTAGTGTTGGGATGTGGGTTGCTGGTGGTAGTCCAAGCCTTGGCGAATATGGCGGTAGCCGTGAATTTAGTGCCCGTTACCGGGCAACCGATGCCGTTGGTGAGCCGGGGTGGTACGTCTACGCTTATATCTTGTATCTATTTCGGGATCATATTGAGCGTAAGTCGTTTTGGAGCCAATATCGGAAATGAGGATGAGGAAGAGGAGGATACGGAGAATCCAGAGAATCCTTCCGACGAGCCATCCGGAGAGACAATAAATCAGGCGGTCGAGGGAGAGAAAGAAGATAATCCGCTATCGGCTGTCGAAACGATAACTGTAGAGTCAAAAGTATGAGAAAGTACCGGATCATAATAAGTGGTGGTGGTACGGGAGGCCATATCTTCCCGGCCATATCTATCGCTAATACTTTCAAGAAACGTTTTCCGGATGCGGAAATCTTATTTGTGGGGGCGGAAGACCGCATGGAAATGGATAAGGTTCCGGCAGCTGGTTATAAAATCGTAGGTTTACCAGTGAGTGGGTTTGATCGTGCCCACTTGATGAACAACGTGAAGGTCATGGCTCGTTTAGCGAAAAGCTTGCGCTTGGCGAGGAAGACGATCCGTGAGTTCAAGCCAGATATAGCGGTCGGCGTGGGCGGTTATGCCAGTGGACCGACTTTATGGATGGCGGCTTCGCAAGGTGTTCCTGCGTTGATACAGGAGCAAAACTCGTATGCCGGTGTGACCAATAAGTTGTTGGCGAAGAAAGCGAGCAAGATTTGTGTCGCTTACGAGGGCATGGAGAAGTTCTTTCCGGCGGATAAGATCGTGATTACGGGAAATCCGGTGCGACAGGATTTGGAAGAGGCGCTGAGCAAGAAAGAGGAGGCGTTGGCGTTCTTCGGGCTTTCTCCGGAGAAAAAAACGATCCTTGTGGTAGGTGGTAGCCTTGGCGCACGGACGATTAACCGGAGTATTCAAGGGGATCTGGATAAGTTCTTCGCCTCGGATGTACAGGTTATTTGGCAAACCGGTAGGTATTATTACAGCGACGCTTCCAAGCATTTGAAGGCGTACCGGGGAATGCCGGTTTGGTGCTCAGACTTTATTACCCGTATGGATTATGCTTATTCAGCGGCCGATTTGGTGATATCCCGTGCGGGGGCTAGTTCTATCTCGGAGCTTTGCTTATTAGGAAAACCGGTGGTCTTGGTGCCTTCGCCGAATGTGGCGGAAGATCATCAGACCAAGAATGCCTTGGCCTTGGTCCATAAGGATGCCGCCGTTATGATCGCCGATAAAGACGCGGAAAAGGATTTGGTGCCTACTGCCTTGAAGATAGTTCATGACGATGAACGTTTGCGTACGTTGAGCCGTAATATCGAGACCTTGGCGCAACGCCATAGCGCAGACCGTATCGTGGATGAGATTGTTAAGATTATAGATAAGAAATAAGGAATATGGATATAAATAAAGTGACAGCGGTGTATTTCGTAGGTGCCGGGGGCATTGGGATGAGTGCCTTGATCCGTTATTTCCTCGCTAAGGGAAAACGAGTGGGCGGATACGATAAGACCCCTTCCGATTTAACCGAGGAGTTGAAAAAGGAGGGAGCCGATATTCACTATGAGGATAATGTAGCTTTGATCGGGGAGGCGTTCAAGTCGCCCGATGATACGCTGGTGGTTTATACGCCGGCGGTCCCGGAGTCGCATACGGAATTGACCTATTTCCGGGCGCACGGTTTTGAGGTGATGAAGCGGGCACGTGTCTTGGGAGAGATTACGAAAAGCAGCCGGGGTTTATGCGTGGCGGGAACGCACGGCAAGACAACGACCTCTTCTATGCTGGCTCATTTGCTGAAACAATCGCCGGTGGATTGCAATGCTTTCCTCGGAGGAATCCTAAAGAACTACGAGAGTAATTTGATGTTGTCTGATACGAGCGACTTTACCGTGATCGAGGCGGATGAGTTCGATCGTTCTTTTCATTGGCTTACTCCTTATATGGCAGTGATTACTTCCGCAGATCCAGATCATCTGGATATTTACGGTACGGCGGAGGCTTACCGGGAGAGTTTCGAGAAATTTACCTCCTTAATTCGTCCCGATGGTTGTCTACTGATCAAGAAAGGAATCAACGTAACGCCCCGTTTACAGGAGGGTGTCAAGAAATATACCTATTCCGTTACGGAAATAGCGGACTTTTACGCTGAAAATATTCGTATTTGCGACGGAAATATTACCTTTGACTTCGTTGGTCCGGAAATCCGTATTCCTGATGTGGAATTAGGTGTTCCCGTAAAGGTTAATATAGAGAACGGGGTAGCGGCTATGGCGATCGCTTGGTTGAACGGAGTGAAACCGGAGGATTTGAAAAAGGGTATGGCTACATTTGCCGGACCTCGCCGCCGTTTCGATTTCCATTTGAAGACTGATCAAGTGGTATTGATCGATGATTATGCCCATCATCCGGCCGAATTGCGACAGAGTATCTTGTCGGTGAAGGAATTATATGCGGGTCGTAAGGTGACAGGTATTTTCCAGCCGCATCTATATACCCGTACCCGGGATTTCGCTGGTGATTTCGCCGCGAGTCTCTCTTTATTGGATGAGTTGATCTTGCTGGATATCTATCCGGCTCGTGAGGAACCGATTCCGGGGGTGAGCTCTCGGATCATTTTTGATAAGGTGACGATCCCTTCCAAGACGCTGTGTAAGAAGGAAGAGCTTTTGGACGTGGTTGCCGCCGGGAAATATGAGGTAGTATTAATGATAGGCGCCGGTAATATCGACCGTTTGGTGGAGCCTGTAAAAGAGATTTTATGTAAACAAATAAGGAAACCGTGATCCGAATAATTTCCATAGTAGTAGCCACGTTGTTGTTCTGTTACATCGTGTTTGTGTCGTTTTTCTTTCGGGAAATACGTCAGGACTCTATTTGCCAAGATCTGCAAGTCGTGGTGAAAGACAGTCTGGATAAACACTTCGTGAGCGAGAGTGACCTTGTGTCTATACTGAAGAAAGCTGGGCTAGATCCGATCAAGCGGTCAATGGCCGACGTGAATACGGATCGGATAGAGACGGAATTGCTTAAAAATGAGATGATCGCCCAAGTGGAGGCGTATAAGACTCCTTCGGGGATTATCAAACTAGAGGTCATGCAAAAGATGCCTATCCTCCGGATTATGGGCGTAAGAGGTAGTTATTACGTGGATAATCTGGGAACCACCATGCCGATCAGTCGTCGGTATGCCGCGCATGTGCCAATTGTGAGTGGATATGTGGAAAAAGAGCTTGCGGTGACCGACTTATACAAATTTGCATTATTTTTGCAAGAGAATGAGTTCTGGAATGACCAGATTGAACAAATCTATGTCTATCCGGATAATGATATAGAACTTATTCCAAGAGTGGGTAACCACCGGATCATGTTGGGTACTTTGGATGAATTCGAAGAAAAGCTTGCGAATTTAAAGCTTTTCTATGAACAAGCGATCCCTAAAGTGGGTTGGGAAAAGTACAGTATGATTAATTTAAAATATAAGAATCAGATTGTTTGTACTAAAAAATAGATGATATGGCATACACAGACTTTATAGCAGCTATTGACCTAGGTACCTCCCATATGGTAGGAATGGTGGGGACTAAGAATGCGACGGGCGCTCTTTCAATCATCGCCTATGAAGTTGAGAACTCCGGCACCTGCATACGAAGAGGATGTGTATATAACGTGAAGGAGACGGCGAGTAAGATAAAACGCTTGATCCTCAAGTTGGAGAATAAACTGGGGGGGACCAAGATCGGGCAGGTATATGTGGGACTGGGTGGCCAGTCACTCCGTTCTATCGAGCATACGGTTTGCAAGGTGTTGGGAATGGAAGGAGTGGTTACGGAGGAGATCATAGACTCTCTTTATCAAGAGTGTAAGGATTATCGTCCGGATATGTTGACCGTTCTTGACGTGGTTTCTCCTTCCTATTTTTTAGATGATAAGCCAGAGTCCAACCCGGTGGGCGTGCCTTGTAGCCGTATCGAGGCTCGTTATAAGTTGATTGTTGGACGTCCTTCCTTGAAATTAAATATTGTCAATAGCATCTCGGAACAAGCGAAAATCGAGATCGCCGGTATTCTGGTGTCACCCCTCGCGTTGGGAGATGTTGTCTTGAGCGACAATGAGAAGGACTTGGGTTGCGCCTTGATCGGTTTCGGTGCCGGCGTGACGACGATATCTGTCTATAAGGGTGGTAAGTTGGCCAGCCTTTCCGTTGTTCCCTTTGGAGGTAATTTGATAACAAAAGATATAACCAATCTCAGGGTCGTAGAGTCTGAGGCGGAACGCTTGAAGATCACTTATGGTAGCGCGAAAGCGGACCGGGATAATGATATGACCATCCAAGTGAGTTTAGCGGATGGAATGGGCTTGCGTGAGATTAAGCTGGCCGAGTTGAACGGCGTGATCGAGGCCCGTATGGATGAGATCTTAGAGAATGTATATGCTCGTCTGGAGGCTACAGGCTTGATGAGCGTTCTCGGTGCCGGCATCGTGATTACGGGTGGAGGCGCCGCTTTGAAGAATTTACCGGCTGTTATGAGCGAACGCTTGAAGATGGAGGTTCGCTATTCAGCGGTTCGCAAGGGGGTTGTCGCTAGTGGTGATTTAGTGGTCGCCAGCAATCCCGAATATGCGGTAGCCGTCGGCCTCTTGGCGAAAGGAACTAAGAATTGCGCGTTATATATTCCTCCTAAACCGGAGCCTAAGATTGAGCCGGTGGTTGAGCCTGAACCGACAGTGGAACCGACTCCGGAACCGGAACCCGTCAAGGAGAAGCCGAAGAAAGAGAAGAAAAAAGGTCCCGGCTTGTTCGGGCGGTTGACAAAAGGAATCGATACCTTTGGTAAAACCCTCTTCGATGACGATGATAACGAGAGTAAATAACGTGATCTACGAATGTAATAAAACCGGAAGACAATGGACGATACAATATTAAATTTTAATTATCCTACGGATACTCCCAAAATCATTAAGGTGATTGGTGTTGGAGGCGGTGGCGGAAACGCTGTTACTCATATGTATAAGGAGGGCATACACGATGTTACATTCGTGTTATGTAATACGGATAATCAAGCCTTGAACCGTTCGGATGTTCCTATCAAGTTATTGCTGGGACGTGAGATCACGCAGGGATTGGGCGCAGGAAATAAGCCGGAACGTGCGATGATGGCGGCCGAGGAGAGTCTGGACGATCTTCGAGGTATGTTGAACGACGGTACGAAGATGGTATTTATTACCGCCGGTATGGGTGGTGGTACCGGTACGGGTGCCGCTCCGGTTATCGCTCGTATCGCGAAGGATATGGGAATATTGACGGTAGGTATCGTAACCATTCCTTTCTTGTTCGAGGGTGAGCGTAAGATTATACAGGCCTTGAATGGTGTGGAGGAGATCGCGAAGAACGTGGATGCCTTATTGGTAATCAATAACGAGCGTTTGCGTGAGATTTATTCGGACCTTTCCGTGATGAACGCTTTCGGCAAGGCCGATGATACCTTGACGATCGCCGCCAAGAGTATCGCGGAGATCATTACGCTTCCGGGTATTATCAACCTCGACTTCGCCGATGTTAACACCACGATGAAAGATGGTGGTGTCGCTTTGATGAGTAATGGTTTTGGTGAAGGAGAAGGACGTGTTCGCCAAGCGGTGGAAGACGCTCTGAATTCTCCGCTATTAAGCAACAACGACGTAAAGAACGCCAAGAAAATCCTGTTCAACGTATATTTCAGCGAGGAAGCCGAGTTGCGCATGGAGGAGATGAACGACGTGCATAACTTTATGTCCGAGTTCAACCGTGATATAGAGGTTATCTGGGGTACTGCCGTGGATAATACATTAGGTAATAAAGTGAAAATGACGATCCTCGCTACTGGATTTACGATGGATGATATTCCATTGATCGCTGATAAACGCAGGAATGAAGCCGCTCAGATGACGGAAGAAGAATTGCGCTTAGAAGAAGAGCGAATCGAGAAAGAGCGTAAGGAGCGTGATTTGATTGGTAAATATTATGGTGCTTCCGCACAAAAGGCGGGTCGTTTTACCTCTCGTGCGAAAGCGGTAGTTTTGACTCAGGAAGAGTTGGACGATGATGCCTTGATCGCTTTGATAGAGGATAATCCGACTTATAACCGGGATCCGAAGATCGTGGCCCGTGCCCGTTCCAAAGTAGCGGGAGAGGATATTCAAGTATCGGCTCCGACAACGGCGAAGCAACCGGCTAACCAACCTCGCCAAGATTCTCAGCGGGGGGGTAAACAAGTGATCAGTTTCCGATAGTTAATAATATAATAAGGATATGGATTTATTTGAACAAGTCAGTGAAGACATTAAAAACGCGATGAAGGCGAAAGATAAAGTCGCCTTGGAGACATTGAGAAATGTAAAGAAATTTTTCTTGGAAGCGAAAACCGCTCCGGGAGCCAATGATACGCTGACGGATGCGGATGCCTTGAAGATCATGCAGAAGTTGGTGAAACAAGGGAAAGATTCCGCTACGATTTATGTGCAACAGGGCCGTCAAGACCTAGCGGATGTTGAGTTGGAGCAAGTAAAAGTGATTGAGAAATATTTACCTCAACAAATGTCTGCCGAGGAATTGGAGAAAGAATTGAAAGCTATTATCGCTCAAGTCGGTGCCGCTGGCCCGAAAGATATGGGTAAGGTAATGGGTGTAGCCTCAAAAGCATTGGCAGGAAGAGCCGAAGGACGGATGATTTCCGAGACGGTTAAGCGTTTACTTAATTAATTGATTCATACGAAGACCGCACTAAGGGCATTCTGACAATTACTCGTTAGAATGCCCTTGGTACGGTTTTCTCGTATATACCTTTTCCTTTGACAATTTAATTCTTTAGAAAACCATGATTACTTTTACATGTTGTCTGATAGCCCTTATCGTTGGATATTTTACGTATGGTAAATTTGTCGAGCGGGTGTTTGGCGTAGATCCCTCCCGGGTTACTCCCGCTTTCACAAAACAAGATGGTGTTGATTATATACCCTTGCCTACTTGGAAGATTTTCATGATCCAATTTTTGAATATAGCGGGTCTGGGACCTATTTTCGGCGCTATCATGGGGGCTAAATTTGGGGTAGCTTCTTTCCTTTGGATCGTATTGGGAAGTATATTTGCGGGCGCTACCCATGATTTCCTATCGGGAATGCTTTCGTTGCGGCATGATGGAGAAAGTCTTCCTGAATTGATCGGACGGTATCTGGGGAACAACTTTAAGCAATTTATGCGGGGCTTTACGGTTATCTTGATGATCTTGGTGGGTGCTGTTTTCGTAGCTGGGCCTGCAGGGTTGCTGGCTAAACTGACTCCGGAATATCTAGATGCTACGTTCTGGATTATCGTCGTATTCATTTATTATATACTGGCTACTCTATTACCTGTTGATAAGATTATCGGAAAGATCTATCCATTATTCGCCATCGCTTTGCTATTTATGGCCGTAGGTATCTTGGTTATGTTATTTATTAACCAGCCGCCGTTACCTGAGATTACGGATGGACTTAGTAATACGCATCCGGGAGGCTTGCCTATTTTTCCGATCATGTTTGTTAGTATCGCTTGTGGCGCTATCTCTGGCTTTCATGCTACCCAAAGTCCATTGATGGCCCGTTGCATGAAAAGTGAGAAATACGCCCGTCCCGTATTTTACGGAGCGATGATTACCGAAGGTATCGTAGCCTTGATCTGGGCCGCCGCCGCTACGTATTTCTTCCATAATAACGGAATGGAGGAGAACAATGCCGCTGTCGTAGTAGACAGTATCACGAAAGAGTGGCTGGGCGCTGTCGGAGGTGTATTAGCGATACTGGGTGTGATAGCAGCTCCGATTACTTCTGGCGATACGGCTTTCCGCTCGGCTCGTCTGATTGTCGCAGACTTCCTGCATATGGAGCAAAAAACGGTGGTCAAACGTCTGATGATCTGTATTCCCATGTTTATCGTTGCGATAGGAATCTTATTATATAGTCAAAAAGATAAGGATGGCTTCGATATGATCTGGCGTTATTTCGCATGGAGTAACCAGACGTTGGCAGTATTTACCCTATGGGCCTTAACCGTATATTTGGTACAAGCAAAGAAATTATATGTGATAACCTTGATTCCCGCCTTATTCATGACGGCGGTATGTTCTACCTATATTTTTGTAGCTCCGGAAGGGTTTGGTCTTTCCTCCGGTTTTTCTCAACTTTTGGGGCTACTAGTTACATTGATCGTTTTCGGGATCTTCTTAGTCTGGAAAAGAAAGAAAGTATAAAAAAGGCTGGCTTACATTTAGCCAGCCTTTTCTGTCGTTATTGTTCAAGTGAATTAAAGCACTTGTATGCCTTCCTCACGGGCTTGTTCCTCCCCGGAAGGAGTGATTAATTTATAACCCTTGCCGTGGATGTTGATGATCTCGATACCCGGATCGTCTTTCAACAATTTACGTAATTTCGTGATATAAACGTCCATGCTACGAGCGTTGAAATAGTTATCGTCTACCCAGATTGTCTTCAAGGCGTAGTTACGCTCAAGGATCTCATTTGCATGGGCGCACAACAAGCTTAATAATTCGCATTCCTTCGTAGTAAGTTTCGTAACCTTGTCGCCGATAGCCAACGTTTGTTTTTGGGTATCGAACAAGAAGTTTCCTAACTTGTAGAAAGGAATATCTTTCATCTTCTTACCTTTCACACGGCGAAGGATAGCCTCGATACGAAGCAATAGCTCTTCCATGCTAAACGGTTTTGTCAAGTAGTCATCCGCACCGATCTTGAATCCTTCCAAGATGTCTTCCTTCATAGTCTTGGCTGTAAGGAAGATAATAGGGATATCAGGATTGATAGAGCGAATTTCTTGTGCCAAGGTGAAACCATCTTTCTTTGGCATCATGACATCCAACACACAAAGATCGTATTTACCTTTGGTAAAACCTTTGTATCCGGCTTCTCCGTCAGAGAATAGGTCCGTTACATACCCTTTAGCTTGTAAGTATTCTCTTAAAAGCATTCCTAAATTCTCATCGTCTTCACAAAAGAAGATCTTTAGTTTTTCTTCCATAACTAACTTTTTATAAGAGGTAAAGTAATAATAAATTTTGTTCCAATGTTTCCGGCACCACTTTCAGCACGGATCGTACCTTTGTGGTCCTCAATAATTTTACGTACGTAAGCGAGTCCGAGGCCGAACCCTTTCACGTCATGTACGTTGCCTGTCGGTACGCGGAAGAAACGGTCGAATACCTTTTTCAGATATTCTTTCTTGATACCGATACCATTATCTTCCACGGAGATCAACAGCTTTCCGTTCTCGTTCCAAGTGCGTGCCATCAATGTAAGCGGAACTTCCGGGCGGCGGTATTTAACCGCATTGTCCATCAAGTTGAACAATACATTGGTGATATGCATTTCATCCACATATATATCCGATTCTGTAGCTTGCAGGTCTATATCCATTGTACCGCCGTACTTCTCGACCTTTAAAACGAAGGTGTTAGCCACGTTCGCTACCAAATCATTCGCGTCAATTTCTTTCAATTTAAGCGCTGCTTTCTGTCGTTCGAACAAAGACATCTGTAGCACTTTCTCGACCAAGAAGCTCAATCGCTTCGTCTCGTCGTTGATTACGCCGGATATATGCTTGAATACGTCCGGACTCTTCGTTATATCCGAATCCTTCAACATCTGGGCGGCGAGCGAGATCGTGGATACCGGTGTCTTCAACTCGTGCGTCATGTTGTTGATAAAGTCGTTTTTCATCTCGGATAACTTCTTCTGACGGAATACGATGTAAATCGTGAAGACGAAGGTTATCAACAGGATCAATGAGAATATAACCGATGGAACGATGAAAGTAATAGAGCTTGAGATATAATCCCCTTTCGTCGGAAAATAAACTCTCAGGTAGTTTAGTTTCGATGGGGGATCGTTCGGGAAAAGCACTTGGGTGATCACGTCAGAGGCGATCGGTTGCTTTTGGAATTCTCCGCTCTGGTATACTACATTTCCATCTTTGTTAATAACAGAAAACACAAACGGCAAGTTCAAACCGTTGTTAATAAATTCTGTTTTTAAGTAATTGTTCAGCTTTTTAAAATCTATACGTTCCTCAATCGGCTTTAGATTCGCGGTGTATAAGATGTTGTAAATCACCTCCTCTATCAGTCCACCTTGGTACTGGTAACGTCTTTTTAGTGTCTTCTGTAAATCTTTAGATGTGTTTACGATGCTGTTGGCAGACTGCCGTTTTGACAAGGAAGAGAGCGGCTCGAACTTATGGGCGCTAAAACTTTGCATCTCTATTTGTTGAACGGTTCCATTAGAATCCTTGATCTGTAATTGGTATTTCTCATGGTTGATCACTTGTCCTAGGCTTTGGGCATCCGGGGCATTTTGATACATGAAATTTGTCTCATCCCGGTTGATATCATCCTCAAGGTATTTACGGGTCTCATCCAATTCCAGATTCTTAGATACTTGGCGCAGGCTTCTTTTGACAGTCTCATTGAACTGTTCGCTGCGTGTCTTAAGTATAATGCTCACATAGTTTACCTGTAGGTATAATAACCCGGCGAAGGCAAAAGCCATAACTACCGCAAGCAACCAAATTGTCGACTTCCTCATATCAATATCTTTCTCTTAATATTGCAACAAATAACGTATGTTTTAGTTTAATATTTACACAAAAAAGGTAAAAATAATCCGTTTAAGATGTTAATAATACTTTGTGGGCATAGAGAATGTATGCTAGCTAAGCATTGAAACTCCGCTGTTAATGCGCTAGTTAGCGTTATTTTATCCTAAGTTTTTTATATATTATCCTAAGTAAAAACAAGTCCGGTGCGTTTTTTGTTGCGTACGGACTTTATAAAGTCTCCACTTAGGGGATTAAAATCGATGTCCCGGAGGAGCGCCCATCGGACCTCTTCCCCGTCCGCCTCTACCCGGCGTTTTCACGTCGCTGGTAGTGGCTCCGCCTTTGAAGATGCTGAACCGATAGATGAAGTGTACCATGAAATAACTGCCTAGCGTGTTATATTCTGAGTCTTGTATATAGCTAGCGGTAACGGAACGGGAGATATTGCTTCGTTGTTGCAGGATGTCGTAGATCTTGAAACGGAGCGTCCCTTGGTTATTCTTTAAGAAAGACTTGGAGGCTGAGGCATTCCATAGGACTTCGTTCTGTTTGAATCCGTCCCCGTAGCCAGAGTTGGTAGACCAGTTCACGTCACTCTCTATCTTGAAATTGAGGGGCAGATAGATTGTCGTGTAACCGCCGGCTCCGTAATTGAAGGTGTTTTGGTTATTTTCCTTTTGCAGAGAGTTGCTGGTGGCATTGTAACGAATATTCCCGTTTACGCCCAGATCCAGATAAGAGGAGCGGAAGTCGATACCACCACGTTCGGACAATATGAGATTCCGGTTCGTATTCTTCTCCTCGTTGATATATCCGTTGCTATTAGCGAACGAGGCCATTGTCATGGAGTTGATGGAGAATTTCTTATTCTTCAAGGGGGTATTCAACATCATACGGACGTTGCCACTATAGTTGCCATTTACGTTTTTGTAAGTGGTGGTCTTTACACCTGTCTCTTGGTTATAAGAGGTATAACTTACGATATCGTTGATGATATAACTACCGTTTGCCATGATCATGAAGGCCCGTTGTTTCTCCGGCGTGAACTGTTGGAAACGAATAAATACGTTGTTCGTATAGCGGGGATTCAAATCCGGGTTACCGATCGTGATATTCGTCGGGTCCGAGATATCCGCTACCGGTTGTAATTGAGTCATGCTCGGTTGGCTGGTACGGCCATTATACATGATACGAAGATTCGTACGCTTATCGAACATATAGTTGAATTGAGCCATCGGGGAGAGGTTGACCACCTTACGGGTTATCTTGGATAAGGTCGTGTCGCCAACGAAATTCTCGCTGCTGGAATAGGATGGGTCCAGATTCAAGCCGATCGTGTAGTTGAACTTTTCCCGTTGAGACTTGAAGCTCAAGCTGGCCCGCTGGCTGATAAAGTTATTGCGATAGCTTTGGCTGTAGGCGGAATCTAATACATTATATATACCATCAGCGTCTTGGTTGTAAACATTCTTCAAGGCTTCTTGTTTCCGTTGGCTGATGCTATAAGTGGCTTGGATGAAATTATTATGCCCGATCGGTTCTACCCACGATACGTAGGCCCGGTAATTGAAACCTTTGTTGTCGTAACGTGAGCGCTGGTCGATAATGCTATTCTTCAAGGCATCAGTCTGGTTGAAATAAACGATGTCGGAACGGTTCATGCCGTCACTGTACGAATCGCTATTGCCTCCGGAAAGGGTGGCGCTGAACACACGCCCTTTGTTATTCAGCTTACGGCTGAAATCGATGCTGGCATTTAGGTTGTACCCGTTACTTTCCGAGTAATTGCTGGATTTGTTGGTATTGACCGTATCCCGTTCGTTATCCAAGGTGGTAGCATCACTGAAATTGTCATTCATGCTATGGCTGAGGCTGAAACTCGGGCGGAAGATAAGTTGAGTCATCGTGTCCGGTTTCCATTCCAAGCGAAAGTCTACGCCAAAGTTATCGCTCTTCGTACGGCTCATCGCCTCGCTATTATCGTAGGAGGAACTATCTCCGGGAAGAATATTCTGCCGGTCGCTCTTGCTACGAGCGTCATTGTCGGAATGGGAATAACGAGTATTTCCCCCAAGAGTTAGTTTATCCGGCTTGAATTCCTTGCTGAAATTCAAACCTGCGTTTCCGGAAGAGGTGATACCGCTACCCGCTCCGAAACCTCCTCGTCGGCCTCCACCGCCTCCCATACCGGAGAACATTGTTGAGGCTAGATCGGAAAAGCCCATATTATTCGTGTTATTCGCTCCCCCCATGAACGTGATCTGGTCATTATTCACGAAACGATTGACCATGGCGTTGCCTTCATACCGATCTTTACTTCCGTATCCGCCATATGCGTTGCCAAACCAACCTTGCTTCATGCCGGGTTTCACGGTTAGGTTGATGACGGTCTCTTCCTCTCCATCGTCGAAGCCGGTCATTTGGGCCATATCGCTTTTCTTATCAAGTACCTGTAATTTATCGATCATCTTGGCCGGAAGATTCTTGGAGGCCACTTTCGGGTCATCGGAGAAGAACTCCTTTCCGTCTACCATTACCTTTTTCACCTCTTTTCCATTGACGGTGATCTTGCCTTCGCCATCTACCTCCACACCGGGCATCTTTTTCAATAAATCCTCCAAAACGGAGCCTTCGGTTACTTTATAAGAATCCGCGTTGTATTCCACAGTGTCGTTGCGAACGGTAACCTCGGGTGCCTTACCTATAACTACGGCTTCTCCCAACTCGATCGCTCCGTCGCTTAATTCAAGTTTACCTACGTTTACGGGGTTTTTCTTTCCGGTGATTTGCAAGGGTTGGTACAATGGATCGTATCCGATGAATGTGATGTGTAGTAAATAACTTCCTTTCTTTACGTTTTTCAAGGTAAAACTACCATTACGGGCGCTCACCACACCTCGTACCATGGCACTGTCTTTTACGTTCAGCAATCGTACCGTTGCTTGCTCGATGGGGGTATCACTACCTTGCTCAACGACAGATCCGGTAACATTAACACCGCTTTGCTGTGCGAAAGCCATCGGTGAAAAAAGGATCATCAACAACATCAAAAGGCACTTTCCCGATTTCATAACTATATGGATTACATTGTTTACAATTACGAAAAGATAGACAAGGTTCACTCAAAATAGTTTAATATAACTTTTATGGATTTGATATTATTAACAATCGTGCAGGCCTTTGGATTTATGGAGAGTATTCTTAGAACAAGAACATTATAAAAGGTAAATAGTCCTTCAACTTAACCCGCAATATTTTCAAGGATTGTGTAATCCTGTATTCCACGGTTTTTATAGAAACCCCCAAGGCCTCTGCGATTTGGGGATTAGATTGCTCTCCAAATCGGCTAAGTTTAAATGTCTCCCGGTAATTCTCAGGCAATTCTTCGATCGCTTTCGCGATATTCTCTGTAAGCTCGTTTACGAAATAGGTATCAGGATTCTCAAATTGATCTTTAATCTTATCATAAATCAGGCTATGTACTCGCTCATGATACAATTGCCTTTTGATCGCATTGAGGCAACGATGCTTAACAGCCATAAAAAGATAGGATTTTAGGGATATCTCTACAAATAAGGAATTTCGGTTTTCCCATATAAATAACATTAGCTCCTGAATAAGTTCTTCGGCATCCTCATCAGAAACATATTGGGAAGCATATTCGCATAGCGGCGAATAAAATTTGATAAACATCTGTTTAAAAGCGTCTTTACTTCCTAATTGTATTTGTTCAATTAAAGTAGAATCATCCATAGCACCTTCTTCATCCTTTCTTTTCTGTAAGCAAAGATATATTTTATCTTGGATATTCAAGATTAAAATTAGGGTAACCGCATCGAAATATCACTTTTAGGACATCCTTATCGCAAGATATACTTACTTTACCGATGAAGTACTACTTACTTTACTGATAAAGTATATATCCTATGGGAAAGTAAGTAGTAAAAGTCTAACGGTCTTCCGTAAAAAAAATTGATGCGGTTACCTTGGACTAAAAATGAGAAAGTTGAAAAAAATTGCTTTTTAGTTAAGGGTGTGTTCTTTCAGGATTGTCTTAGTTATAGAAACAGATAAGAATGAAAACTGAAAATAGACATATTAATTTCCAAGAGCCGGAAGGTATGATGCTTTTACGGTATATAAAGGACACAGCTTCCAATGAGGAAAAATCTTATATTGAAGCTTGGCTGGAAGCGGATGAAAATAATAAGAGGATCTTATTACAGACCGCCCGTATATATTATGCGAACAATGCGATGGAACGGATCGCTAGCCGAAATCCATTGATTGCCTACGAAAAGCTGGAACAACGATTAGCAAAACGGACCCGTTTATATTGGCTGAAGAGGCTCTCTGTCGCTGCGGCTTGTATAATTGCTATCATTGGGCTATCAACCTTATTTTCCCATAGAAAGGCTGATTCTGAATTTGGAGATCCTCAAATTATAACACTTCAGGCAAATGCGGGAGTCCGTACACGCTTTAATTTACCGGATGGTACTGTTGTTTATCTAAATTCGGGTAGTGTTTTATCCTATCCGATGTCTTATGACCAAAAAGAAAGAAAAGTATATTTATCAGGAGAAGCCTATTTTAAAGTCACTCACAACGAAAAACAACCTTTTATTGTCAGTACTTCAGGAGATCAGCATAGGGTTAGAGTTTTAGGCACGGAATTTAATATACAAGCTTATGGGGATGAGAATATAATTTCGACTACTTTAGTGACGGGCTCCGTAAATCTCGAGGTGAAGAATAAATCAGGGAATGTGAGTCATAGGACGTTACTACCATCCGAAAAAGCGATTTGCAACTTGGATAAAGAAGAAATTTCTGTGATGAAAATAAACACGATGTATGAAACCGCATGGATGGATGGCAAACTGATGTTCAAGGATACGCCTTTACCTGAGGCTTTGAAAAAATTGTCATATTACTATAATGTTGAATTTGTGATTCAGGATGCGGAGATTAAAAGCTATTGTTTAACCGGTATTTTAGATAATAGGTTGCTATCTCAGACACTAGACTATTTGAGAATATCTTCAAATATTGATTATCGTATAGAAGATATGAAGACAGATGACAGCAAAGGTACTAACCGTACTCGAGTTATACTTTGGAAAGGAAAATAAAGAAAAATGTATAATAATTAAATAATATGGGCCTATGGAATAAAAGAACAAGAATGTAGACTTGGTCTATCTAAAAAACATATGGGAAAATGTTACCAGCATCTTCCCATATGAAACAATTTGATAGAAGGTCTTTAAACCGACTAAGAAATTTATTTTTTAATCTTAAATCAATTACAAAAATATGATGAATAATTTATATTTCCAACTTGATGGAGATAAATCAACGTTTGTCAGGTTGGTATCTAAAATATCAAGAATTATGAAGTTGACCTTATTTCTTGTATGTTTATCAATTAGTATGTCATTTGCTATGACAACAAATGCTCAAAGCACCTCACTTTCTTTTAAAGCGACAGATCAATCTATAAAAGAAGTTTTGGAACTGATTGAAAGTCAAACTGATTTCCACTTCTTTTATAATAGTAAGCTGGTTGATGTCAGTCGAGTGATATCAGTTGATATAGAGGATGAAGATCTCATTTCTGTGTTGGAGAATGTGTTTAAGGATTCGAGTATCGGGTATAAGGTAGTAGGTAAGGATGTGATCTTATCCTTGAAAAATCTTAGTCAAGGACAAGATGGAAAGACCGTGACTGGTACGGTTGTCGATGAAAACGGTTTACCTGTTATTGGTGCGAATATCGTGGAAAAAGGAACTGCGAATGGGACGATTACGGATATAGATGGAAGGTTCTCTATTAGTGTTGGGAAAAATGCAGTATTGGTTGTTTCCTTTATCGGTTTTAATGTGCAAGATGTCCCAGTTGAGGGTAAATCAAATCTGACTATTGCTTTAAAAGAAGATACTCAGGCTTTGGAAGAGGTTGTAGTAGTGGGGTATGGGGTTAGTAAGAAATCTCATTTAACAGGTTCTGTTGGTTCTGTTAAGATGGATGAAGATGTTGTTGGTCGTCCTGCTGTTGAAGTGGGGCAGTCTTTGTATGGAAAAGTTGCAGGTGTGCAGGTGATAGGAGGCTCTGGTGAACCAGGTAGTTCATCTTCAATACAGATTAGAGGTGTTAATTCTATTTCTGCAAGTAGTGCTCCTCTCGTAGTTATAGATGGAGTTGCTGTTCCTGATTATGATATGAATTTGATCAATAATGCTGATGTTGAGTCTATCGAAATTTTAAAAGATGCTTCTTCTGCGGCTATTTATGGATCTCGTGGTGCGAATGGTGTTGTTTTGATTACAACCAAGAGTGGAAAAACAGAAAAACCACGAGTAAATATTAATTACTTGTTTGGTGTTCAAAAATTGTTAAAGAAAATTGATGTCATGAATAGTCGGGAGTACGCAGAGGCTTATATGGATGCCGCACAAAATGGTTGGGTTGATAGTGGTGGTGATCCTAACGCACCTAATACAATAGAGGCGCGTGGTGCATATAAATATACATGGCCTGAAGCATTTGAGCATCCTGAAAGTTTATATGATATTGATTGGCAAGATGTCGTATTTGATGCGGCACCAATGCATAAATTGGATGCTAATATTTCGGGTAAATCGGAAAAGTCAGATTACTTGATATCGGCTGGATATGTCAATCAAGCAGGAATTTTATTAGACTCTGATTATAAAAAGTACTCATTAAGTCTTAAATTGAATACTCATATAAATAAATATTTGGATGTGGGTGGCAATATGAGTCTTAATTATGGAGATCAAAAAGAGGTCTATTGGAGAACAGCAGAGTGGGCAGTCCAATATCCTTCTGTTTTCCCTGTATATGCGGAGAATGGTCTTCTTGGTTGTAATTCATATCTCCCTGGTTTCGAAAAATATAATACAATCCTTTTTAGACCGAATATGGGCCATCCTCTTTATATGAAAAATAATGATGCAAATCGGCAAATTCTAAATACGATAGGAAGTGCTTATGTGTCATTAAATTTATTACCTGGACTGAAGTTTAAATCTTCTTTTAATTATTATTTAAAAAGGAATGATTATAATAATTATGAGGCAAAAGATCATGACTTAGGAGAGGCTTATTATACTCAAGGACAAATGACAGTTGATCAAGCTAGAAAGTGGAATTATACATTTCAGGATCTATTGACGTATGATAAATCTTGGGGTAATCATGAATTTTCATTCTTGTTAGGATTTGAATTTAATAAAAATGACTATTATAAGACTAGTCAGTCAAGAAGGGACTATGATAATGATTTATTGCATGCGTTAAGTGCGGGAAAGACCGTTTTGTCTTCAAGTGATGTAATCACAAAGAATACATTGATGTCTTATTTTGCAAGAGTAAACTATAACTATAAAGGCCGATATATGCTTTCTGCAGCTTTCCGTCGTGACGGCTCCTCTCGTTTTGCTCCGAATAATAAATGGGGAAATTTTCCCTCTATTTCTTTAGGATGGTTAGTGACGGAAGAGGATTTTATGAAAAAAATGGATTGGATTAATATGTTAAAATTGCGAGTTAGTTATGGATTGACAGGAAATGACCATTTTCAAGATTATGTTTGGGTGGCGAAATTAAATCAATCTAAAATTGCTTTTGGAAATAATTTAACAACTTCATATTATCCATCCAATATAACTAATCCTGATTTGAAATGGGAACGTACACAACAGTTAAATGTGGGATTAGACTGGGGAGTGTTGAAGAGTCGTATACAAGTAGGATTAGATTATTATTATTCGACATCAGATGGACTGTTGTTGAATGTTCCAGTTCCTGCTATAACAGGTTATTCTTCTATATTTACAAATATCGGTAAATTGGAGAATAAAGGTGTTGAATTTAATATAACTACTCAAAATATTGATAATAAAGATTTTTCATGGAGTACGAATTTCAATATATCAAAAAATAAAAATAAGATTCTTGAATTAGGGCCAAGTGGTGCTTCTATGATCTTTACTCCAAGTAGTTTTGGTGGAATGCAAAAAATTAATGAGGTTGGTCACTCTGTGTTCAATTTTTATGGATACCAATATGATGGTGTTTATATGAGCCAAGAAGAGATCGATGCTGATCCAGCGCATTATAAAACTGCAAGACCTGGAGATGGTCGATACGTAGATGTAAATAAGGATGGTGTATTAGATGCAGGTGATAGAACTCTTATTGGAGATCCTAATCCGAAATTTATTTGGGGATTTACAAATAACTTTAAGTATAAAGATTTTGATTTGAGTTTTTTGTTCCAGGGTGCTCATGATTTTGCGATATATGATGATAATGCTCATCGTTCGTTGATGTATCATGAAGGTCGAAATTTTTTGAAAGAAGTTACAAATAGATGGCGTTCGGAGGAAAATCCTGGTGATGGTGAGCATTACAGATTGTCTGTAGACTTAGGAGAATATGAAAAGAGAGGATCAAGTTTGTGGATTGACCGGACATCTTATATTAGGTTGAAGAGTTTAACTTTTGGTTATACACTTCCAAAAAATATTTCGAAAATAGCAAGTTTGCAATTTGTGAGATTTTATTTTAATGCCTTGAACTTATTTACGATAACTGGTACTGATGTTTGGGATCCTGAGTCGTTTAGAGGGGATGCCTCAGATGCTTCTGCAAGAGGTGTGATGGGAAATATATATCCATCTTCTAAAGTTTTTTCTTTTGGTGTTAATGTTGGATTTTAATTCATAATGTGATGAAAAAGTATATTTTGTTAATCGTAATGGCTGTCATGGTCTCTTGTAGTGATCAGTTAGAGCTTTATCCCGAGACAAATTTAACAGAAGGTAATTATTATAATACCGAAGAAGAATTGTCGTTGGCGGCTAATGATGCTTATAGGCAATTATGTCGGATCTATAATGCGAATGGGCTACCTGATTTGTTTGGAGAACGATTCTCTGATAATGTATGTGTGATTTTTACAGATGGAGGAAATACGTATACGGAAGATATAGTGCTTCATAAAATTAAATCAGATAATGGAACAATACTATCAGCGTGGCGAACTGCTTATAATGCCATCTCAATAATTAACGATGTATTATATCGGTTGGAAAATACATCTGTCTCTTTTACGTCTGATGAGTTTTTGAATAGAATTAAAGCAGAACTTATTTTTGTTAGGTCATTGATATATTTTAATTTGATTCAAGCGTTTGGTGATGTACCTTTCTTATTAAAACCTGTTACTGTTTCTGAGAGTTATTCTTATTTGCGTGAAGATAAAAATCAAATATATTCTCAGATTATAGCAGATTTACTGTTTTGTAAGGAATATTTACCTAAGTCATATGAAGGTAAGGATGTTGGCAGAATAACAACTTATGCAGCATCTTCTATTTTGGCTAAAATTTATTTGATTCGTGGGGATAAAGATTCTGCTAAAATAGAATTAAAACGAATTATTGATTCTGAAAGATATAGTTTGGATGCTAATAATGATGGAAAAGTTGATGTTGAAGATTATGCGTATTTGTTTGCCCCATCTACAAAAAATTGTAAAGAGTCTATTCTGGAGGCTCAATTTTTGTCGGGCGTAGACAATGTAAATGCGGAACATCAAAATCAATATACTCCTTTTCTTTGGTCTTTTCATTTACCTGGTTCTTCTGACACTTTTAGAGGAGGAGGTAAAAATACTCCAAGTAAAGATCTTTTGGCAGAATATGAAGAAAATGATCCTCGTATGAATCTCTCTATTGTCCAAGGTTATCAAGATGAAGGTGCTAATATTTGGGTTGATCATCCTTATACTTGCAAGTTCTATGATCCTGATTGGCAAAACCCTGGACAAAACTTTGAGATTATTCGTTATGCTGATATTTTATTATTGTATTCGGAGTTGACAGGAGATGCAACTTATTTGAATCAAGTTCGTGCTAGAGCAGGACTTCCTTTATATGGAAGTGATTCGTATCCAAAAAAGTATAATAATTTGGCGTTGGCTGTAGAGCATGAGAGACGAGTTGAATTGGCTTTTGAGTTCCATCGTTTTTTTGATTTGGTAAGGACTAACCGGGCGTTAGAGGTATTTAATGCAAAGGGAATCAGTTTATCTGAAAATAGTCTGTTATTTCCTATACCTTTGGTTGAAAAGGATATTAATCCAGAATTAACTCAGAATCCAGGTTATTAATAATATAAGAATATTATGAGAAATACATGTTTTAATTCACTTTTGATATTTAGTGGAGTTTTGGGCTCTGGAAACTTGTTATTTGCTCAAGAGAAACCCAATATCGTGGTGTTCATAGCGGATGATGCAGGCATGGACTTTGGTTGTTATGGTAATTTGGCAATTAAAACTCCGAATATAGACAGAATTGCAAAGCAGGGAGTCCGTTTTCAAAATGCGTTTTTGACATCATCGCAGTCCAGTCCATCTAGAACCAGTATGATGACAGGTATGTTTGCCCATACGATTGGGACAGAGGATTTGCATATGCCGATCGATGAATCGACTCGTATGATGCCCTCCTATTTTAAGGAGGCAGGATATTTTACGGGCTCTATGTTGAAAACTCATTGGGGTTCCAATGGGGATAAGCAGTTTGATCGGATGATCTCGGGAACGTATCTTCCCAATGGTGGGGATTTGTCCGAAGAGACCTTTCGGAATTACGAGCGATTTATTGATGATAGTGCTGATCATCCGTTTTTTCTTTGGGTAGGATTCCATGATTGCCACCGTCCTTATTTCCGTGATGTCTGCCCTCAGGAGAATGATCCTTCAAGAGTGAAGGTTCCTCCTTATTTGGTGGATGGAGCGGATACACGGCGGGATCTGGCGGATTATTATGATGAGATTACTCGTATGGACGGGCATATAGGTCGGATGATCTCCGTCTTGGAGAAGAAAAAGCTGATGGAGAATACCATTATTGTCTTTTTGAGTGATAACGGAATGCCATTCCCCCGTTGTAAGGGTTCTTTATATGATTCAGGCATACAGACTCCTCTGGTGTTTATGTGGAGGGGTATGATCCCTGAGAATAAGGTGCATTCTAGTGGGTTGGTCAGCACGGTGGATTTGGCGGCTACGTTGTTGGATTTTGCTGGAGTACGGATGGATGAGTGCGTTTATAGTAAGAGCTTTCGCAAGCTGTTGTTTGATCCGTCATTGAGGGGACGTGATTATATCTTCTCGGAGCGGAATTGGCATGACACGGACGAGTATATTCGTTGTATCCGCACGGAGAATATCAAACTGATCTATAATGCGTATTACGATATTCCGCATGGTACGGCGATGGATTTAAGCTCTAGTTTAAGCTGGTTTGAGTTGAAACAAAATCAGCGAAATGGGACTTTGAAACCTGAACAGTCTCAGATATTCGTAGCTCCAAGGGCTATGGTCGAGATCTATGATTTAAAGAAAGATCCCAATGAGTTGGAGAATGTGGCCGATCGTCTCCCTTATGCGGTAGACTGTAAGAAGTTGGCGAAACTACTTGTGGAATGGCAGAAAGAGACAAAGGATCATCCTTGGTGGAAGCGGCGTAGACCAGATCAGAATGACAGGGTGACAGGATTCCCTATATTTCCTAGATCTGAGACGTTTTGGGCTGATTAATACCTTTGAATGGGTTGTGTGAAAGAGAGCTTTGTCTGTTTTAATAGAAAGGGGTATGCCGAAAAGCATACTCCTTTTTATGAGGGATTATTATGGTAAGCATCCGATAAGGTATACATTGTAAATTCATAAAACGACAAGCTCTTCTTGTCAGCGAATATAAAGTTGATAGGAAGAGTTTGCCATTCTAGTGTATCTTTGAAACAAAATCCATGTTGGTGAATTTTAATAAAAATCGTTATGAGAAAATGTAGTGTATTTTATGGTACTTTGTTAGCGTTAGTATTGGTGAGCCTTGGTGTAAAGGCTGATAACAATGGAAATGAAAACGTGGGACATTCGGGAAAGACATCCGAATATACAGTTGCGGCTTATATTTGGCCTTCCTGTCATGATGACCCGATGGGACGGGAAGTATTATGGCCAGAGAAGACGGGTGAGTGGGAGATCATCAAGAAAGGTAATCCCCGGTTTCCGGGTCATTACCAGCCTAAGATTCCCTTATGGGGTTATGAGTTGGATAACGATCCCAAGGTGATGGAGCGTTGGATCGAGGCCGCCACGGATCATGGGGTGAATACGTTTATTTTTGATTGGTATTGGTTCAACAATGGACCGTTCTTGGAGGGATGTTTGAATGATGGTTTCCTGAAAGCCAAGAACAACCAAAAGATGAATTTCTATATTATGTGGGCCGATCACGATGTGGCTCGTAATTACTGGAATGTACATCGTTATAAGGAGGATAACTCTCGTCTGTGAAATGGGGCGATTGATTGGCCCAATTTCAAGATCATCGTGAAGCGCATTATTGATAATATTTCAAACGCCCCAATTATTATAAGATAAATGGGGAAGCTGTCTTCTCTGTTTTTAGTATGGACAATTTGATCAAAACATTCAGTTCATTGGAGGAAACTCGCAAAGGTTTGGACTATTTCAGAGAGGAAGTTAAGAAAGCTGGTTTCCCCGGATTGCATGTTCAATTAATGACGGGTGGTGTACCGAATGCTGATTTCTTGAAGCAAATAGAGATGTTAGGTATTAATAGCTTAACTTTGTATAATTGGGGAGGCCCACATCCGGAAGATTACATTCAATGGGGAAAAGAGGCTTTCGAGCGTTTGGAGAAATGGAGCGAAGCCGTTTCTATCCCTTATTTCCCCAACGCATCTATAGGTTGGGACGATACGCCACGTTTCCCGCATAAAACACAGAAGGACGTGGTGCATTTTAATCAATCCCCAGAGGCTTTTGCCGCTTTTTTGCAAAAGGCGAAAGAGTATTGTGACAGGCATCCAGAACAGCCTAAACTAATCACGGTTTACGCTTGGAATGAATGGGTGGAAGGAGCTTACCTCTTACCGGATGTGAAGTATGGTTTCGGCTATTTGAATGCGGTGAAGGATGTGTTTGTTAATGGGAAGTATCAAGCTTATTAATGCGAGTTCGGAATAAGTTATAGCCTGAAAAAATGAATCGGCAGCTTGAAAAAGTTGCCGATTTGTTCTGTTTGTCTGACACAGGACTTCATTCGGTTAGTTTGGAATTTCGTTGATTACCTTCTGATTCCGATCCACGTACTAGATCTCCTTTACCGATGAAGTATTACTTAATTTACTGATGAAGTATATATCTTATGGGGAAGTAGGTAGTAAAAGTCAAACGGTCTCCTGTAAAAAATGATGCGGTTACCCTGCTTTTCAAGAGGAAATAACCTCTTCTTATTTTTTTATTTTATATTTGTTCGGTCAATATGTGCTAGAGGAGATGGATGTAGAACGGATATACCTAGAACGATTACGAAGCGGTTCATACAGAGACTTTACGAAACTGTATGAATCATACGCTTCACGCCTATATGCGTTCGCATTGCACTTGACTCATTCTGATGCTCTTGCAAAAGATATTGTACAAGAGACATTTATCAAAGTGTGGGTGCGGAGAGAACAAATTGATTTAGATATGTCTTTCAGTGCTTTCCTATTTACGATGGCCAAGAACCAATTATTGAATGAGTTTCGTAGGCAGGCAAATGGTCCGCTTTTTTTGGAAGATGTTGTACTGAATGAGTCTGGAGATGGAGAGGAAACAGCGATTGAACGTAAATTATCTTTTGAGGAATTTAACCATAGACTGGAAATAGCGAAACAAAAGTTGACACCTCGCCAACGAGAACTGTTTGAGTTAAATAAGGAACAAGGTATAACTATAACAGAAATAGCGGCTAAAGCCTTAATTTCAGAACAATCTGTGCGTAACCAGTTATCGCAAGCCTTACATGTTTTAAGAAAGGAGCTCGGTAAGTATGCTTTGCTGTTCTCTCTTTTCTTTATCGGATAAATAAAATTGAAAAATAATATTCTTATGTTTTATAACATCTAAAAAGGCATGTTATAAATTAACGGCTCATGTGTATACCTTATAAAAAGGATATTATGCAGGAATCACATACATATTATTTGCTCTCAAAGTACATGGATCATACGATCTCTACGGAAGAGTTGAAAACACTACGGCTTTTGGTTAATTTGTCTGATGATGATGAATTATCGCTGTCATTGTCTCATTTATGGGAAAATGGGCGACCCTTTGAAGAGGTTGATGAGAGAATCATACGAGATATGTTCAGTGAGATTCAAAATCGAACGAGAAAAGAACGATTCGTTATGGTGTTTAGGAAACTGGCTCGTATCGCCGCAATACTATTAATACCTTTATTAAGTATATTGTCTGGTTATTTATATTTCAATCCAGTCGATCAGAAGGGTAGCATTGGCAATTTAGTGGTTCATGCCGATAGAGGGGAAAGATCGGGGGTGACTTTACCGGATGGAACACAAGTAAAACTAAATGCGGAATCGAGCTTAAGTTTCACTCACGATTTCGGTCGAGAGCTTCGACAGGTCAATTTAGAGGGAGAGGCCTATTTTGAGGTGACTCGGAATGAGGATAAACCTTTCGTGGTACATACTGAATATCTGGATATAGAAGTGTTGGGCACAAGTTTTAATGTGTATTCGTATGAGCGGGAGAATGTCATGGAAATGGCCTTGATATCGGGACGGATCAAGATACAGACTTGTTCAGACCCTTCTCGTGTCGTTTATCTAAAACCAAATGAAAAAGCATTGTTCAATAAAGAATCGGGTATTATAACCGTGGAGAAAACAGATAATCGATTTGAAACGGCGTGGTTAAGAGGAGACCTCGTTTTTCGATCAACGAAATTAAGTGATGTCTTGGCCAAACTAGAGCGTAGATATGGCATGAATATCCATTTGAATGATTTTTCTTTAGCGAATGACTTATTTACCGGAAATTTTGATAGTGAATATATCGTAGAGGTAATGGACCTTTTAGAGAGGCATTATGACTTTACATATGATATACGAGGAGATGATATCTTTATACATCCTTGAGCGAGTGAAAATAAAATGTATAACCTTAAATCAGTTCTTATGCGACAAGATTCTTCATAATAAAAACGGAACCGAAAAATGGTCGAGATTTTCCGGTTCCCCAATTAATACTCCATTTACGAGAATGGCGATCAAGCCATAAAACGGATTGTATCAATTTTAAAAAATAATATATGTTCAAAAGTAGAAAAAATCAATGTAGCTATATAATTTTTTTGGCTCTATTTCTGTTTTTTAATCCTATTTTGGTATTAGCTCAGACAGGAAGTGTCACTCTTTCCATGAAGAATGCTACATTAAAGCAATTTTTTGAGGCTGTAGAGAAGCAAACCACATATATATTCTCTTATCGGGATGCTATAGTGGAAGGAAAGAAAGAGGTAACTTTAAACGTGACGAATCAGCCGATTCGGCGTTTGTTAGATGATGTACTGCATCAAAGAGACTTGCAATATACGATGACAGGGCATTCAATTGTCGTAACTTTAAAGACTGCCGGTAATGTAAAGCTGGTATCTGGTACTGTCGTGGATAGTAACGGTGAACCGATTATCGGAGCGAATGTTGTTGAGAAAGGAACTACGAATGGAACGGTAACGGATATTTCGGGAAATTTCTCATTAAATATAAATGATAGCGGTATTTTACAGATCTCGTATATTGGGTTTAATACTCAAGATGTAGCTGTGAACGGAAAATCAAGTTTAATGATAAATTTGAAGGAAGATACTCAAAAACTGGATGAGGTAGTCGTTGTTGGTTATGGCGTGCAGAAGAAGTCGAATGTAACGGGATCTGTGGCTTCTATTAAGACGGATGATTTTAATGATTTAAATATGGATGTGTCGCATGTTATTCAAGGCCGTGTGGCAGGTGTCAATGTTTCCAATGGGAATATTATCATTCGTGGAGCGGCTTCTATCAATGGCGCAGATCCGTTGTGGATCGTGGATGGAGTGCCGGGTAGCGCTCCTAATTTTAATGATATAGAATCTATCGAGATCTTGAAGGATGCGGCTTCGACTGCTATTTATGGTGCCCGGGGAGCAGGAGGTGTGATCCTTGTTACCACTAAAAAGGGAAAGATAGGGAAACTTTCTATTAATGCGAGAGTAAACTTTGGAATAGAGACTCCGATCGATTTGCCGGATATGCTGCATACCGCGGACTTTATTGACCGGAAATTGGCGGCAGGCTTCCCTAATAATCCCAATTCCGGCTGGGATAATCCCGCTTCGCTACCAGATACAGACTGGGAAGATCTGGTTTGGCGTAATGCTTTTAGGCAAAACTATTTTTTACAGATGACGGGTGGTAATGAGAAAACTACATTTAATATGTCTGCGGAGTTCTATAAGAATCAGTTTATCGAACGTTATTCATTTGAGGATGCGGGTAATTTCCGTGTGGCTAGCCAGACAAATATAAGTAAACGCGTGAAATTTTCCGAGATCCTGACTGTTGGTTTTAATAATACGGATCCCCATTTGTATGGGCAGACGAATAATGATTATGTTTATTACCGCCAAGTTCCTACGATGGTGCCTTATGATAATACCAACGAAGCTGGTGGAGGTTGGGGAAAACATCCGGCAGGTGGTTACTACGAGGGACCTAATCATGTGGCTACACTAATGTCTCATCATGAGAATGAACGTAGGTTTTGGGCCCGGGCAAATGCGATTTTGGATTGGGAGATTATCAATGATTTAAAATTCCAAGCGAATTTCTCTGCCAATTTTGACTCCCATGCGAATAATTTGTTCTTAGAGTCATGGAATTTGGGATCTTTATCTCAACAGGATTATTACTCGAAAGATTATGGCTCCGGTTATGATTTACGTATGTTATATACATTGACCTATGACCATACTTTTGGGGAGAAACACTATGTAAAAGGTATGGTTGGCTACGAGGCTTATCGGGCGACGGCTTCTTCGGCAGGTGGTTGGAAAAACGGCTTTTTGGTTCAGCCTTCGGATGATATTAGTTTAGGTACGGGAGATAAAGATGTATCCGGAACGAAAACGGAAGGTCGTAGTTTATCCCAGTTCGCTCGTGTAAACTATGCTTATGATGACAGGTATTTGCTAGAGGCTAGTATTCGTCGGGATGGTTATGATAACTTTGGTCCAGAGAATCGGTTTGGTGTGTTTCCTTCTGCTTCTGTCGGTTGGAATGTGGGAAAAGAGAGCTTCGTAAAGGATAATATAACATGGATGTCTCAGTTGAAATTGAGAGGAAGTTATGGTAAAATTGGTAACAATACAATTCCTCAATTCTTGTATGAACCTTCTTTTACGAATAATTATCTATATTATTCATATGATGGGCAAAATACGCAGAGAGGATTCTGGTATTCAAATGTTGCGAATGCTACGATTAAATGGGAAGACGTGGCCCAATGGAATATAGGTGTTGACGCAAGTTTTCTGGATAATCGCTTGAATACGACAATCGAGTATTATGATAAGAAAACTTCCGATATGTTATATTCAGTAGGTGTGCCACCTTCTGCCGGACCTTCTTCGGAACCATTTAGCGAGACTTCTTCTTATCGGGCTAATATCGGAAAGATAAGCAATAGAGGTTTCGAATGGATGGTTCAATGGAGGGATTCCTATAAAGATTTCAGGTATGACGTGGCTTTTACGTTGTCTACCAACAAGAACAAAGTGGTAAAGTTAAGTGACCAAGTGAATCCGATCATTTGGGCTGGAAGCGATGCGGCTTTGAATAGTTCTATTTATCGTACGGAAAATGGACAACCGATGGGACAGATGTATGGATATGTCGTGGATGGTATTATTCAAGACCAAGCGGAAATCGATGCCTTAAACGCTCAATCTCCGGATGGGGTGTACCAACAAGCAGGTACGGCTCCGGGTGATTTGAAATATAAGGATTTAAATGGAGACGGAAAGGTGACGAATGAGGATAAGACATATATCGGTAATCCTTGGCCGGATTTGATGTATGGATTGAATATAAATTTGTCATGGAAAGGCTTTGATTTAAGTATGGGCTGGTTAGGAAACGCAGGTGTTGATGTCTTTAATAGCGCTAAGCTTTATGAAAGAAGTTTCTATGGCGACTATAATACGACTTATAAGGTATATGAGGCGTGGAGTCCGACGAACCGGGCTACTTCACATCCTCGAGTAACGAAAGAGGACCCGAATGGAAACTTCAAGAATGTCTCCTCTTATTTTGTGGAGGATGGTTCTTTCTTTAAATTGAAGAATTTACATTTCGGCTATAATTTACCGAAATCAATACTTTCTCATTTGAAGATAGAAGGTTTGAAGTTTTATATTAATTGCGATAATTTATTTATTATCACAAAGTTTCAAGGAGATCCTGAATTGGGTGGTGGATATTTGGAACGAAATATGTATTCTGTGAAACGGGCTCCATCCACCCGCACCATTATGGGCGGTTTAAGTTTAACCCTCTAAATTAATAGGAAGATGAAGAAATTAGTTATATTATTAGCTGCTGCGTTAACTTTTAATAGTTGTTCGGATAGTTTTCTGGATTTATCAAATCCCAGTGCGTTATCTCCAAGTGTCTACCCTAAATCTATGACGGATATGGAGACTATCGTAACATCAGTTTATGCGAATATGGTCGCTGTGCCTTTGTATGGAAAGAGGGTTATGGCGAAAGGGACATTCTGTGTGGATCATACGGTAGATATGGCTTGGACTGGTGACGCCAACTGGAACCAGTTGGCGACCAATCAAGTGACTTCTGATAATGCTTACATTGGGACGTTATGGATTGGTTATTATAAAATGATTTCTTGTGCGAATACCGTATTGGAGCAATTGGAAAGAATCGACAAGGAGAAGTTTACAGATGCGGATTTAGTAAGGCTTTCGCAGATGAAGGGAGAAGCTTTGTTTTGGAGAGGTTGGGCACACCAACAGTTAGTAGCGTTTTTTGGAGAGGGATATCCTTGCAACGGGGAGGGCGATAGAAAAGGTGTACCTGTTCGTTTACAGGTAGCATCGACTCCGGATATGCTAAATATAGAACGTAGCACGGTGGCCGAGGTTTACGATCAGATCTTGAAAGATTATGAGGCAGCCAAACTTTTGCTACCTGCTGTATGGGAAGAGCGGGCGGACTATCCACGTCCAACCTCTGTTGCCGTTACTAGTTACATCGGGCAAGCGAATTTGTATATGGGTAATTATGATGCGGCAAAGAAAGCGTTGAAAGAGGTTATTGATTCTTCCGGAAAAGAATTGCTCCCTTTCAATGAATATGCGAAGATGTTTAATGAGGCTCAGGAGAAATTTAATAGAGAATCGATCTTAGAGATTAATTTCCGTAATGGGGACACTTCCGGATATTTTTGGTATGGAGAAGGTTCTCAATATGGATTGATCGCTGCCTTATGTTTCCAGAACGCAAGTGGAGATGTTGAGGCGGCCGGTTGGGGTAATATTTTCTTTCATGATGCGAATATTAAACGTTTTAATGGAGATCCTCGTTTGGATATCGCCGCTTTGCGTCCGGGAACTCCTGTTATTATGAATGGACAGCAGACGCAGGTTCTGAAATATAAGGATACGGAGGCTGACATTCAAGGTTGGAGCATGCGAAAATACAATCCGTTGAAAAGTACGGTGAATGAGTTGAATTTAGGGGTTGGTATTAATATGTATTTGATGCGTTTGGCGGATGTATATTTGATGTATGCGGAAGCTTGTCAGGCTACGGGAGATGAGGTAAATGCCCGGAACTATATGAATCTGGTAAGAAGAAGAGCTTATAATGGAGATAGTTCCCATGATATAACGGCTAGTGGAGAAGCTTTGAGAGATGCGATTCGGGAGGAACGTTTCATGGAGTTCTGCGGTGAGGGCGTACAACATTGGCAAGATGTTTGCCGCTGGAAGGTCTTGGATGAGGAGATTAGCCGTTGGTATGGAAAGACACGTGTTGGTAATCCGCATTATGATGCGAAAGATTTGTATTTCCCGATACCCAAGGTTGAAATGGAGAATAATCCGAATATGACACAAAGCCTAGGTTACGAGAACGAGTAGATATAACTTGTTGAAAAGTTCATCAAAGAAAAGGAATAGGATGGTTCTCTTGGGATCGCTAATCCTATTCTTTTTTTATTCCTTTATGATCATATTAAATCTTATTGAATAATGAAGATGATAGATGTGTCGAAAGTAAGAGTCTTTCGGGGGTGTCTCTTTGTATTGTTTATGCTCTTTATGCGGATAGGTTGGGCCTCAAATGATGATAGCACCTATAATATCGTGGATTTTGGAGCTAAAGGAGATGGAATAACAGACAATACCCAGTTCATCAACAGGACAATAGAAGATTGTTCCTTGAGAGGGGGAGGAACGGTTATCATTCCGGAGGGAACGTTTTTGACAGGAAGTATTCTGCTGAAAAGTAAAGTAAACTTATTCTTAGAAAGTAATGCCGTAGTGAAAGGCATAAATAATTTGGAAAAGTACCGTTCTATATCCGATCTTAATCAAGATGAGGCTTATTATAAAGTAAAACCCCGGAATTGGAACAAGGCATTGCTTTTAGGAGATCAAGTTGAAGATGTGTCAATTACAGGAGAGGGGGTAATTGATGGTACCCATATTCAAGATAAAAAAGGTGAAGAAGGGATGAGAGGCCCTCATATTCTCTTTTTGTCGAGATCGAAAGGGATTAAGATATCGGGAGTTAAACTACGAAGAGCGTCGAACTATGCTTTTATGAGTTATGATATTGAAAGGGCTTCTTTCGATAATCTTTTAGTGGAGGAAGGATGGGATGGGATTCATATTCGTGGCGGAAAAGATATCCGTATCCGAAATTGCCGTTTTTATACGGGTGATGATGCTGTTGCGGGTGGACTATGGAAGAATGTGGTAATAGAGAATTGCTATATGAACTCATCGTGCAATGGGATAAGGTTGATAATGCCGGCTACTGGTTTAAAGATCGTTGATTGTGAATTTAGAGGTCCGGGAAAATATCCACATCGGACTTCCGGTGAGCAAAAACGTAGGAATATGCTTTCTGGTATATTGCTCCAACCGGGCGCATGGTTCCCTGCGTTTGGGGAAGTAAAGGATATATTGATATCTAGCTGTTCTTTTGATCAATTGGATAATCCGTTTCTAGTCACATTGAATGAGGGGAACTGGGGAGAGCGGATCTGTTTGGAGCATATAAGAGGTACACGTTTAATGAAAGCGGCCGCCTCGGTAGAGAGTTGGGGAGATAGTAGTTTGAAAGATGTCCGGCTTTCGGATGTTTCCTTATCGTATATTGGGAATAAAGATCAAGAAATAGTAGGACGTACTCCCTCGAAGCCATTGACCGATTATCGTGCGCTCCCTTGCTGGGGGCTTTACCTTCATAATTTAGATCGAGTGATTTTACGGAATGTTCGATTAGTTTGTGAGAGTGGGAAAGTTAGCCCAGCCTCTTGCTTCGATAATGTGGGGTCCGTGGAGATTTATAATGTAAGTTTTTAATCTTAAAAAGAATTAGTATGCGAAAATATCTTTTGTTTTGTCTAGCTTTTTGTGTATTGGGTTGTTTGGCTCAAGATTTGATCGTCCGTCCGAACGATCCTATTATTTATAAGAAAGAGGGCGGTGCCTTTTTATGGCTGGGGGATACGGCTTGGGAGTTATTTCATGTATTGGATAAGGAGGAGATCGTTCACTATCTGGATAACCGGCAAGAAAAGGGCTTTACGGTAATACAGGCTGTTATCTTATCTGAACTGGATGGTTTGGATAAACCGAATGTGTACGGATATTTGCCCTTGGTTGATAAGAACCCTACCCAAATCACGGAAGGATACTTTGAGTTAGTGGATTTCGTGATTCGAGAGGCTGGAAAACGAGGACTGTATATTGGGCTTTTACCTACTTGGGCGAGTAATGTGGTAGAGAAAGACGGAAATCCGGCTTTGTTTAACCCAGATAATGCGTATACGTACGGGAAAATACTGGGAACCCGGTATAAAAACGAAGCTGTAATATGGATTCTTGGTGGCGATAGAAATGTAGTTACGGATAAGGAGTTTGAAATCTGGCAGTCTATGGCGAAAGGAATTCAAGAAGGAAATGGAGGAACACAACTAATGTCCTATCATCCGACAGGAGAGATTTCCTCGCATTATTGGTTCCACAATGAGTCTTGGCTATCATTCAATATTCTCCAAAGCGGACATTACCGCCGGATGGATCCGGTATATCGTTTTTCGGGTATGTATGCTCAATTGAGTCCGATTAAACCGTTTGTAAATGCGGAACCTTCATACGAGGACATACCGGTTCGTTTCTGGGAATATTTTGATTATGCTAAATTCGGGAAGAGAAAGGAGGACATAATAGGTGATAACGGGTTGATTAAGGATACGACTTATTTTACGGATGGAATTTACGATGACTATGATATTCGTATGCAGGCTTATTGGACTTATTTGTCTGGAGCTGCCGGATATACATATGGGAATAACGCTATTTGGCAAATGTATAAGCCCGGAGGTAAATATCATGTACCATGCCTCACGTTTTGGGATGGTGCGTTGGATAGGCCGGGAGCCGAATGTATGCGCTATGTAAAGTCTTTGTTTACGATGTATCCGTTAGATCGTTTCCGTCCGGATCTATCCGTTTTGTTTGGAATTAATTACAATGACGCAAGTTATATCACTCCAGTTTTAGCAAAAGATAATACTTTTATTTTAGTTTATTTGAGTCAAGGGCAGGATGTAAGAATACAAATGAGTAAATTGCGATCTTTTGGTAAAGCTTATTGGTTCAATCCGAGGAATGGGGCGAGAACTTTGATCGGAGCGGTCGAGAATAAGGGAATTCGTACATTCAATGCGCCCGGAGAAGCGGGAGAGAGGGGAAATGATTGGATCTTAATTTTGGAGGCAGATGATAGGTAGACGATGTATAAATTTTAAATAATAAAAGTCATTATGAAGAAGATCAATGTTTTGCTGTTAGCCTTTTTGCTGTTAAGTTTTTGGGCGAATGCCCAGCGGTATCCTTTTAACGGGTTGGATATGAATATGGGAAACCTTTCTCGTTTGTCGAATGCGCAGAGTCGTTCGATCAGTCCGGAGAATTTTACGGGGGAGAAAGGGAAAGGAGCGATGGCTGATCCCGTGAGAGATAAGGATGTCCGGAATAAGGCGAATGCGGCTGGCCCAGCGAAAGATTTGGGGAAAGGCTGGAAAGTAAATCCTTTTATTATCGTGAAACCGGGGGAGACAGTTACTATCGCAGAGATTGATGGCCCGGGGGCTATCCAGCAGATATGGATGACTCCCACTGGCAACTGGCGATTCTCGATACTCCGTATGTATTGGGACGACGAGAAAGAGCCTTCGGTTGAATGTCCGGTCGGGGATTTCTTCGCCAGTGCTTTTAATGAGTATGCCCAACTTTCCTCGTTGGCGGTCTGTGTAAATCCCGGGAGCGCTTTCAATTGCTACTGGAAGATGCCGTTCCGTAAGAAAGCACGTATAACGTTGGAGAATATTAATAATGCGGAAGAGATGCGTTTGTATTACCAGATTAATTATACCTTGACGGAAGTGCCGGAGGATGAGGGATATTTCCATGCGCAGTTCCGTCGTTCCAACCCGACACAAGGCTCTATCCATACGTTGGTGGATGGAATCAAGGGAAAGGGACAATATGTCGGAACTTATTTAGCTTGGCGTGTCAATGATAACTGTTGGTGGGGTGAAGGAGAGATCAAGTTCTATATGGATGGCGACAAGGAATACCCGACAATCTGTGGAACAGGTACGGAGGATTATTTCTGTGGTTCGTATAACTTCGAGAATCAGAAAACACATCAATACCAAGAATTCACCACTCCTTATGCGGGAATGCACCAAGTGATCCGTCCGGATGGCCTATATCGGGCTGTTACGGCGTTCGGCTTGTATCGCTGGCATATCTTGGACCCGGTTCGTTTTGAAAAGGATCTGAAGGTTACGATTCAAGATTTGGGTTGGCGGCACGACGGTAGGTATAATAATCAAAAGTCGGATATCTCATCGACTACTTTCTGGTATCAGGTGGAACCACACGCTAAATTCCCGGCATTGCCCAGTAAGGATGATTTGGAGATTCCGAGATGGTAAATGGCCTGTGGTAAAATGTTAAATGTTATTTCCGATTAAACCTTTCCTTTTTATCGATGTCTATTCTTTCGAAGCGCTTCATAAACAGGTAATTTATAATAAAAGTAATAAGTAGTAGTTTATGAAAAAGGTAATAGGATTGTGTTTGGTTGTATTGTTGAGTTCTACTTCTGTGTTCGCTCGTGAGAACAGGCGTATGGACAAGCGTAAGATGGATCCGTCCGCACGTTGCGAGAAGATGATCGCCGACTTGAAGTTAGATGAGAAACAAGCGGTGGAGTTCCGTAAACTTCAAAAAGAGTATATGGAAAAGGCTCAGAAAGAACGTGAGGCGATGAAGGCTGAGCGTGAGAAGCAACGGGAAAAGATGTTGGCCATGCGTGAGGATAAGAACGCCCAGATGAAAAAGATATTGACGGAGGAACAATACAAACAATATCTGGAGAAACAGCAGCCTAAAGGGAATAAACATGGCAGAAAACATCTAGGTAACGGACGTAGATAAAGAAGTCTATAGATAGATAAAATGGCCGGGGTAGCGATTATCCCGGCCATTTTAGTTCTAATCGGCTGCTTCAACCACATACCAAGTATATCCGTTGGCAGGGATTTTAACCGTAAGCTCCACCGTATAGTCCCGGTTCAGTTTGTAGGTGACAGGCTTTTGCTCTTTTTCCCGGATGCGGGCTGTTTGTGTCAGGCCGGTATAATAGAGTGGGATATGGATCGTACGGGTGATCTCTTGATGGGTCGGATTGAAGAACATGGCTAGACCTTTCTCCTTCTTGTGGGGATTGACGTGTATGAACCCGTCCCAGTCTCGTGCGTCCGGTCGGCGTAAATGGATCATATCGCTGTTGAGTATATCGCGGTATTTCTTATACCATTGAATGACCTCGGTTACGGCCGCTTGGGTCTCCGGGGTATCATACAGACGTGGGCCTCGATAGCAAGCTTGGACACCAGCTCCGTAATTTTGCATCATATGTGTTTTGTATTCGAACAAGTGTTCGTGAAGGGGCTCCAAGGTAGCGGCCTCTCCTCCTCCTTGATACTCCACGAGAGGAACAAAGCTCCAGCATGCCGAAGCCATCCGATCCCATGTACCATCATAATTCAATTGGCGGGCATGGATGATCTGCCGATCCCGGGGAAGCGACCAGTTGGCTTCACGGTAACCAATGCCTGTCTTGGTAGACCCGTTCAAGAAATAGAAATCGGGAACATTGATATAAATGCCATTCTCGCACATCCAACGATAGAGATCGGTTATCTTATGGAACTGATTCCATTGGGAATCTTCCAGCCCTTTATGATAGGTATGGTGGGTAGATGCACATACGTCGCCGGGATAGGAGCCGTCGTGCTCGAAGCAACGCATGCCCGTATGCTCGAAGAAGGTTCGTATATGATGGAAATACTCATATCCCCAATCGCTGCAAAGGCAGGGAGCGCTACCGAAGCGCATCCCCCCTCGTTTACCTGTCTTGGGATTGATAACATCTACCTCGTCGCTGATCCAACGGCTTGATAAGAGGGAGTAACACCCTAACTCTACACCTTTGTTGCGGGCGTAATCCACCAAGGATTTATATTTGGCGATATTTTCTTCTGAGATATCCTCGGCGTTCAATCCGGATCCAAAGCTGATGATAACCATCTCGTATCCAACGGTAGCGCATTGATCGATAGCGGTACGAATAACATCCGGATCGGAAGAGGTAAGGTGCATGAAGATCGGATTCTCCGTAGCCCATGGAGCTACCGTATAATGTAAGCGTCGTTTAAACAAACCCTTCCGTTCCCGATCATCGCTGTCGAACGGCATCTCGTATACGCTAAAGGATTTGAATTTCTGGCCCGCCGCTAGGGTATAATCAGGACCTAGCTTGGGGGATACGTCTAATATACAAGGCGTTAGCAAAGGATAATTGCGTTGGGAGGTATATTCCGGATCGGCCACCCATTTCTCCGTGATATCGGTTTCCCGCTCGGTAAACTCTCCGCCACAAGCATAATCGCTTTCTACATGTATGTTCGGGAGCCTGAATTTAGAGGGATCTCCACCGCCGGGCGACTCCGGTTCGGCGAATGCCAGATATTCCAATTGAAAGGTATCGATATCTATGGACTGCGGGGTATTGTTGGTAACCTCCATACTTTTCCGGATAACCGGGATGTGATCGTATAAGTCGTAATGGAGTTCTACGGTGACACCTTCTGTTTCTTTCTCTCCTTTCAATACGAAAGTCAGTCTTTTCCCTGTGGGTACGTTCTTATTTAGTGCCCAGCGGCTTCTGGCCCATTTGATATCTTCCTGTAGCTCTTCTATGCGGAAATCCTTAATGAGAAAAGAACCGGGGCGAGTAGTCATCTGGTCGACCCATTCCATTTGGAAGTATCCGCGCTCGGGCTGGCCGGCCAGCCCGCCAAGTTCCCAACGTTTCCCGTCAATCGTCAAACTACCTTCGCTACTTACGGCACGAAGCATACTTTCTCCGGTCATCCGGTTAAAGATATCGAGAGTGGAAAGATTGGGCAAGACACGGAACATACGTGCTACCATTCCGTTTGACAATAAGATGCTTTTGCCATCTGGAGTCGCATATATGCCGGCTTTTGATCGTGAGGGTTGTAAAAGCCAGTCGAAAGAGGTGTTTTCCAAAGGAAGCCCTTGTTGGGGTAATTGCTTGATTTTATCAAGTAATTTCTTCTCCGTACCGGATGATACTTCCGGCCCTTTCCCTTGATAGCTCGTGGAGACGATCGAGGGGATGATCTCCATATACTCTATTTGGGGCGTGATCCATAAGGCATGATCTCCGCTAGGTCCATCGTCGGTAGGCTCTACAATAAGATCCAATATCTTTATGCCATTTAGGGGGATATCGATTGTTTTCGGGGCATCGCCAAGTTTGACGATACCGCTGTTATAAAGCTCCTTGTCATCTCCTTTCAAGATAAATAAGGCCGAGCCCGGATGTATTTTTCCGTCTTTACCTTCTAGACCAACAAATGTCTTGGCGTTTTTTCGGGTATCGAAATACATTTTCGTTCCGTCAACAAAAGGGATAACCGTGAGGCTTTTATCCGTATAATCGATATGTGAGTCGGCGATCCCGACCTGCGCTTGAAAGCGTGACGCATTCTTGTGTAAATCGATCTTGATATGACTTTTGGCTTGTACCCCGATCACGTCATCATACGTTTTTCCTTGTATAGAGGCGGGCTCGTTGGTAACTGATTTCCCTTTGACGGCGCCACCGTAAGTTTGGTAGGATTTATTTAGGTCCATGTCCATAAGCCGGATCTCGTTCTGGCCCATGGCGTAGAGGCCGGCAAATCCCGAAAGGATAGCTGTAAAGATAAGTTTATTCATAAAATCCAGTGATAAAAGAGGGTGTTATCAATGATAAAAATAAGGTGCTTCAAAAAGACTTCTTTTGAAACACCTTATTTGGTTTATAATCTAGCTTCGTTCTATTATAATGTCGTAAGTTTTAAATTTCGCCAAAGAACCTTGATGCCTCCACCGTCGTGAATCTGAAGGGCGATGCGGCCTTTACCCGCTCCGATCTTCTCATCATTCAAGTTTACCATTTCCTGTCCGTTCAGCCAAGTCTGTACGTTATCGCCTTGTACTTTGATACGCATCGTGTTCCAATCGCCTTCTTTCAAGATATTCTCTTTCTCATCCGGAATCTGAACCAACCAGCCACGTCCGTACGACTCATAGATACCACCTGTATCGTGACCCTTCGGAGCTACTTCTACCTGCCAGCCGTTTACTTTCACGCCTTCCTCCACGAAAGAGCGGATGAATACGCCGGAGTTTCCGTCAGCCTCTTGCTTGAACTCTACGGTCAGATCGAAATCATCGTAATAATCACGGGTAGCGAGATAACCGTATTGTTTGTCGGGACCGCTTTCGCAAACCAATAAGCCGTCTTTTACGTACCATTTCTCCGTACCGTATGGTTCCCATCCCGTCAAATCCACGCCGTTGAACAAGTTCACTTCCTTACCGGTCTTACGAGGAAGTTCCTTGATCTTCAAGTTACGGAAAGATGCGGGATAACCATGATCTTGCAAACAAAGCACACCTTTTTTCGCCAATCCGTATTCCGGTGCGTTGGCCCATTTACCGCTATTTTTCTTAGCGTGCCAATCGTCTGTCCATGCCTCGAACTCTAGGATCTTTTGTCCGTTCAACCAATGTTCCACATGTCCATTATCGAATACGATCTTGGAGTTGTTCCATTCGCCTTGCGGATTCACCTTCATCTTGGATTTATCCGGCAAATGCATTGCGTAATCCACACCTAATTTCTGCCACTCTTCCAATGGGTCCGGGAAGTTCGGCTCGTCGATCAATTGATACTCCGGCCCCGTTACGTAAGGAACAGCGAATTGGGGACGCTCTACCACATGGTACAACATACCGCTATTGCCACCCTTGGACAATTTCCAGTCCCAAGAAAGCTCGAAGTTCTCATACTCTTTATCGGTTACGATGTAGCCACTAGCGTCGCTGCCATCTCCTTTGGCTTGTATACAACCATCCACTACATGCCAAGGCTGTGTCAATGTAGTCCCGTTGTAATCTTTCCAGCCATCCAATGTCTTTCCATCAAAAAGCAGAACCCATCCGTCAGCGATTTCCTCAGGAGTAAGTGTGTTTTGTTCTTGACTGGCACAAGAGGAAAACAAGGCCAGCGATACCGCACAAGAGGCTAACAAGCTTGTGGCGGCTGTTTTTTTCATTACAGATTCCATGTAAATAAAGAATTTAGGTTGATAAATTGTAACTGAATGGCAAATTTACGTAAATATCTTTGATATCTCTCTCTGTTGGAGGAAAAACGCTTCTCTCCCTAGGAAATACTTCTCCAAGAGCCTATATATTCTTTGTCGAATAAGCTCTATTTCTTAATTTGGCGACGCTGAATTTATATTCACAGCCGCTGAATATACAAATGCCGCCGCTGATTGTAAAATCAGTGGCGATAATTTAAGAATAGAATAGGTACCGATCAGGCTTACCTATAGGTACGCATAAGTTTTATTCTGGCACAATCAACTTTTATATGTTTTTGTGGAAAAGAATCTGGATAATACTTGTTTAATCGAAGAATAATATAGATATTGCATGCATCTAATAAAGACTGAAATACCCTGCAAACCATATGATAACAATAGGCACCTTAAAACTAGATTTAGTTGCGGATCGGGAACCTTTCGTTCATGATTTATATGGTCGTTGGGATACCTTTAACCGAACCTCTTTAGAAGGGATCGTGGATGAGATTTTAAGCCGTTATGATACGGAAGATGAGTTGATCCGGATCGAGAGTTTAGACTTGGATCTAGGTGAGCTAGAAGAAGATGAATTCTATGAGCAATTCCCCCGTAGACTAGCGGAGAGACTGGACGAGACTTTCGCTTCTTATTTGCGAAGTAAGGAAGAGCATCCCGACCGAATCGCTGTTGTTCCCATCAGGCAATCTTGGCTGGAAGTATTTACCTATTATATGTCGCACGGATATTGGCCTTGGCTGGAAGAGGAGAGGCTCACCTTACCGGAACTTCTAGATAAATTAGTACGAATATCCCCGATAGAATTAAGTCATTTCCTGCGTGAGAAGGGAAAGGCGCTTACCATTCGTAAACGTCTGGTCTTTCAATTGGATGATATCTATCAAGAACGTTTGGTACATGTGGTGGCACCCTCGGAAAGTTCGTTTATAAACGCTTATGCCCGTTTCTTGCAAGACTCTTATCCCGAGATAAAGCGTCCGGAGATAGGGAAGAATGATTACAGAAACGCCATCTGGATAATCCTATGGGGATATTTATTATCTCAGGATCAAGGCTATTTCAACCGGAAACAAATGGTGACGTACACGCTGCGGGAATTATCCGGCTATTATTCCATTTCTTTTGTGGATTTACTGGGGATGCTGACGTATGATTTAGATAAGTTCGCCTCTACCCGCTTGTTCATGCCCGAGTTATTGTCGCTCTTGAAGGATATCCGGCTAGAGACATTATCGGAAAAGGAATTCACTAAAAATCTCTCTCTTTTTTCTCTGGAAGAATTGAAGGCTTTGCTCGTGCGGCGGGAGAAGAGCTTGACTTTCTTATCTGGGTATAATGAGGAACAGATTTACCAGATCGTGGAACAGGTGATCCCTGCGGAGAGTCCGTTTGTCATCGACTATGCGAGAGCGTTGGATAAGGAGAAGGAATTGGGTATGCTCGAAGGGAAAGCCGGGAATGATTTCAGGATACTGAAATGGGTGTTTATCTTCGAGGTTATTTTCGGTAGGGGGGGAAGCGTATTTTCCCGCCATCAGTTTGCCTTCTCCGTGTTAAAGGAATTGGCGGCGCATTACAATCTGACGGTAATGGAGTTATTGGGATATTTTTACCGTACCTTGGCAAGTGGGCTGCTAACGGCTTATCCAGCCGTTCGGGAATTGATCATTGCTTTGTACTTGAATGCTCTCGATGATTCTCCCGCCGATATATCCGTTTATTACCCGGAAGATTTGAAAGATCGGTTGTCTAATTCCGGTTTGTGCCGTCGCTTTATCCGTTCCTTGCGCGAGGAGCAAATCTATTCGGTGGTTAGGCAAATCGTTCCGGTGGAAAGCCATTTCATTATCCGGTATGCGCAGACGCTGGATAAGGGGAAAGAGCAAGGGCGTTTGGAAGGAAGGGTGGGCGGCGAGTTCCGGCTGTTGAAATGGGAGTTTATTTTTCTGGTACTGTTTAGCGGGCCATTAACCGCTTTTAGCCGGAAACAATTCGTACGTTCGGTGTTGGGACAGTTCTCTGCTCATTATAATATCACGGTGCGGGAGTTGATCTCCTATTTTCATGAGGGAACACATGGGGAATATCCGTGGGTTCCGGAAGAGTTACGTGAGATAATAGACCTGCTGTACGAGGATATGGATAAGGAATCTCCCGAGCTTTTATTCTCTGTTTGGTTGAATGAGGAGAGGAAAGCGTATCGGTTGGGACAATTTATAATCACGGGCCGTTCCGATGAACCGCTGGGCGATCTATTTGAGTACGTGAGTGGTTTGGAGAAGACGAACCCGAAAATCTTACTGGACCAATTACGGCAATTGAAGGACATTCCTTCATCCGGAATAAGGGTGGAAGAGCCGATAGAGGCCGCTCGTATCTTCGCTTCCTTATTACTGTTTGTCATCCGTGAATACGGTCTGGCTTTTCCGAATCAAGTATCCTTGATCCAATATCTTACGAATGTAAAAGAGAACCGTACTTTTGGGGATGCCGCTCGGTTGCGCTTATTATTGCATGAGTGTATGTTGGAGGATATGGATGCGTTCGCACGTACTATGGAAGCTTTACTGGGTACGAAACAGGGGAAAGTGCCCGAGCTTCCCATCCGTACGATTTCTCCCGCTATCTATCCGTTCAATTCTCAAAAGATGGAATTATTGGAGGAATTATATACAGGGGCGACTCCCGCTTTGCGTTTACTTGTCGAGGAGGTAATCCGCTTGTTTCGTCTCAATAACTTCGGGTTGGAAGAGAACGTTTGGTTGGGGTGGTTACAGGCTCTTTCCGGCAACGTTTACCGGAATTACTCCAAAGATGGATTGTTGTTCCTCTTTTGGCAGCATTTGAGGGAGTCTGTGTCAGAGGAGGAATTGCATAAGATAGAGACTTTTATATGTCGACATACAACTAATTTATCTGAATTGTCAGTTTTTATATATCAACTTAAAAATAATATGGATATGGATGTTTTGAATGGCCAGTTAGAAGATCATGGCGTGTCTATTAACAATGCGGGCTTGACGATCATAGCCGTCTATCTGCCAATACTTTTTCATAGGTTAGGCTACTTGAGTGATGACAGACGTGGCTTTAAATCGAGAGAATGCCAAGTGAAGGCCATTTTTGCGTCTCAACGTTTTGTAACGGATGAGAAGGAAATCCCGGAGCCAGAATTATTCTTAAACAAAGTCTTGACGGGCTATGATAGTCCGGAACCGCTTCCTCGCTCGTGTGATTTAACTGAGAATGAATTAGAGATGATAGAGCAATTGAAGAAAGCGGTACTTATGAATTGGGATAAGATGAGGAATACGAGCTGGGAAGGTCTTCAAAGTACTTTTATCCGGAGAAAGGGAGTGTTAAAGATGGAGAAGAATAATTGGACGCTAACGGTCGAGGAGAGAGCTTTTGACGTCTTATTAGATTCGATTGCTTGGAACTTCAGGTTCATTAAAACTCCATGGATGGAAAAAATACTTAGAGTAAAGTGGCGGTAAATAACATTAAAAGATAACATTATGAATGCGGATCGGATACAGATTCAAGAAGGACCTTCGCGGGTCTTTCAAAACCGTAAAGGTGAATCAACACAATTGATGGAAGATAACCGGGTACAATCTGCCTTGCAGGCTAAAATGGTGGAAACTATGCAACGTGACGCAATGGATGAGGATGATTTGCTGCAAGGTAAGTTCGCCGTTCAGCGGGATGTGGAAGATGAGGATGAGCTTCTTCAAGGAAAATTTGTGGCCCAACGGCAAACTAAGAACCAGACAGGGATTCCGGATCATGTAATCCAAGGCATGGAGTCTTCCTTCGGGACGGATTTCTCATCGGTACGTGTACACCCGGATTCATCGAAAGCGCCGGAGGTTGGGGCTTTGGCATATACGCAAGGTACGGATATCCATTTCGCCCCGGGACAATTCAAACCGGATACGTCTGCCGGACAGCAGCTATTGGGACATGAGTTGACACACGTCATCCAGCAAGCCGAGGGACGTGTGCAGCCTACTACCGAGGTAGGTGGAATGGCCGTTAACGATGATTTATCCTTGGAACACGAGGCGGATGTGATGGGTGCTAAAGCTGCTTCTGTCTTATGAACGAGTGGATCGATTGGTTCCAGCGGGTATTGGATGTCTCCATTCGTTTGTATTTCCGGCAGGAGTGCGATTTATCTTCCGTCTATGATATCCCACTCCCGAAGGCAGGACCGCTTTGGAAGGCGTTGTTGCCGGAACAGGTCGATCCTACTTTCGACGAGTGGATGGTGTTGATGTTGGCCTTAATGCCTCATCTTTCTCCGCAGATGTTGGATATTTTTTTTGTGCATAATAAGAATTTTGACCGTCCTTATACGGAATTTGGCGGTTGGAAAGGACTATCGCACGGAGGATTCTTGCCAACGGGCGAGACGGTCGTTTTCCTGTTGGCGGGCGATCGTGTGGAACGCCGTCTGGAAGTGGTTCGTCTATTTCGTGAGGAGCATTGGTTCCATATGTATCATGTCGTTGGCTTGGAAGGAGCCGGGAATGGTGAACCGTTCTTGAGCGGACAACTGCGTATATCGGAGGATTTCTTGTACCGTTTATCTTTTGAGGGAGAATATAAGCCGGACTATAATATGGGTTTTCCGGCCAAACGGATTAGTACGGCTTTGAATTGGGAAGATGCCGTATTGCCTTATTATGTGCGTGAGGAGTTGGAGGAGATAAATAATTGGATTACGGGGCATCGGGTCATCCTTTCGGACTGGGGATTGAGTCGTTTTTTGAAGGCCGGTTACCGCACTTTGTTTTATGGCCCGCCGGGAACGGGTAAGACGCTTTGCGCAACCTTGATCGGCAAGAAGAACGGGATGGATGTATATCGTATCGATCTTTCCATGATTGTCTCCAAATATATCGGCGAGACTGAAAAGAACCTTGCGAATGTATTCGACCAAGCGGAAAACCGAAATTGGATTCTCTTTTTCGATGAGGCGGATGCCTTATTCGGTAAACGAACCTCGACGAACACTTCTAATGATCGCCATTCGAATCAAGAGATCGCTTATTTGCTGCAACGGATCGAGGATTTCCCGGGAACCGTTGTTTTAGCCACAAACTTAAAGAGTAATATTGATGAAGCTTTCTCCCGTCGTTTCCAGTCTATTATCTATTTCCCGATGCCGGATCAAGACTTACGTGAGGAATTATGGCGTAGAATGCTTCCCTCTTCTTGGCTACCTGCGGATGCGGACAAGATGATCCGTATGGCAGCTACTTATGAGTTATCGGGTGGCTCCATCTCGAATGTGATCAGGCGTTGTGCCCTTCGGTTGCTAAAGCAAGACACTCCCCGGCTAGATTCCGATATCTTATCTATGGCGATCCGCCGGGAATTGAATAAAGAGGGCCGGTGGTGATTTAAGGCAACGGCTCTCTTTCCCGGTGCCCGATCGGTACGATGATTAAGAGAAAAAAGAAGAGTGGGAGCGCCAACAGTATCATTTGAGTCCATATATCGAAAGTTTCCCGTGAGGATACGATATTGGTGATTAGGTATAATACCAATACGATCTCGGATATGAATACCAGTAATAGAGGCAAGACATATCGCTTATAATGTTGTGCCAACATGTAGAACTTACTGGATGTCATATACAGGGTGATTAGGATTAATAGTATGAGAAATAGGAATATATCACCCAATACGAAATAAATAAGCATCGGGTTGGAGAATTCCGTATTTGCCAGTTGCGCCAGATCATCGGAGCAACTGGTGAGTTGCTCGCCTTGCGGAAAAGGATTTAGCAAATAGAATAAAGAGTTGAAAAGATTATCTAGTAAGGATACCTCGCATTCTTCCTCATACATGACCATCTTGAGTACTGGTTCTTGCTTATTCTCTCGATTTTCACAAGTAGTTACGGGAACGCCCATTTCATCGTAATCGACGAAACAAAGGCGGTCTACCAATTGGTATTTCAATAGAATGGATAGATAACCGATATGTTTTTTCTCCTTGATAGGGAATATGACATTTAGATCGTAGTTTTTATATATTTTATTACCATCCACGCAAAAGGAATCAATTACGAAACTAGTGGACTTCACGAATTGTACAAGTTCTCTCCGGTTCTCCAGTTTAAAATCGAAATCAGGGAAGTAAAGAGTCAATCCGTTGAGTTTCCGGAGAGACGGGTTTCGGTTGATCGTACCGGTACCCTTTGTGAATAAGTTATTTAAAAGAGCCATCTGGGATTCTTTCGATCTTAAGAAATCATTCGTCGCTTTTGAGTTTCGGAATAGGACTAGTAAATCGACGGGTGTATCCGAATAAACGGGCATATCTATCAAGCACTCCTGTTGTTGCCAGTCGCTTACTTGGCTAGGTTGCCTGCTTTCTGTATCCACTACATACCCTAGATATTCCATTCGGCTGAATTTCCGGATAAGGTTTGCCGGTAATTGCTCATATACGGATTGCAGCCAATATGGTACGATCGGAAAAGCTCGTTGGTTGTATTGGCTTAGACGTTCGGATAGGCGTTCGGTTTCCGATGATGCGCCATCTACCTTGAATACGGGAATACTGCAATTTCCCTTTTTCTTTTGTGCGGCGATCTCTTCTTTGCTACGTTTATCGAAATAACAGAAGAACGTACGAACCGTGGAGGGGCGCAGTTCACGCACGGATAGCAACCAGTTCTTTACGGCCTGCGTGTAAGTGGTGTCGTAGACGAATGGGATGAAGCCGGTTTCCCTGTATCCGATGGCGTCTTCTTCCCAGGGCGTAATGTTGAGAGCGATGGAAAGAGGAGCTTCCTTGATGAAAAACTCAATCGTTCCGCTTCCTCTGATGGAGGGATTCTCGTCCGGATTGTCCAGAACTCCTGTAACGTCTTCTGTCCATACGGGGCAAATGATATAGCCTTGTTTATCGGAGTTGAGCAACGATTGCATATTATCCAGATCTCCGGTTTTACCTTTGAAGAAATACATATTCTCGACGGTAGGGGGAGGCAAGATCTTTTCCGGTTCTCTTTTATTGAAATAATACCACAAAGCTTGCGTTACTTTGACTGGGCCAAGCTTTTCATCGAAGAAGCGGCAGAGAGGATCCGCATTGGCTTTATTCTTGGATGCGGTTAATAACTCGTTTCCGAACAGCCAAGGTGTATATGCGCATTGCTCTACATGATCGGGTAATAAGGAACTTGGGGACTGTAAATAACCCAAACGTGAGATCGCTTGGTTTGCGTCCGGGTTTGTTACGAAAGTGAAAGCATTCCCCAATTCAGCGGGATAAACGATATAACCGCATTGTTCCGTTAAGATACGCTGGGTGATCGAGTCCATAAGAGTCTGGTAAGAGACGATCGGGGTACGAATCTCTTCCAGTTCCAACTCGGTCCGCTCTCCTAAACTCCGGAAATAATCCAATCGCTCCGAGAGACTTCTTTGGGCGTTAACGGCTTGTGCCATGATTACATGAAGTAATAAGCCCAATAAAATGCCGTGGTAGGTAGTTCGATATCTGGTTGACATAAGGGTAAATTTAAAGTTCGATATTTATTCGTATCAGATTATTCTTTAAGATTTCTCCGGTGCGGCCAATCTCTTTGTTGTCATTATCGGCCCAAGCTTTTCTCCATGCCTTATAGTCCTTGACAAATAGGGCTAGCTCTTTCGGAGGAAGCCAATGAACCGTGAATCGTAGATGTGCCGGTATCTTCTCTCGCAAGAATTCTTCAAGACGAAGCTGAAAATCCGGCCGTTGCTGCGTACGTTCTGTTTGCGAGAGGATTGCCGTTAAGGTAAATTCCCGGGAGGGGACTGGATGATCAGTCGCCTCCGGTGAATGCAGGAGTATGTTTTCCAGAATGAAAATTTGCTCTTCCGCATCTTCCCATCCGAGTATGGAATAGAGATATCTTTCCAATCCGGAAAGGGAGTCTGCGTCGAATAGATTACAGCCCAGATACCGGTCCCGGATAAGTTCCGGTAGTTGTCGCAGGAACCGGACTCTTCGTTGACGGTTTATCTCTTTATGGGAGTAGCGGAGAAAAGGCAGGTTGCTATTTTCTCCGTAGATTTTATCCAACGTATCCAATAGCAGATCTTTGTTTTGTTCCATAGAAGCGGAACCGGGTGTTTCCATATTTAAGGCCATCCAATCTTTTAGATGATTCATTTCTTCATGTCCCTCCGAAAAGAGATGGTCGAATATAGAAAGATATGCCTTGAATGAATCGGTAAACGAGTCCTTGTAGCAAATCGGGAAATCATTTGTGACGCTATAATCATTCAGATGGATATGGCGACTGTCCATGAGGATCGATTTGGCTTGTTTTTTCTGTTCTCGTATTGCATGGTTGATATTATTCCGCGAATGCAAACGATTCAATACTTTTGTGGCATTAATCTCTACCGCTTGTTGGTTTTGGTAAAGTCGTATCTTGATTTGCTCAGGGGAAGATAATGCCAATGTATAGGCGTATTCACCCTCTTCAAAACCTTGAAATTCCAAAGAGTGTATCGATAAAACCCCTTGTATCTGCTTGATCCCTTTGAAAAGCTTGTATATGGGAAGTGCGCTACCTGTATAATGACTTCCCGGTGCGAATAATTGAATCGCCTCCGTATAAATGGCGATCAAGGTTTTTTCCGGAGAGATGCTACCGTCTATATCGATATTTCCAATGAGTAATAAAGGTTTCCTTCTTACGAAATGGATTGCGTGTAGGTGTTCACCTAAATTCCGGTTTGCGTGATATAGTTTCTTAATCTTTTCCTTGATTTTCTTTTCTTCCTGTTTGTGTTGATCTTCTGAGATAAAGGACGAGAGTTCTATAAATATGTCGAACCATCCGTGACAGATCTGATCATTGGATCTATAGGGATGGATTTGTATGTCCGATAAGTTAACTAAGAAGTCAGTGTTATCTAATTGATCTAAAAAATGGTCTCGGTAATCTTTGGGTGTCACAGGGGCCATCCCGGAAACCCGTTCAGGCCTGAACAAGCCGTAATCCTCCGGATTGAAACGATTATCCGATCCGGTGAGATATTGTTCTAATGGGAAACTCATTTGGTAATCCAATTCGCTTAAGGCGTAATTTAAGATGTCCAGAGTCGTGATTCCCGGGTCGTGCGGGGCATGGTCTGTCCACAGTTGCCCTGAAAGCTCCCGGATTGTTTCCAAGGCATTCTTTTGGAGGCTATCGAATATGGATTCCTCCTTTTTTAGCTCTTGCAGGTTGGGCAGATCATCCATGGCTATTCTTGATTAAAGGTGTTTCTCCGGTCGGAGGCGTCCATCCGGTAATCTTTCCATAAATCGGTTATCTGGAAACAAACAAAGATGTTGTCTCCATAATCCCGTCCGCTACGTATTTGCAACTTGCATTTTTGTCCGGGGCCGTACCAACGGAATTTGATCTTGTTAAAAAAGGAACCGAACCAGGATTGATTCGTACGGATTTTTCGATGTTTTCCGTAACAATGGATAGCCGTGGCTTCCACTAATGCGTATTGTCCGCTTTTTAACTTACCGCATCCAGCCATGATGCGGTAGGCACGACATCCTTCCGTTGGTATTTGCAGGGTATGCCATTCGCCATCTGCGGGAAATTTACCCCGTATCGCACCGTCGAAGCGGGTTGCGGAAAGACTGCCGTTGATACGTATATCCATACCGGGTTGGTTCATCTCGATGCGACCGTTTGGATGAAGCGATAGTATCGGTTCATCTTGCCCTTGACGTATGATATGGAGTTGGCTATTGTTACCTAGGTATATTTTCCACTCTGGAATATTGTCTTGTATGTTCGTGAATAAGCTGATGACGGGACTGTTTTCCTTGGAAGGAGCTAACCGTAAGCCATCATCCGGATTTTTATCGATCCCGTCGTCGGAAATATTGACCATGGAATCGATTAATTCGTAGAAATGCTTTTGGTTGGGCATACTTCCGCGCTTAAAGTATTCTTTTAGTGTATTTCTGTTTGTACGAGGCATATCCGGTTTGTTTTATTTGTTAATAATAAAATTACTTCCAACTCCTAAATATCCGAGTCCGAGTTGTTCCAGTAGTTCGTCTTTTTGGTCAATATATAGCAAATGCCTATCAGAAGGAACTAATATGCACCAAGGTTGGGAAGGGCTAACGTTGAAATTTTGCCTTGCCTCTTCCGGGTAGCGGTTTAGATAATAGCTCTTTTGTTGGTCTTTTGCCGTATATACGACATGCGCTACGCTTAATATATCAATGTCCACGATGGCTTCACACTCTCGTATGGAGTTATAAAGATCTGTCGATGAGAACGAAAGCCCAAATACCGGGATCTCTTCCTTATCTCGCCAAGGCGCGATACAATTATTAATGCGTGCCTCTGTCTGGCGGAGTATATCTCCTACGGGATATCCGGGCTTTATCCGGAGGTTACAGCAAACGGTTACTTCCTCGTAGACCGGAGTGATAGCGTCAACGGTAATGAACGGACTTGTCTTGTCACCTATATAATCTTCGATTCGCATGAGTAGCCTATGTTCGCATAAAGGCAAGATCTTTTTATCTTTCTCCTTTTGCATCACGACCAATGTTACGATCGGGCTCCTGTTTTGAGCTTTACTGTCTATTCCGGGCAAGCAAAGTACTTTTTCAACTTCGGGGAACTGAGCCAATGTTATTTGCTCGTAATCCCTAGGCAATACAGCCCGGTTCCGATGGGACATCTCTTGGGTGATCCGGAGCCGCATATCCTCTGGCGTTTCCGGCGAACGTCCTCCTTTAGCGGGTATGATCTGGTAAATATCCGTAAGTCCCGGCATACTTTTCTCGAAAGAAACGAGTCCCGTGAAGCTTTCGAGTTCCTCACTGATCAGGGCTTCCATTTCTTCGGGGATTTCTAACCGGGCTTTCACTGGGTTTAGATAGACATTTCGTATGGATGAACAATTTTGCGTGTGGCAAGATACTTTTGCCGAAAGCCAGAAATCTCCATTTATGTCTAGCATTTCCTCGCTAATAGGTGAGGGAAGCAGGACGTCTACCAAACCTGTATTCAACAGATTCCCGGTTGTATCGGAAAGTAAATTACCCGGTTTGATAAACTCCCATTGCTTGCCGTTGAAGAAAGACCATTGTACGCAAGGAAGATATTCTTTTCCGATTTCCCGTTTCAAGGCAGCCATCTCGAAGAATAAACGGATCTGGTCGTTACCGATCGAGTTACCAATACCGAATAGAATAATCCCATCTTCTGTGGGAACTTCCACCATTGGGAACGGATGACGTAGATCGATTTCATGTAATTCCTTTTGCCTCAATGGATGGATATGATAGATACGGCATCTATCTCTTGGGGTATCGCCATTGAAAAAGTATTCTTCCTCGGCGCTATAACCGATACCTATACTTTCAATCATAGGGTTGTAAGGAGGTTTGGGCACCGGGGTCTGTTTACGGGTATGGCTGTTTCTTATCATGATATCCGCAAAGAGCATCCGGTACTCCGTCTGCCCAAATCCGCCGTTCGGATCTGTGAGTCTAATCCTGAAGAAGCCTTGCTGGGTTTTCGTATATTGATATTGCTCTTCTTCCGTGGAGACCGTAATGTTTTTGAACGGTTTGTCGTAAACGATCTCGCTGTACTCCGAGAGCTTTCCCCTAGGGGAAGTATGCTTGTTTTTCGTATTGAAAAGACAAGATGTACTTCCCGGTAATTTTACCCATTTCTGGTCTGTTAGTTTTTCCCATTCAATTTTGAAGGTGGTATTATCGATAGGTGTCTTATATGCTTGATACAAATCATAGAAACCTCCTTCCGAATAAGGTAGATCCGCCCATTGCAAAGTAATACCCATGGATTGGATAGGCTTGATCGCTATCTCATAATTACCGAATGCGAACCATGAGCCTTTTTGAGCTTCTAACCCGAATAAAGGGAAATGTACGCTTGCGTCTACTTCTCCCAGAGGATTATAGATTTTCAAGGATGACATGCCGGATACATGTACCTTTATCTTTAAGCTAGTAATAAAAATACGGTGTACCCAAGAGTAGGGGAATAACCAAGCATCCGTGTTCATCAATATACGGAGCGCTGGGTTCCGTGTTTGGCAACCATGAGCTTCAGAGCAAGGTGTTGTAGGGTCGAATTTCTCATTAAGGACGAATTTCAGATAAAAGGAGTTTTCGTTGATGAATGTCAAGGTGTAGGCGTATATCGGGGCCCAACCTTTCTCTGTGCTTAACTCCAATAGGAAAGCGTCGTTTAATACACGCCCGGTTTCGTGGGAAGATTGTTCCGTGGTAGCGATTAATTCTTTGAAATATGATATGGAGTCTTCTTCTAATCCGAATGTGATATGTATATCCCGATGTCCTTCCCGAAGTAATAACATGGGAGATTCGATCATCAGTCCAGCTTGTATAGAGGATTGGTTCTCAAAGATTAGCTCTGAGTCCAGATTGGGCTTCTTAGAAGGAACGTTTCCGATCCTGTCATTCAACTGTTTTTGCCAGATGGACGTAACGAAGCCTAATCGGCTCGCTGGATATTTTTTCGGATCTTTTTCCAATAGTAACGAATGTATACTCGTTATTTTCATGTCATTGACCGAATAATCTTCGTCCGTACGATAACAAAATTGGATATCTTGCGCAGGAAATGGTACCTGTGTTATAATACCTGTACCTTTGGGTAACTGGGCTTGCTGTGCGGTATTATTCTTCACGGCGATAAACCAAGCGGAAGGAATAATCGCTTTTTGGGGAGATTCCTTCAATATTTGGTTGACATAAAATAACGGATAAGCTTCCCAGCGTTTATTGAACTGATCTACCAGATATTGATAGTTTTTCAAGAAAGCGATTAAAACAGCTAATGAGGGATCGGTCTCTCCGCTTTTAGCGATTTCTTGGATGTAAATCTCCCGTTTGTTTTGTAAATTACGGAGGATACGTAATAATAGGTAGAGACTTCTACGAACCGTTTTAGGATTGGATAGGGTTATTAGCTGAAGTCTCTGGTTATATTTCTCCATATCCAGAAATAAATCGGACATGGAATCTCTAAAGATCCGATGATTCAATCTTTGATACCAATCAGAGAACTTATGGTATAGAGAGTTTCTTAGATAGGTGATTTCTCTGTTACTTTCCGGTGAGTTCTCATTTTGCCACAAAATGAAACTCTGTTCGATCCCGATTGTGTCTGTTTGCTTGATCTCATTGAGTATGGCTAAGGATTGGTAATGATATAAAAAGGATGATTTCGAAAAGGCACGAGCCAATAAATTGGAGAGATTTTTCTCGAGTACTTGAAAAGGCTCATGTATCCGGAAATCATTCTCCAATTTTTTTCTTGTCAATCCATCTTTATTCCATTGTTTATTCATCGGTTAGAATCAAAATAGATAGGATAGGTCAATTCTTGTTGGACATTATTCATACGTATCGTATAATAAAGTTCGATAATCAGAATGCCATCTTGAATCGAAGCCTTATTAATTTCTATGCGATCAAGCGAGACTCTAGGCTCGTATAAGAGAACAGCTTTCTCAATAGCGCTTTTAATCATGGTCTCCATGGTAAGATCTAATTGTTCAAACTGATAACGATATAGTTCCGTACCGTAATCCGGACGATGTATTCGTTCCCCTGTGCGAGTGGAGAGAAGGATGATCAAGCTTTGCCGGATGTCTTCTTCATAATTAGACATGCGGGTGGGATTATCATTATGGCTGAATTCTGGGGGGAATGCCCATCCTTTACCTAAAAAACTATTTTTGTTCTGCATAAATCATTCGATTTAATTAATCATTACAACGCCTCCTTTTACAACGGTTTGGCCGGATGCGGATATTTCGGCGGTGGCAGACCCTTTTACTTTAACTCCCATTTGTGCGGAAACCTCGATATTCAAGCCATTTATCTTGGTATCTTGCTTAGACTTGGATTCGATACCCATTCCTTCTGTCTTGACATTCCCTCTTGCCTTAAATATGAGATCTTTGCCGGATTCTACCATAATTCCGTTTTTATCCATACAGACCTTGTTCTTATTAGCATCGGATAACAGAATTTGCTTTTTGTCATCATCCAATATGAGCGTGTTCTCTCCGGGAGTCCCTATTGTGATAATCTTTTTATCATCGTCCAAAGTAATTTTCAACTGGTTTTTTGTAACAATTGTCTTTAAATTATTTTTTGGATCTAAAGAAACCGGCGTTTTTCGTTTGCGACTGTACAAACTTCCGATAATCACAGGGTGGCAGGGGTCCTCATTGATGAATTGCAGGACTACCTCATCATCGACTTCCGGTAGAAATAACATGCCGACCCCATTGCTTGCGTACGGACTGACCGGCCGAGCCCATATCTCCGTCTTCTCACATTGTAACAAGGGTATATCGACTAATATGAAATTCTCGAAATCTTTATTATCTCCGATCTTTTTAACGATCCCTATTTGTAATCCTCGTATGCCGGGCAAAAAACCACTAGCTGCGGGAGCCACTACATCGGGCTCTTCGGTAATGACTACTGGACTGAAACCCATATAGACTTGTGTCTTCCATTCGCCTCCTTGTAGTGTATGTTCTACTGATTGAACAAATGCGTTTCCACTATAATGTTTGCTTAATCCTTCTAATTTGATAATACAGCCCGGAATAATAGACGCATTCCCGTAAATTGTGATGGAGCCTTGAAAACGTGCCAGACCGCTCCATAAAGCTTGCGCATCGGCCCAAGCATGTAAAGAAGCGTCGCCGATGGGAGCGTTGGTTTGATAAAGCATCACTTCATTTGCCAGACCGGATAGATCCTTTGCGGCGATATCGCCTTGGGCATTGAGAGAAGGTTTGCTGGCGGTGGCTTTGATAATTTGTTGACGGCTCACGTCCCAAGCGCAGGCTTTTGTATCTGTGTATTGCTCGGAAGCGGATATAGAACCATCGAAAGCGATTAAATTATCTCCATAGGTGATGGTTAAGACCGGGGAGGCAGATACATTCGGTTTACATACCTTGACTTGTTTACCGTCAGTGATAACGACTAATCCGTTATTTTGTGCTCGTGTGAGTACAAAATCCCAATCTGTACAATAATATTGTACCAGTTGTGGAATTTCTATACCGGTGCTATCTACTTTGGCAGAAAGCCCGTATTGTCCCAGAATCTTCTTGATAACGGCATCATCTTTACTATTTTCATATACATTATTTTTACGTCCAAAGGTTGCAGGATATGCGAACCCCCTACATTCTAAAACAAATAGAGTTTGTTGTTCGCTATTGATTTTTAACTGATGGGTTGTAACGCATCCCTCAAATAAGGTGCTGACCTTATCTGTTGGACCCGCTTGAAACTTAAGCTCCGTACCCGGATTGAATATTTTGTTGTCTGGTATTTCAAATTGGCTGTTGTCGATAATATCAGCGCTGATGGAGATCGTTGCTTTATCGATCTTATTACATGCTCTGTATATTTTTGCATTGATTACGGAGTATTGCTCCGTTACATCTTTACCATTTAGGAATAGTTTGATTATAAATGAATTATCCATATTCATTATATTTTAGGGAACCATAATTGAGTTCCGGGTTTTATATCTCTAAAGCTGATTAGGTTATTAATGGAGGCAATCATTGGAGCGTAACCAGAATTTTTATATTCTTTTGCGCATAACCCGATTAGACTGTCTCCTTGTTTAAAAGTAACGAATTTACCCTCAGCTTTTTGATTTTTCTTTTTTGCTTGTGTCTCTCTACTACTAATCGCCTCTGTTAGTGACAAGGAGCCTTTAGCTCGTAAAGGATTGCCATTGGGCGAGAATAAGGTGTAATCCCAATTTAGGCTGGTTAATCTCCCCTTGAAAATGAGACTCCCCCAAATTACTTTAAGGAAGCAAGGGCTGGGTGGATCGATCTCCGCGCTAGGTAGAAAAATGATATTCTCCAAATCCTTGATCCTTTCTGTCACGGTTTTTTTCCCCGTCGGGATAATACCGGTACCATCGAAGTGTATATCAAAAGAGAGAGTAGAGGGGTTGGTGTGTTTATACTCCGGTAGTTGCTTATCCTCTTTTATGCTTTTGTCTTTCTTATAGGAGGTAGATCTGCTTAACTTATAGCTATCCGGATTGATTTGGACGGTGATATTACCCAATTTCTCGCCACCTTTGTATTCAATTGATTTATATGCCTCGATGATCAACTTTTGGTTCATGTTTTACCGCTCCTTTCTACAAGAAAAAAGGTTAGACAAATCTTTCTTGGCCTCACGAATTACCTCCTCTTTGATTTGTTGTATCAAATCACGGGAGAGAGGGAGGTTGGGTTCCTTTTTCTGTTGTGTCACTTTTGCGGACACTTGGATTTCTTTTATAGTTATAGCCATTGCTTAAATTGTTCTTTTTTCGTATCTTCTGTATCTCTTATCGACATACGGATCAAATTAGTATAAGCCATCTCCAATGTTTCAATCACCAACTCATTCTTTTGGGAATTCAATGCGCTAATGTCCCATTTTACAGGGTAAGCATTGAGCACAGACCAATTATTTAGGGGAAAATGCCCGGCATCCAGCAATGATATAGTTAAATTGACGGGAACGATCTGGGCACTTCCATTATTTTCCAATACTTTAACCACATATGTCTCTAGCACATGAGGCAAAGGCATTAAAGAACGTTTCAACACAAGGTTACCGTGCTTTCGTCGGGTAGGCACCTGATAGCTGAAACTGTTTTCTCCCCCTTCTTTAATCGTTTCCGTCTCCATTTCAAGTTGTAGTCCCGAGACCTCTTGGAAAGAGGTCTCGATCAATCCTTCGAAAGTCACGTTGAAATAAAACGCTACCGGAGGAGGGACAATATGATCAAACCTTAGCATTAAGCGTTTTCTATGGTCAATCCTTCATGCGCTAAATCTAAGGTTTCGATGGCAGCCTCGTTTCCATCGGATTTTAAGCTGACACCGGTAACCTTAGTCGGCCATGCGTTCGATAATTTCCAAACCATCGTAGGGCTTCCTGCTTCATCCAGTAAGCTGATTGTTACATCTTCTCGCTGTATTGTGTTCATTTTTATCTTGTTAAACCAATCGAATAATTTGTTATCCGCTTTGAAAACCCCTTTCTTTAGACTGACATTGCTCGTCTTCTTCAGTCCCGGCATCTTGATATTTGAGAAAACCGGGCTATTACCATGTCGGTACTCAATTACTTGGGCTTCCATATCCAGACCAGATACCTCTTTAAAAGCGATTTCCCCGAGGCTACCTAATTCTACCTTAAAATAAAAGCTGGGTAACGGCCATACATTATCTTGTGCTTCTCCTGCCATATTCGTATTTTTTTAATAGGTTTTAATTCTTAAATTATCAGCTTTTTTGCATTTGTTGTTGGAATGTGATCTCGATAAATTCCGCAGGTCTGGTAATAGCCACGAATACAGATATCCTGAGGATACCTTCCAGAATATCCTCGGGAGTCATCGTGTCTCCCAATCCGATATGAATGCTATATGCGTCTTCGGGGGAAGTTCCTGCTAATCCACCTCGTTTCCATACGCCCCGTAAGAATCCGTCTATCATACTACGCATATTTACCCATGTATTTGCCACATTCGGTTCGAATACATAGGCACGGGCGGCGTTCTTGATTGATTCCTCAAGGAAGATCATCGTACGTCTTACGTTAATATAACGCCAGTCTAACGAGTTACCATCCATCGTGCGGGCACCCCAAACCTTGATTCCTTCACCGGGGAAGCTACGGATTGCGTTTACGGCTTTTCCGTTCATCGGTACGTTCAGATCTTCTTGCTCGGCATTTGTGATCGAGAGTGCGGGTGTGACTACGTTATTGATGGAAATATTCGCAGGGGCTTTCCATACTCCCCGGGTGTTATCTACCATAGTATAAAGACCGGCCATCGAAGCTGAAGGCGGAAGTAAATTGATCCTCAAGCGAATCTCTCTCAAAATGGAGCGGTATACGGAACTGACTTGGTATAATAAGGTATGGAAACGTTCCGCCTCGTCCTCTTTCATGGTAAGCAAAAGCTTGAACTTGTCCATAAGTTCATTGACAGCCTCATTCGTTACACCGGACTTCTTTGAGAATTCGTTCAAGATCAGTTCCTCCAATTTCTCTAAACTATCCTTTTCTATATTATAAAAAGTGATATCTTTCTCGGTGACGATAGATGTATTTATCCATGGATAATAGGAGGCACAGTACGCAAGGAAATTGCTACCTATATTTTCCCGGAAACTTTTGATAACCGCACCGTTTTCATCTTTGTATCCGTTGAAAACATCTAATATGGCAAAGCGATTTTTCATATCGTTACCACAGTGCATCAAAGCGGCAGTTTGAACTTTGTAACAATCGCCTTCCTCCATATATACGGCTTCCGGAACGACGACCAACGTGGGCTCCTGTTCTTTTTTTAAGGCTAAGAGCGCATTTGTAAAGTCTATGCTTTTAAAGTCATGCTCATAATCTCCTACGGAGACGATATAGCACGGTCCTCCACCGTTAGCGTAGAACAACAACATATTATAATATAAAGCATAGAACGTTTTTGGCAAAGTAAGCTGGCAACTTCCGTCGGGGAATAATACGTTTATGTCATTGGTGGTGTCCTCACTCTCGGAATCTTCCGGACGAATTCCGAATCGCAAGGTGGGAGCGAAACCGAAGAACGAATGGAACTCAGCCATAGAAGATATACGGAAAGGGATATCGGTCAAATCCTTGTTACCGTCCCGTGCGAATTGGGTATGCCCGATAAAGGCAGGGATGGCGGTAGCGACTTCTACGACTGAATTAGGAAAAGCGTTTTTCTCTATGATATAAACGCCAGGGGTTTTCATTTGTGCCATACGTTATTTTTTTAAGGATTTAGATATAAAGAATTTGTATAATAGAATTCTCGGTAGATTGTAATTCCTTTATAAGGAAACGTCCCAAAGAGGGAACAGGAACATGCCTTAATAGCATTCTTTTAGCATATTCTCTTTTCTCGTAAATCGTGATATCTGATCTTCTTTGGTAATAAGACTCTTCCTTAATCTTTATCGGATATTCTGTGCTGATACGAAAAATGTCCTTATTCATGAAACGGATTTGCTCGGGATTCTTGAAGCTAATATTTTCCGGTCCATTATCCTCCATAAAAATCTCAGTGGGTATATAATCAGGGTTACGGGGGATCAAAATAAAGTCCCAATAAGCTTCTTTTGTTTGATAATGTATGTTTTTCTCTATAGGACACCCCGCTTTGAATAATTCCTTGGTGACATGAATGATTACGCTCATCAGATTGAGCCGGTTATCAATAATTCTTATTTGTATATCCGGATCATTCTGTTCATCAGGCAAAAGGGATCGTGTATAATATAAGAAATTAGGATCAGCCAAATGTGCTCGAAACTCAAAATTAAGGCCTTCCGGAGTTGTTGATAGATGATCAAGAAGCTCTTCTTTATCTCCAACTATTGAGTATCGGTTTGCTTCTGTATGAATGAAGGGAAATAGAGACCCACCTAATACGGCCCTTGATTTTATTTTGGATTCTATGTTGAAAAGTCTTGAAGAATTGCTTTTGTCATTATATTCATGAGTAAATGCAACATTGATTAAAGGTTCTATTTTCATTATGGGTTCATTTTATAATTAATAATATTTTCAAAAGTAGACAAAAAATACACATCAAGCATTCATTGTCATATGTTTGATAACATTTTTCCTAATTTATTTCTTGACTCGATATTCTTTGTTTTATATCCTTTATTTCTTTTCCGTCGAATGAGATCATTCGTGCTTTACACAGTACTGAGGGATAATAGTGTCCACCTAAAATACTCCATATATTACTGAGTTCTTGTATACTGGTAGTAATAGGCTCAAGTGTTACTATGTCTTGCCCCGGTATATTTAGACTGGGGTTTTGCTGTAAAAATGAGATGGTGTCAGACAGTATTTGTATGGATTCCAGATATCTTTTGGGGGTGAAAATAGCGGCTACCATAATATATATATTCAAATGCCATGGTGGGGATGTGCGTTGGAATGTATTGCCTTGTGCCTTTCTGTAAGGACTAGAGATTCCCATGGCTGTTTCCCGCTCGATGTTTACGATAGAAAGTATGATTTTATCGGATTGATCTTCGGCAGGGGTTGCTTCAATGCTTCCTGCTTCTACTATAATTTCGGCTCGCTCATAATAGCTTGAAAGGAAATCATTCATTTTCTCGGCAAGTGTGTTTATTAATAAGTGTATCATGGTTTCTAATTTTGTTTCTGCTAAAGATATGGAATAAATTTATGTGTTCTATACTATTCTTGTTTTTTATTTCCAAAAGTTCCTTAGTACGTCCAAGAACTATGAGGAGTTGTATGCCGCAGGAGGGGAATCTATGATTGTGACTATCGTCGATTATATTAAGACCGGAATCGGCATCCAACATTTTAATTATTAATAAAGTCCATACTTATTGTATTTTTCTCTCTTAATACTTCCGTTTTTGATGCATTTGTCAAAAAACACGTACATGTTTTTCCAAATTCTCGTACGTGTTTCTGGTAAAAGACGTACATGTTTTTTTGAAAACACGTGCGTCTTTATAATTATGTGATATACAGTAAACTAAAAAGGGCGCATTTAATTTGTGGTTCTTGTAAAAAAATGTTTTTGAATTAGAAACTGTTTTGATTTAATTCTAATGTTTTTAGTTAGTAGTTTTTTATTTAATACCGTTTGCTACTTTAAATAGGAGGTAACATGAGTGGATTATGAAATAAGGGATACGATGTCTTGTGCCTTATTGCACGTACATTATATAACTTGTTAAGACATGAAAAAAATATCACAAAAAAGTTACGAAAAAGTTTGGAGGTTATGTTTTATAGCACTACTTTTGCACCCGCATTCGAGAGAGAACGCCGGTACAAAATGATGAAACAAACTTTTAGAAAAAAAAGTTCCGAAATAATTTGGAGGTTTAAAATAAAAGTCCTTATCTTTGCAGCCACGTTCGCAAAACGAAAGCGACAAAAGAGTTCTTTGAGAGATTTACATAAT